>NZ_JBVVQV010000001.1:441209-579782 GCF_055811235.1 Mesorhizobium sp. WSM4810 | reverse complement strand
ACGACCGCACAGCCGATTCGGCGGTCGGGCGTAGGTCGGGATTGCCAACGCTCCGTGAATGTCGGCAAATGGCGCACGTGGTCGGTTGGTGCGTTCCGACTCAGATTGCCTGATGAGGCTCGGCAAGGTCCGGCTGGGGTGGAAAGCGGCCTTCTGCTGCTCATTCACTTCAACATGGAGCGCAGCGTCAGATACATCCCATATACGCTGATGCCCATGATCATCAGAAATACAATGACAGAGACGCCCGTTTGGGACCTTGATGTGGATGGCCGATTCCGGGCCTGAAACGCTACCCAACACGTGAAAGCGGCAAGCACTGTGCACATGACAAACAGCGCGATAAAGATGCTCTTCGGATAAATGGGCCGCAACAGCAGGCCTGTTATGCCAATCGCAAGGTTTGCGACAATGAGCGCTTTATAACGCCCTGGCAGCCGATAATTGTTCATATCTATACCACCTGATGGGCACTTACACGCGCCACGGCTAGCACGCTTTGGTTGCATCAGAGTCAAGCGGCCGGATAAGTTCGGATGGCAGCTATGGGTCGACTCGAGCCGTTGCGCGAACGGCAGCTATGGAGAAGCGCCAGGAAGGTCGGCAATTGGCGCAACGTCGACCTACAGCGTGTTGCCCATGATGTCCGCTTTCGGGAAGCGGCAAAACTCATCTGTACGGCCGAGATCGGCGCAAAGCTGCCGTCCACGTCGCGGCAGATGTCAGTCGTCTTTGGGTCAGAACTTGCCGTAGAAGTTCTCCGAACGAAGGGCAGACAAGGATTGAACTCGGTCGTTCAGAGTGATTGGATTCTGCCCTAGTCTGGAAAGACCCGGCCGGCGTCTTCAGCCGAATGTCGCCAGAGGCTCAGTGCGAACCTCAACCCACTTGCCGTCCTAGTTGGCCTGCTAGCCGGCCTGCCTGCGTTCCTCAGAGCGTTGCCAGCCGCGAATTTGTCATGGCCGTTCCATAGGCTTGACGCAGCGTCCGCTTCTCCTCCAGCGCAATGATGACGCTTGTGGCAAAATCCGTCTTGTACATGACGGCGAGCCGTGTCAGCCCGCCTGGCGTGAAGACGTTGATCTCCAGAAGTTTGTCTCCGACGATGTCGAGCCCAACCAGAAACATGCCGTCATTGATCAATTTGGGGCGCACCATCTCGGCAATGCCCAACATCGTGCCCGTTACCTTGACTTTGCGGGCTGTTCCAGCGGCATGGATATTGGACCGGACGTCGCCCTTGGCTGGAACGCGGCGAAAGGCTGCGTAATTGCCGTCGCGCACCAGCGGCAGACCGTTCATCAAGAAAAGACGCACGTCACCAGCCTTGGCCTCCGGAATGTAGACCTGCGCGATGAGATAGCCGTCACCGCTGGCCGCTTCGAAAATCTGGTTGAGGTTGGAATCGGTGGGCGTTGCAATATGGAAGACGTTCTTGCCACCCGATCCTTGGAGTGGCTTGACGATGCAGCCCTTCGAGTGTTTGTCGATAAATGCGCGGATCTCGGTAATGCTGCGCGATATCAGGGTAGCCGGCCTGACCGCCTCGGGAAAAGACTGAAGGTAGAGCTTGCTCTGCGCCTGTCCCAGGCCATCCGGATCGTTGACGACAATCGCGCCGCGAGCCGCCGCGAGCCGCCCGAACATAACGCCTGCGTTGGCGGCCCATGGCCGATCGGTGGCGTCCAACGACGGATCGTTGCGCAGAAACACAATGTCGATATCGCTTATCGCCAAAGTCTTTTTCTGCTTCGCTGTATCCTTCAGGGCAGCATGCAGTCTGTCGGATGTCTTGTAGGAAGCATCCGGCAGAACCGCTACGCTGACAGCCAGACCGTCATCCGGACGCAGTATGAAGTCGCCTGGTTCAACATAGACAACGGAATGGCCGCGCTGGACGGCGGCCAGCGCCAACGCTGTCGTCGTGTAGGCGGGCGTCTCGCTCTCAATGGAATTGACAAAGAACGCGATGCGCATCGAGGAGACTCCGCTCAAGTTTCAACCATATCGATCGGACCGATTCCCGCCATCGCTCTCTTGAGACGCGGACGCGCCGCGTCGGAAGAGAGGAACGCGGGCTCGAGGCGCGGCGCCCGCAGCAAGCCGCGCGCGTTGAGTTCCTGGATCGCTCCGAAATGCGCGGCGGAGATCTTGCCGATCCAGAACGGCGTGAGGCTGCCGCCGTCCTTCAGATGATCGAGGATCTGCACCATGCCCCGCAGATAGATGGCGTCCTTTGCAAGGCCCCCGCCTCGATAGACACGCAGAACGACGTTGAAGGCGCCGCGATCGTCGAGACCGAAATCCCTGTGGAGGATGCGGAAGGTCTCCTCGAATGTTGCTCCGTCGAGCATCGCCTGACAGGCGATAACCCTGGCCGCGATCAGCCTCAAGCGCGCTGCGGTCATGCCGCCGACCAGATATTCCGCCAGCACGGCCAGTCCCTCCTGCATGCCCTCATAGCCGGCGAGCCCGTTGCGGAAAATGGCGAGCCCCTGCGCATCGCCGTTGAAATAGGTCAGCAGATGGACACCGATCTCGTGACTGAGCAGCGCAGTCAGACGCTCCGGTGGAAGGTTGGTATCGCGTGAAACCAGCAGCCGGTTTCGAGAGACGAGGAGGCCGGCCGGCAGGTCGCCGCGGATCTCCACGGAGGCATCGAATTCGGGATAGGCTGCCCGGTAGCCGGCGATCATGTCTCGCGCGGCCGCGGCGACAGCGTCGGCGCCCAGGCCCTTCTGCCGGGTGGCCGACGCAACGCTAGGCGCCTTTTCGAGAATGGCGCGTGCTCGCGCCGCCAGGCTCGGCTCGACGCTACCATAGAGAGCTCGTCCGAGTTCGACGAAGCGGGGCGTTTCGCGCGCCGCGAGCATCGACAGCTGGAGATCGAGTTCCTGCTGCTTTTGCGAGAGCAGCGTGGTCAGCAGCGGATCTTCCAGATGCTCGAGCGAGACCGAATAGAGCTTCCGTTTCTGGCCGGCGACCTCGAACTCGAGCGGCCTGTAGAGCAGTACGGGCACACGCTCGAAGGCGCCTGCCTGGAATTCCAGCCAGGCTGGTTCGGCATTGATCGGTGTGACGGCAAGCAGAAAATCGAATGTCGACGCGACGTTGTCGATCGCCCGATCAGCGCGCACCACTGCGTCGATATAGGCGCGCCGCCCCAGCGAACGATGGGTTGCCGGCTGTTCCAGCCTTGATGCCTTCAGGAAGGCGCTGACGGCCTGAAGCGCGGAATCGACCATGTTGGCGACGACAAGGTCGTGGAGTTCGGGGTAGACGCGCTTGGTGCCAGGCACCCGGTAAATCGGTGCGAAGCGTACCGTCAAGCACGCCGCATCACCGAGATCATCCAGAAGCCGTGCTTCGGCGCGTGTCGTGGGGTTGAGTTCGTCGACGCGGGGCGTGCGGTATTTTGCTTCGCGTGCGGACGCAGCGGTGGCGAAGCGCTTCAGTGCCGCCTTCTCCGCCGCCGTGTCGCCGCAGGCCAGCGCAATCTCGAAGGGCGGCAGGAACGGAACATCCTCGGTCAGGAACCGGTCTTCGGCCAACTCGCCGATGTCCAGCATGAGGAAGGCGCCGCAGTGATCGCGCAGCCTTCGCACCACCAGCCGCGCGGCCTCGCGGGCGAGGCCGATGTCGGCCGCGATCAGATAGGACGCGTTGGCGGAGACGGCATGGAATGCCGCATCCTGATGCGACCCAACATGGACACACAGAAAGGGCAGCGGCCGATCCATGTGCAAACGGTTGCCATTGCCGAAATCGCGGCGGATTGGCTTGCCGTCCCGCAAAAGCGCGTCCAGGTCCGATTCGATTTGCGCCAATGGAGGCGGGGGTTCAACGAGCTTGGGCTTCATCGCATGGCCCGCAGCGCCGACTCCAGGACGGGCACCGTAGACGCCAGCATGGCGCGCAGCCGCTCGATTGTTCCCCAGTCGGGTTCGCCACTCCATTCGTCCATGAAAATCTTCTTGAACTCGACGGCGATGGCACACCCGGTTTCCGGAAAATTGGCATGGACGAAACGGGTCTGTTCGCCCTTGCCCTGGAAGGACACATTCTCGCGCACATCGATCGGCTCGCCGTTGAGACGCTGGCCGCGAAGCGTCTCGATGAAAGCGTCGACGACCGGTGCCCAGCGCTCGCGGTCCATGGAAGACGTACCGATGTTGATGTCGGGCGCGACGTCACGGGACGTAGGCATAGCCTCCCGTCCGTCGCGCCGGTGATTATAACTATGGACGTCGATGAGAACGAACCTGCCATGGCGCTTCTCGATACCGGCAAGGACACGGTTCAGCTCACTGTAGAAGGCGTCGTGAAAGGAGAGAGACTCCGTAACGGTGTCCTCGTCCGGCTGCTCTCGCCAGACTTTCAGGCCCCAGGACTGGTCCGGCGACCGGCAGACCGCAGCGTCTCGCGCACGGTTCAGATCCACTTGGAAGCGTGACCGATGAACGATGATCTGGGTAGGAAAATCGGCGATGAAACGCTCGGTGAACGGGTCCTCCTCTCTACGCCGGTCGGGATCGGAGAGACACATGAGCGATCGACAAGCCCTGCCAACGTCGGTGCCGCTGTGGATCGCTGTACCGACTATAGGCGACTCTCCGAGCTTGATCGTCCAGCCTGCCGGTGATCCACCCGGATCATTGCTGCCCGGATCATTGTTGGAAGTCATCGTGTTCACAGTCCATCGAATGCGTGGAGAGTGTGGACGGTTCCAATTCATCGAACAAGCGATCGTTGGCTCGCCCTGGATCAGCAGGCTGAACCGTCCAAAAACGTCAGCCGAAGGTGGCCGACGGCTTCAGCCGAACGTCGCCAGAGGCTCAGTGCGGACCTCGACCCACTCGCAGCGCCGGCTGTCGTGATAGAAGGACAGGAAAGGCGGCGGGAACAATGGGTCGGCGAAAGCCCCCACCGGAATGGCGATCAGACCGGGCTGGACATCGATCCGGTACGGACAGTGGTGCCGCAATCCGGGCAGAAACTGTAGATGACACGGCCGCCTTCGTCGCCAACGCGCGTGAACTCCGCCGCTCGTCCCTGGATAGACACATCATTCTCCGCAAACCGCGCATTGAAGCTGAACGCGCTGCCGGTGCGCCGCTTGCAGGCCAGGCAATGGCAGACAGAGACGCGTACAGGCTCGCCCGAACAGGTGGCTGACAGCTGACCGCAGGAACATTGGGCGCGGCGCGTGACCATGGCTGGCCCCTTTCAGCGAACATCAATGGGTTTCGGCATGGGTCCTGAGCTCAGCCCTCTTCTCGTCGGAGACGACGGCAAGGTCGAGAACCTTCTGCAATTCGGCCGCGTGGCGGAACGACGGCTCGGCCTGGACGCGGTTGCGCACAGCATCGACGAAGCGCTGGTAGTTGGTCGGCACCGTTCCGGCATCGAGAACCTGCCATTTTGCGTTCTCGATGTCCTCGCCCATGCACGCTTTCAGTTCCGAGTTGGTCAGATTGTGCACGACCTCGATCCCACCCTTGTCGCCATAGATGCGCAGCCGCAATTCGTTGAGGTGGCCGGTTGCCCAGCGGCTGGCATGGACGACGCCAAAAGCGCCGTTGCTGAAATCCAGCGCCATGGTGAAACTGTCATTGGCGTCGAGCTCGTACTCGCCGATCCGGTTGCCGGGCGCCTTGTCGAAGGACCTGAGGCGGCAGAACACATGGTCGATGTCGAGCGCCGCGCCATAGCTGGCGAAATCGAGGATATGGATGCCGACATCGCCCAGCACGCCATTGGAGCCGTGGCCGCGTGACAGCCGCCACAGCCATTTCGGGTCAGTACGCCAGTCGCCCCAGAACTTGGAGACCAGCCAGCTCTGCAGATAGGACGCTTCGACATGCCTGACCTGGCCGATCTCGCCGGCAAGCACCATCGCACGTGCCCGCTGCAGCGGGGCGACGTTGCGATAGGTCAGGTTGACCATGTTGATGATGCCGGCTTGCTCGGCGGCATCGGCCATTTCGCTGGCCCGCTGGTAATTTTCGGCCAGCGGTTTTTCGCACAGCACCGGCTTGCCCGCCGCGATCAGCATCATGGTGGTCGGATGGTGGATGCGGTCTGGCGTCACGTTCGCCACCGCGTCGAACTTGTCCCATGCGAGCGCGTCCTCCAGCGACGTGAACCGGTTGGGAATACCATAGCTGTCCGAAAACTTGTCGACACGCGCGCGGTCGAGATCGACGGCGCCGACCAGCTCGACGCCTTCGATCCTGCTGAACTGCCTGGCATGCTCTTCCGCCATCCAGCCGGTGCCGAGTATCAGGAGACGCATGATTCTTATCCTTAGGATGAGGCCTTATCTTCTTGTTCGAGCGTGGATTTTTCCGAACCGAAGTTTTGCGATAGCGGTCTAGCGAAAACCGGCTTCGCCCGCGGCATGGAGCTTTCCGCCGCGCTCGACGATCGGCTCGAGCGCCTTTTCCACCGGCACGTTCGGCGCATCGAGGATGGCTGGATGCGCCCCCTGCGGGTTGTGCGCCCATTTCACCGCATTGCGCAGCACCTTTTGGACATTCGCGTCGTGATAGGTCGGATAGGTCTCGTGGCCGGGCCTGAAATAGAAGATGTTGCCGGCGCCGCGGCGCCAGGTCAGCCCCGACCGGAACACTTCGCCGCCCTGGAACCAGGAGATGAAAACCGTTTCCAGCGGTTCCGGCACGGCGAACTGCTCGCCATACATCTCCTCGTTCTCAAGCTCGAAATACTCGCCGATCCCGGCAGCGATCGGGTGGTTGGGGCTCGTCACCCAGAGCCGCTCGCGCTCGCCGGCCTCGCGCCATTTCAGCGTGCAGGGCGTGCCCATCAGCTGCTTGAAGATCTTCGAGAAATGGCCGGAATGGAGCACGATCAGCCCCATGCCTTGCCAGACGCGGCGCGCCACGCGCTCGACGACTTCGTCGGCGACGGCGCCATGGTCCTTGTGTCCCCACCACACGAGGACATCGGTTTGCGCCAGACGGTCGGCCGGCAGGCCATGCTCCGGTTGCTCAAGCGTCGCCCACGATACGGAAATTTCTGGGTCGAGCTTCAGCGCGTCGGCGATCGTTGCGTGCATGCCCTCGGGGTAGATCCCCGCCACCACCTCATTGGTCCGCTCATGGATATTCTCGCCCCAAACGACAGCGCGTATCGTCATGACATTCCTCTTGATCGGTTGAAGCCGCCGCTCCGGTCAGGTCAGTCATAGTATCCTCGGCCGGGAATGAAAACGGTTTCGAGGCTGGCTACTGACAATTGGCTGGAAGTCGGCGGGACAGCGCCCCTCTCTGTCCGGCAGGACAGAGGGGGCGCGAAGGAGCGCCACATCAGCGGCTTGCTTAGCCGCGCACGACGAGGCGTTTGATCTTGCCCTTCTTGAACGCGGCGAGGAAGCTGGCGTAGTCCTTGAAGACGACGCAGCCGCTCGATTCCCCGCGGCGGCCGCGCAGCAGGTAGGTATGCGCAAGAAAGCCGTCGCGGCCATATTTGTTCTTGCCGTCGATAGGAGTGAGACGCAGCGCCTCCACCCCATGGAAGCGCGATTCACGCAGCCTCAGATCGTAGGTGTGGGGCGGCGTCGGGCCGGCATTCTTCCGGTTGGCGTAGCGCGCCTGGTCGGCCATCGAGCCCAGTCCCGAATGCGCCTCGAGCCGCGAGCCGTCCGGCATATAGACGGTTTTCGCCGAAATGTCGTAGACGGCGACGCCGCTGCCGGGCTTGGTGAACAGGTTGCCGAAGACCCCGCCGCCGCCCGCCGGGCTGTCGGGTTTGGCATAGGCCAGCATGTCTGCGGCCTTCGACCGCTTGGCCGGCTTGCCCTGGCTGCTTTGCATGCCCCGGCTGCCCTGCATGCCCGGGCTGCCCTGCATGTCCTCTTGCATGCCTGGTTTCGCCGCCGGTGACGAACTCCTCGGCGACAAGGCTGGCGCCCGGGGCATCTCGACCTGCGACGCGGCGGCGGTCTCCACCCTGTTGGCTTTGGATGGCTGAGACTGGGCTTTGGCGGCCTTCGATGCCTGGACCTTGGGCGCATTGGCCTTGGGTGCCCTAACCTCGGGTGCCTTGACCTCGGGCGCCTCGTCTGACTGATCGATTTCCGCCTGCGGACGCCAAGTCGGCAAGGGAACGCTGCCGGGCATTGCGTCCTGCGGCGGCAGCGACGCCATCTGCACCTCGCCCTCTTGGGTGGCAGCAGAATCGGCCGTCGTCGCCTGCGGCAGCACGTCGATCATCGCTTCCGGCAATGCATTCGCAAGCGCCAGCGCCAGCGCCAGCCGGGAGGATCGGTCGATTTCCGCAATCTCGGGCCCGAAGCGCACCGACGCGGGACCATGCTGATCGGCCAGGCGCACCGGCTCCGCAAAGCGCTGGCCCGTCGGCAGACTGACGACCGCAAACGGCGCGGCCCCGCCGGAGGCGCGGGCAAAGGCAGCAGCAATCTTTTGCGGCGATAGCGCCGCATTCGCCACCACCCTGTCGAAGCGCGATTGCGGTGAGATTTCGGCGACAAGCTGCACAGCATCCGGCCGCGCTAACGGCTTGAGACGCGCTACCTTGCCTTCATGCTCGAAGCTCGCGGCGGCCTGCGCGCAGCCGGCATTGCATCGGCCGAGCAGCGACGCCTGACGCTGCCGGCTTACCAGTGACGGCGCCCACGAACTGGCCCGTGGATTGACAAGTGTGTGTCGGGGATCGGCGAGCGCCATGGAGCGCGGCGCGAGCAGGTTTTGCGGAAGACTGTTGGAGGCGGCGGTGAGCGAAGTTCCCACCGAATGGAGGCCGGCCACGGTCGCAGCCGACCACAGCGCGATCGCAGCGCCAACAACGGGAATCGCGACCCAGCGCAGTCCGGGCCTCATCGAGGGCAATCCACTATCAGGATTGTCACCCCGGTTATTCAAACGCATCAACGCCATACAACCAAACCTCAATCGGCCTTGCGGCATGCGGGCTCGCAGCCGTCACAATCACAGTCGCCTGGTGCCCCCCGGCACGCTTCACGTCTGTTGCCGATTGAATCAAAAGATGGACAAACTTGGTTAACCAATCCCTCTACCGATCGCCGATTAGGCGAAGGTCTATGTCAAAAAAGGCTCCCTCCAAAACTATGAAAATAGCGGAAATGCCCTCCATGCCAGGCTTTGCTGCCCGTTTTTGCAGGCCGAGTCAACAAAGCGAAAGGATTAGACCTTGCCTGGGCGGCGTCAGCTAAAGGCTGGCACCTGCCAGCGCATGATCCGAAACGAGGCCCGCGTCCTCCGTTGGAGGCGCGGGCCTTGTCATACCTGCGCAGACTATGCGGCACGCTGCGCTTCCATCGGCCGCAAATTCTGGTTCATGCGGAACAGGTTCAGCGGATCATATCGCTGCTTGATTTCCAGCAGCCGCCGATAGTTGCCGCCATAGGCTGCTTCGACCCTGTCGACCTCGTCCCCGGGCATGAAGTTCACATAGGCCGTGCCGGCGGCATAGGGCTTGGCTGCTTCATAGAGACCCCGCGCCCAGTCGATGCAGGCCTGGTCCATTTCGGGTTCGCGCCAGCGGGCGTGGACATTCATGACGTAATGCGCGCTGCGTTGCGGAAACGCCGTTGCATCCGCTGTCACCCGGCCCGCGGCACCGCCGACATGGCCGATGAAAATCTCGCATTCGGGGCCGGGAAGCCTGGGTATCGCCGCCGTGACGACCTCGACCGCGGTGTCGGAAAGCTCGGTGAAGTCGTGGCTCTTCCAATAGTTGCGGGCGCCAGGCGTCAGCAACGGATCGAATCCCTGCTGCCAGCCGGTGAACGAGTTGGGACCGACCACGTCTGCAATCGGTGTGCCGATGGCGCGAAGCCTCTGTGTCGCCTTCTCGCCCTCCTGAAGGTCGCCGCAATAGCACATGGCCAGGACCAGCACCTCCTTGCCATGCCATTCGGCCGGCAGGAACGGCAGCGGCGGCGCCTGCCGCATGACCGCCCAGCAGGTCAACTCATTGGGCGCTGCTTCGAGCGCCGCTCGGTATTCCCGCAACACGTTTTCGGCATCGGCGAAGGGATGAACGACAAGCCCCGACAGCACCTGCGGACCGACATGGTGGAGCTTGAACTCGAAGGCCGTGACGATGCCGAAATTGCCGCCGCCACCGCGCAGCGCCCAGAACAGGTCCGGATTTTCGGTCTGGCTGGCGCGCAGCAGCTTGCCGTCGGCGGTAACCACATCGGCGCAGAGAAGATTGTCGATGGTCAGGCCGAATTTCCGCGTGATCCAACCGAAGCCGCCGCCCAGCGTCAGGCCCGAAATGCCGGTGGTCGAGTTGATGCCGGTCGGCACCGCCAGTCTGAAGGCCTGTGTCTCCGCGTCGACATCGGCGAGCGTCGCGCCAGGTTCCACCCATGCCCGCCGCGTCGCCGGATCGACCCGCACCGACTTCATCGGCGACAGATCGATCATCAGGCCGCCGTCGCAGACGGCGCTGCCGGCGATGTTGTGGCCGCCGCCGCGAACGGCGACGAGCAGCCTGTTTTCCCTGGCAAAATTGACGGCGGCGATAACGTCGGCGGCACCGGCGCAGCGCACGATCAGCCCGGGCCGCCGGTCGATCATGGCGTTCCAGATGCTGCGTGCCTCGTCATAGGCGGCGTCGCCTTCCCTCAGCACGGTGCCGCGCAATTGTGCCGAAAGCGCCTCCAGGGCCGCGGCATCGACCGTCGTCTTGCCGCGATCAAGCGTGGTGAGGCTCATGCTATCCATGGCTTTCCTCCCGATTGTTTTTGAGCCGTTTTCCCTCCACCCGTTTCCAAGTCTGCCTTTATATTAGAAGTCGCGCAAGTTCCTGATCGCTCGCTGGCCGGCATTGCGCAACCCGCACAACGGTCAGCTCTCATTGAGGTAAAAAGCCGCCGGCAGGCCGAGCCGAGATGAGTGCTGGATCGCTGTGGACGATCTCGTCGGTTCGATCGGAGGAACTACGCAGCGGTCCGCGGAGTTAGGCATATGAGCAACCAGTGCAGAGGAGAGCTCTGATGGCACCGCGCAGAAAACCCGACGATCCATCCGAAGGCCCGACCATCGAACAGCAGGATTGGGACGCGATTAAAGGCAGTAAGATTCTGCCAGACAGCGTGCCGGGAAACGGCGACATCCGTTACGACCTCGAGAAGGAGGCTGAACTGCCCGAGGAAGACGACGACAATCCGTACCAGGAGAGCGACGAGGCGCTGCCGGACGACGAAGAGGAACGCGCCCTCTCGCGCAACCCCTCGAAGCAGGATATCGACGAGCCGTGAACGGCAGCAGTTCAATACCGTGGCAGCCGCACGGTTTCGGCCAAATTCCGTGAAAGTTCCTCCAGCGACAGAAAGGCCCGGCGGGGAGGAAGCGCCGGGCCTTTGTCCGAATGCCGTGCGATCGGCTGTCACAGTCCCTAGAGTAGAACGACTGCGCTTCCAACCGTTGCTGGTGGTTGTTGTTGCATCGAAACCGAAAAACATGGCGCGGTTCGCCAGCATTGCTGCGTGGATCGCCTTCGGCCCGACCTTCGATCACGATTTCTGTCTGACGGAACAACTCCAAAAAACGCTCGTTGGATAATCATCGCAACCAGCGATGCAGCTCTAATGGAGACCGACCATGATGAAAAAAATTCTCTCCGCAACCGCACTCAGCATTGCCCTTGCCACTTCGGCGATGGCGCAATCAAACGGCACTGGATCCGGCACCAACGATCCGGGAGCGGCCACCGGGACAGGCACTGGCACCATGGCTCCCGGCACCGATAATGCAACTCCTGCCGATCCAAACGTAACCGGTTCAACCACCGACGGCCCCGACGGCATGAGTGATCGGTGCAAGGACGTAGTGGAGGCCGATAAGAACACTGCCAGTGGCACTGCAACTTCGGATAGAGAGGATTGCCCCGAGTAACGGAGCCAAGGCCCCCTGCGGCCGCGGTGGCGCGCCGCGCTACCTGTCAGACAAAGCCGGGAACCGGCTTTGTCTTTCCGCTCAGTTGCGCACCCCACGTCAGCGCCTGCGGTAAATTCCGAATAATTGCCGCCATCAAGGAGGCGCTGCTTGGATTAACGGCAATCCCGGCAAGAGCGGCGGCGGCGTAGACCCGGGTTGAAAACAGACTTTTCCAGGCTGCCTCGCAGCGTCTGCCGGCCGTCTCGCGCCCTGCACGGCCGGTTGGCGCGCATGAGAGTTCGCAAGCCAGCAGCCAGCCAGACTGAAGCGCCATCGAGATGCCCTCGGCGATGACGGGATGAGACTCTCCGGCTGCATTGCCGACGCGAAAGATGTCGCGTTCGTAGCAGGAGCGAATTCCCGGCCGGATCGGACCTGCGGCAAGCCACGGCCCGTCGGCGTCAGCAGACTCTAGCGCATCCCTTACTCCCCGGCATGATTCCATCAGATGACGGGAGACCGCCTCGGCGGCCGACAAATGGCTCTGGTGTCTGGGGTGTTTGCGCAACTGCGCGAGCATATCGCGCCGAATGCAGCACGAGATCGACAGCCGGCCATGATCCGCCGAAACCATGCCGCCATAACCGCCAGGAAATACCAGCAGGGGCATCAAATCAGGCGCCAGGGACGACCCGGTAAAATGCGCCTTGAAGCCGAACAGGTCCGAAGGGCGGTTGGTCTTTCCGAGCTGGCTGGGCAGCGGTCCTGCCTCCCAGGAGCCGTGTGCGGCGACAATCACCGGCGCGCGCAGCATCGTCGTTTCGTTTCCGGCTTGAATTCGCACCAATTGCGCCTCGCCATCTGGGTCGATGGCGACGGCGCGGCAAGGCTGAAAGATCTCGACGCCCGCCGATCGCGCCGCCTGCAAAAGCAGACAGTCGAGAATGTCTCGGCCAAGCGCCCGGCCGAAACCATCTTTTTTCTCGCAGGACCCATCTTTCGCGGGAGGCATTGGCGCGTCGACACTCGCATCGCCGGAAAAGAAGCCGACGCGGCGGATTTCGGGGCCGGCATTGGCACGCCAGGCATCGGCGATTTCCAGCTGATCCAGAAGCGCAAGATTGCTTGCCGATATATATTCGCCGCAGACCTTGCGGCGCGGGAACACGCTCTTTTCCACAATAGCCACGGCCCATCCGCGCCGGGCAAGCGTCAGCGCGACGGACGTGCCCGCCGGGCCGGCGCCTATGATGATCGCGTCATGGGTCCACAATCGCGTCATAGGTCATGACCAGCGCTGGCGCCGACGAAAATGTGGGAAAAAAGGCCGGCGCGCCGTTCCTCGACCGGTTTGCCGTTTGCCGCGAGCCAGAGACCGGAAAGCTCGTTGCCGCGAAAGCCGGCACGCACACTTTGAGCCGCGTCGTTTCGTGTGACGTCATTGGCGCCGATCGCCGGGAGAAGACGGGTCGCGGCCAATGCCAGTTTGGTCCGCAACGGCTCTGTCGCCAACAGCAGCGGGGCCTTCGGCGCCATCAGCGAAAACAGACGCACGAGCCCGGCATCGTCGAAATGATGCAGAAACAGATTGACGGTGATCGCGTCGAACCGCGCGCCCTCGTTCTTTCTCGCCCAGTCGAAGACATCGGCGGTGACGCCTTCGACCGTCCATCCCAGCCCGGCGAAATCGCCACGCAATTGCGCGGTGATGAGGTCGACGCGGTCGAGCATTACCAGTTCGACCCCAGGCCAATGCCCGGCCATGCGCCGCGCCAACGCCAGCATGAAGGAGCCATCGCCGGCGCCGATCTCCAGAATCCGGCGCGGCGGCCCTGGCACAAATTTCCTGAGCAGCGACGCCATGATCCTGGCCTGAAACATCAGCGCGTTGAGGCGGCGGAGGTCGCGGCGCGCCGCAAGCGCTCGCGGATCGTCGGCCGCAAGCCCGTCGAGGATTTCCGGCGCAAGCTGGCGGTGCTCCAGGCTGCTCATGACGCCGTTCGGAAAAGCATGGTTTCGGCCGCCAGCCCGGGTCCGAACGACATGCCGCAGCCGAGCATTCCTGGTGGCGCCTTCAACATCTCTTTCATCACGAACATGACGGTCGCCGACGACATGTTTCCATATCGGCGCAACACCTCGCGCGATGGCTCCAGCGCGGTGGGCGCGAGTTCCAGGGCCCGTTCGACGGCGTCGAGCACCGAACGTCCCCCCGGGTGCACGGCCCAGAGGTCGATCGCCTCGGTCGGCCGACCACCGAGGATGGCGTCGTGATTGCTCCGCAACGCGTCATGGATTGCTGCCGGGACCTGGCCGGAAAGAACCATTTCGAAACCGTGGTCACTAATGCTCCAGCTCATCAGATCCCGCCGCTCGTCCACCACGATGCCGTAAAAGCTCTCGAGCTCGATGCCGTGCGGCTCGGCGGTGACGAGCGCAGCCGCACAGCCATCGCCCCAGAGGCAGAACGACAGCAGCTTTTCCAGTTCGCTGGTTTCCCGCAGATGCATCGTGCAGAGTTCGATATTGACCAGCAGGACCCTGGCCTGCGGGTCGGAGCGGACGATGTGGCGGGCAAGCTTGAGGCCGTTGATCGCCGCGTAGCAGCCCATGAAACCGATCATCGTGCGTTCGACCCTGTCAGGCAGGCCGCATCGCGCAACCAGCTCCAGGTCGATGCCCGGCGCTGAAAAACCGGTGCAGGTGGTGACGATGAGATGGGTGATGCGGGAAGCGCCGCCACCAAGCTCTAATCCGTCGACGGCTTTTTGCGCGAGAACAGGTGCGGCATGACAGAACATCGCCATTCTCTCGGCCGTTCCAGGAAAGGCACCCCGGATGAACCTCCCGGCCAGATCTGCTGATGGTCCTTCGGGGTCGCCGGCAGGTGCAAAGCATGAATAGCGGTGCTCGATGCCGGCAACGTCAACCATGCGTTCGAAAATTCTTCGGCGATCGGCCGCAAGCATGGAGGCGGCGAACCGCAGATAGAATTGATGAACCTCGTGCTCCGGCACCGCTGTCGCGATCCGGTTAATATACGCTTTGGCCGGCATATTCGGTCTCCACGGCGTCGCGCACGGTATTTTCTAAAACCACCGCCGGAGGTTGTTTGGTCATCGGCACCGGGTGTCGGGCAGCAGGCATTGAGTGTTGTTGATGAACGTTTCTGAGAACTGATTTCATCCCACCTGTGCTGTTGCCAGGCGATGCTGCGGTTCGCCGGCATGTAGGAACATAGGCTCCATCACCGAGGCGTCCACCGAAGTGCCCGCGCTTCGGGCCGAGACGCCATTGCTTCCGGCCCTCGGTAGGCGCGGTATTTTTCTGATCGATGGAACATTAGCGTGTACTAACGGTTGTAGGATGACAGCGAGTATCTCCCGGATATTGGCTGCTTGATTGGGCCCCCGGTCGGCCCGCGCTCCTCCAGAGGCGCGGGCCTCCGGTCCAAAGAGTAATTGGCGGCCTAGGCTCAGTTTGGAACGAGAACGTCGTGAGGGCGTTCGCCATAATTATCGCGAGCCGCCAAAGGCTCGCCGCAAACTCAAGGAGAGCTGTCATGAACAATATCATCTGGCTGGTCGGGGCCGTCGTAATCGTAATTGCGATACTTAGCTTCCTTGGCCTTCGTTAGGTTTCGCCTTTAGCGACGCCTACGCCGAGCAAGTCGTAATTTGGATCGTCTCTGGAAGCCTGAGGTTTGCAGGCGCAGCAGCTATTGGCGCTAACGAAACGACCCGCTCTTTCACCGGCGAAGTTCCCTGCCCGATCCATACTCTCCCAGACCCAGCGCTCACGGCGATGAGCGGTGGCAGCCCGCTTGGCAAGCGGCCGGCTACGGTTGCTGCAGTACCAGATCGCGACTGGCCGGGCGCGGGCCTTTGATTGACGTTGCGGTTCCTTTTCTTCATTCTCCTGTTGCTGCCTGCTCCGAGATTCAGCAATGAAGCGCAGTCTCGCTTTCGGTGTGATTGTGATCGCCGTCGTCGGCCTGCTGGGCGGCGCTGCACTTTTGATTGCCGGCCAGTCCAGAGTTTCGCAAGACGCAATCCAGTCGTCGGTTACCCGCACCGCTGAATTGATCGACAGCGCCTGGAAGCTGCCCGTGGCTGCCACCTTCAATGCCGACGTCACATGGCAATCAAACGGATCAAGGTGCGGCCCGGCAAGTGTCGCAAACACATTCCGCTCCATCGGCGAGGAGGAGATAACCGAAGCCAAAGTCCTCGCGGGAACGGGAATGTGCTGGACCGGTTTTTGCGTCATTGGCCTCACGCTGGACGAGCTTGCCGAGGTCGCTCGAACGAACACCAAGCGGAAGGTTTCGGTGCTTCGGAATCTGAGCGCCGATGCGTTTCGCGAGCACATGAAGCGCGCCAACGATCCCGGCCGCCGTTACATCGTCAACTTTACCCGCGAGAAGATTTTCGATGCCGGCGCTGGCCATTTTTCCCCGGTCGGAGGATATCTGGAGGCCGAGGACATGGTTTTCGTCCTCGATGTAAACGAGGATTATAGGCCTTGGCTGGTCGAGCGTGAGCGCCTGTTCTCAGCCATGGACACAATCGATAGCGATGGCGACAAGAAACGCGGCCTGCTGCTGATCGAGTAGCATTGTCGCAAGCAGTGTCGGTTGCCTTGCCTTCAATCGACCAGCACGGCGACCACGGCGGTGCAGTCGCCCGCCTTGACCAGTCCGGGGAAATGGCGGGCAGCCAATAGACCCGACATCCTTGCCCTGATCTCCTGAGGTGCGGCACCGGTGCGGCCGATGGAGTGGATGCGCGCCAGGACCTGGCCCCCTTCGACAGGCTCGCCGAGATCGATCATCGTTTCGATCATCCCGTCGTCCTCGGCAAACGAGAAGCAATCGCCCGACGGCATGTCCAGCCAGCGGGTCGGCTGCATCTCGACCGCACCGGCGACGATGCCGGCATGGCGCAGCACGTTGAGCACGCCGCGACGGGCGATCCGCACCGTCTCTGCACGGGCAGTCCCACCGCCGCCAAGCTCTGTGGTGATGAACAGCTTCCCCATCTCTTCGGCGGCAGTGTCGAACATGCCGACCGCATCGATCTCCAGCATCTTCATCGACCAGGGTGCCGAGAACGCTTCGACGGCGGCGAACCCCTTCGCCTCCAGCACCTTGTCGGGCCGGATATGGGCGGCGCAGAACGGCACGAAGTCGAGCGTCTTGCCGCCGGAGTGGAAGTCGAGCGCGATGTCTGCGCGGGGGAGCAACTCTCGTTGAAAATAGTCCGCGATCTTCTCGGTCACCGTGCCGTCGGGCCGGCCGGGAAAGCTGCGGTTCAAATTGCCCTTGTCGATCGGCGAGGTGCGGGTGCCGGCGCGGAACGCCGGATAGTTCATTGCCGGCACGATGATGACCGTGCCGCTGACTTGCTTGGGATCGAGCATGCGGGCGAGATCGTAGAGCGCCAGCGGCCCCTCATATTCGTCGCCATGATTGCCGCCGGTGAGCAATGCGCTTGGCCCGCTGCCGTTTTGGATCACGCAGATCGGGATCATCACCGATCCCCAGGCCGAATCGTCTCGGCTGTAGGGAAGGCGCAGGAAGCCGTGCTGCACGCCGTCGCGGTCGAAATCGACGGTCGGCGTGATCGGCGATGGGGGAAGGCTGGACATCGGGCTCAATTCTTCACCACCAGCTTGCGCGGCACATTGGCCAGGCACTCGACCCCGGTCTCGGTGATCAGGATGGATTCGGTGATCTCCAGCCCCATCGTCTCCAGCCACAGGCCGGTCATGAAATGGAAGGTCATGCCAGGCTTCAGCTCGGTGCGGTCGCCGGGGCGCAGGCTCATCGTGCGCTCGCCCCAATCCGGCGGATAGGAAAGCCCGATCGGATAGCCGGTGCGGTTGTCCTTGACGATGCCGTATCTCTTCAGCACCGCGAAGAAGGCATTGGCGATGTCCTCGCATGTATTGCCGGGCTTTGCCGCCGCAAGCCCGGCCTCCATGCCTTCCAGCGTCGCCTTTTCGGCATCGAGGAATTCCTGCGTCGGCTTGCCGAGGAACACAGTCCGCGAAAGCGGACAATGGTAGCGGTTGTAGCAGCCGGCGATCTCGAAGAAGGTTCCCTCGCCCGATTTCATCGGTCGGTCGTCCCAGGTCAGATGCGGCGCCGACGCATCGGCGCCCGACGGCAGCAGCGGCACGATCGCCGGATAGTCGCCGCCAATCTTTCCCTCTGGCCCGTCGACGCCGCGGGTGCCGGCATCATAGATCTCGGCGACCAGATCGCATTTGCGCATGCCGACTTCGATCTTGTCGACGATGCGCTGGTGCATCGCTTCGACGATGCGGGCGGCCTTGCGCATATAGTCGATTTCGGTCGGGCTCTTCACCGCGCGCTGCCAGTTGACGAGTGCTGTGGCGTCGACGAAGCGGGCATTGGGCAGGTGTTTCTGCAGCGATGCGAAGGCAGCGGCCGAGAACCAGTAATTGTCCATCTCGACGCCGATGCTGAGCTTGCCCCAGCCGCGATCGGACAGCACCTGCGACAGAAAATCCATCGGGTGGCGTTCGGTCGACTGCACATAATGATCGGCATAGCCGACGATGTTGTCGTGCGCGAGATAGGCAGTGCGCTTGGCGCCGTTGGCGTCCTGGCCGCGCCCGTACCACACCGGTTCGCCCGACGGCGGCACGATGACGGCCTGGTGCACGTAGAACGACCAGCCGTCATAGCCGGTCAGCCAGGCCATGTTGGACGGATCGCTGACAACAAGCAGATCGACACCCTTGGCCTCCATGGCCTTCCGGGTCTTGGCAAGGCGATCCGCATATTCGCCGCGCGAGAATTTCAAATTGGGCTGCATTGTTCTTGGTCCTCGTTTGTTGGGCCTTGCGGCCGGCATCAGCTTTCGAAAATCGTACCCGTCTTGGCCGCCCGGGCACGGTCGCGGGCGAGCGTGGCGATCGCCGTGTCCTGCACGCCGGTGCCGGTGAGGTCGGCGATGGTGATGTCGCTGGCCGAACGGCGGCCATGTCTATCGCCGGCGATGATCTGGCCGAGTTCTGTGATCTCCGCATCGGCCGCCATAACCCCCGTCGCAATGGCGTGATGCAGTTCGCCCAGCAGCCGCGTCTGCTTGGCGCTGTCTGCGACGTAGAGATCGGCCATGCGCAGGATCGCCGGCGCGATCTCGTTCTTGTGCTCGGCGTCCGAGCCCATCGCGGTGATATGCTGGCCGGCCGAGACGAAGCCGGCCTTGATCAGCGGCTCGGTCGACGGCGTTGTGGTGACGATGATGTCGGCGCCGGCCGCCGCCGTGGCCGCGTCGGGCTCGGCGCGCACGACGATGCCCAATCTTTCGCGCAATGCATCCGCCGCGGCTTCGGCCTTGACGGCGTCCCTGGCCCAGATCCGCGCCTCGGTGATCGGCCGCACCAGCATAAGCGCTTCGAGCTGCAGCCCCGCCTGGACGCCGGCGCCGAAGATCGCGGCGACAGAGGAGTCGGCTCGCGAAAGATGTTTCGCCGCGACCGCTCCGGCCGCCGCCGTGCGGATGTCGGTCAAATAGCCATTGTCGAGCAGCAGCGCCTCGACCAGCCCGGTTTTTGACGACAGCAGCACCATCATGCCGTTGACGCTGGGCAGGCCGAGCTTCGGATTGTCGAAGAAGCCGGGACTGATCTTGATGGCAAAACCGTCGATCCCAGGCACGTAGGCGGTCTTGACGTCGACCTCGCCGCGATGCTCGGGAATGTCGAGCCGCAGGATCGGCGGCATCGCCACCGGCAAGGTGGCAAGCGCGCGGAACGCATTTTCGACGCAGGCGACGGCATCGAGATCGAGCTTCACGATCGCGCGCAATTCGGCTTCGGTCAGTATCGTCATCCGGCTCATGCGGCGCTCTCCTTAAATGCTTCGCCACAAACGACTTTCCTGTGCAGCGTCATGTCGATGTTGCGGCCCGACAGAACGAGCACCGTGGGGCCGCTCGCCCTGACCTTGCCGGCAAGCACGGCGGCGATGCAAACCGCGCCGGCGCCTTCGACGATCTCGCGCTCCTGTTCATAGGCGTGGCGGATGCCGGCGGCGATCTCGTCCTCGCTGAGCAGGATAACATCGTCGAGCAGGTCGCGGCACATCGAGAAGGTCAGCCGGTTGTCGAGGCCGACGCCGCCGCCGAGCGAATCCGCCAGCGTCGGCAGTTCCTCGACCAGAACCGGATGTCCGGCATCGAGGCTTGCCTTCATCGCCGCACCCCGCGTCATCGAAACGCCGATGACCTTCGTGCCGGGGCTGACGGCCTTTACAGCAGCGGCGACACCCGCCGCCAGCCCGCCGCCGGACAGCGGCACCAGCACCAGGGCGGCGTCCGCAATCTGCTCGATGATTTCCAGCCCGAGCGTGCCTTGCCCGGCGATGATATCAGGATGGTCGAAGGGCGGCAGCATGATCAGACCGTCTTCCGCGACCAGCCGGTCGACCTCCTGCTGCGCATCGTCCTGGCTGTTGCCGACGATGCGGATCTCGGCACCGAGCCGCCGGATTTCGTCGAGCTTGTTCTGCGGCACCAGTCGCGACATGCAGATCGTCGCGCGCATGCCTTCGAGCTTTGCCGCATGAGCCAGCGCCCGGCCGTGATTGCCGGTCGAGGCGGCGACCACGCCGCGGGCCTTCTCCTCGGCGTCCAGCGACGCGATGGCGTTCGAGGCGCCACGCAGTTTGAAGCTGCCGGTGGTCTGCCGATGTTCGAGCTTGAGATAAACAGGCGCGCCCAAGTGCCCGGAAAGACTCGCGGAAGACACGGTCGGCGTGCGCTCGACCTTGCCGGCGATGCGATCGCGGGCGGCGCGGATATCCTGAAGGGTTACAGACATGCCTGTTGCCAGAGGGGGGGGCTCGCTCATGCCGGACATCGCCTCATTGTCTCAACGGCAGCGTCATCAGACGGCCGAATTCGGCGCGCCGCTCCTCGTCGCCGCAAAGCCGCAGGCAGTTCCAGGCCGTTGCCTGATTGCTGGTGACGACCGGGCGGCCGATCGCCTCCTCCATGCCGACGACGGCAAGTGCTGCCCGCAGCGCCGTGCAGGAGACGAACAGTGCGTCCGCTTGCGCGTCGGTCGTCTTGGCTGCCAGATCGACCAGCGTGGCCGGTGCAATCCGCGCCATCTCGCGGTCGTCGTCGAAGCCGAGACAGGTGAAGCTGGCGATCTCGAACCCGTGCGCCGCGAAATAGGCGGCCATCGGCCGGCTGGTCTCGACAGTATAAGGAGTGAGAATACTGATCGTCCTGGCGCCCAGCGCTTTCAAGCCGCGCACCCCTGCCATCGGCGGCGTAACCACGGGTACGCCGAGCTTGGCCGCCTGCACCGCCGCCTCGATCTCGGCATCGCCGATGACGACTGAGGCCGAGGTGCAGGAATAGCAGACCGCGTCGAGCGGCTCATCAGGCAGGATGAGCGCGGCGCCCGCCGTCAGCGACGGCTGCATCTTGCGCAAATTGTCCGGCGTCGTCGGATTGGCGTAGGGAATGCGCGCGACATAGACGCCGATCCGGTCGCTTGCCACCATGCGACGAAAATCCGGTTCGGTCGTATGGTCGGTGGCAAGGATGATCAGGCCGATACGCTTTTCCAGCGGACGCGCGTCGAGCGCCGGCCGTGTCGAGTGCAAGCGGATGTCGACCGGAGCGGTCACCACGCGCTCCTTGCCAACGGTTTGATCGAAGGAACTGTTGTCATTTTTCAATGCGCCCGTAGCGGCGTTCCAGCCAGCGCAGCAGCACGACCGAGAACAGGCTGATGACGAGGAAGAAGGCGCCGACCAAGGTCATCGGCTCGACATAGCGGTAATAGGTGTTGGCGACGCTCTTGGCCTGGTTCATCAGTTCCAGCACGGTGATCGCCGACAGCAGCGGCGTCTCCTTGAACATGGCGATGAAGTAGTTGGCAAGCGCCGGGATCATCGGCGGGATAGCCTGCGGCATGATGATGTGGGTCCAGGTCTGCCTGGCGTTGAGATTGCAGGCCTTGGCGGCTTCCCACTGGCCGCGCGGCACATTGTCGATGCCGGCGCGATAGACCTCGGCCGTGTAGGTGCCGTAATGCAGCCCGAGGCCGATGACGCCCGCCACCAGCGGCGGCAGCAGGATACCGATGTCCGGCAGCACGTAGAAGATGAAATAGAGCTGCACCAAGAGCGGCGTGCCGCGGATGAACTCGGCAAGGAAGCCGACGCTGCGCGACAAGCCCTTATTCGGCGAGCGCCGCGCCAGCGCGATAGCCAAGCCGACCATCGCTGCCAGAACCGAGCCGAGCAGCGTCGCCAGGATGGTGATCTTCACGCCCTCGATCAGGGTCGGCATGATCTCCCAGACGAAATTCCAATCCCATTCCATTACGAGGCCCGATCCATCAGACGCGCACCCCGTCGAGGCCGCGCGCCATGCGGCGTTCCAGCGAACGCACCCCCCACGAAATGATCAGCGCAAGGCCGAAATAGATGACGAGAATGGTGGTGAACGGCACCAGCGTGTTGCCGGTCTGCGAGCGCACGACCTGGGCCTGGAAGGTCAGGTCGGTGAGCGAGATCAGCGAAACCACGGCGGTGGCCTTGAGCAATTCGATGGCGTTATTGCCGAAGGTCGGCAGCATCACCAGCAGCGCCTGCGGCAGGATGACATGGCGCATGGCTTGCCAGCGGCCGAGATTGACCGCGGTGCAGGCCTCGTACTGTTCGCGGCCGATCGACTGGATGGCGCCGCGCACCACCTCCGCGCCGTAGGCGCCGACATTGAGGCCAAGCGCCAGCACGCCGGCCTGCAGCGGCGTCAGCGAAATGCCGATGAACGGCAGCACGAAATAGGCCCAGAACAGCTGCACGAAGATCGAGGTGCCGCGGAAGAATTCGATATAGGCGGTGGCCAGCGCCCGAATTGCGAAAAAACGCGACAGCCGCCCCAGCCCGGCGAGAAAGGCCATGATCAGGGCAAGCACCGACCCCATCAGCGTCAGCTCGATGGTAACAAGCGCTCCCTGCAATATCAGGCCGAAATAGCCGGACCATTGGGTCATGAACTAAGCATTTCTCCGCTTGGCGATTATTACAGAAGGTCGGCGCTGCCCCTCATCCGCCTGCCGGCACCTTCTCCCCGTATAGGGACGGGGAGAAGGGTGAAGCTCCAACGTTGGCGCCCCTTCTCCCCGTTCTTCACAGGGGAGGGTAAGGGTGAGGGGCAACTTTTTACTTCGCCGAGCAGAGCTTGTCGCGGCTCGTCGACATCGCCGCCGCGGCCGAAAAACCGTAGGGCTCAATGATCTTGGCGAATTCGCCGGACTCCTTCAGCTTGGCCAATTCGACGTCATAGGCGTCGCGCAGCGCCTCATCGCCCTTCTTGAACGCCGCGCCGTCGCAATAGACCGGCGCGCCGACCACCGGGGCGACGACTTCGAGGTTCGGATCGTTGGCCTTCTTGACCAGATCGTTGATCGACAGCACCGGCAGGGAATAGGCGTCGATGCGGCCGTCCTGCAGCATCTTCAGGCCGCTCTGGCCATCCGGCACGACGATGACGCGGTCACGCGGCACGCCGGCAGTGAGCGCCAGCTTCTCCTCGGTGCCGCCGCCCGGCGCCCCGATCGTTGCGGTGGCATCCTTGGCGACATCCTCATAGCTCTTGAAGCCCTTCGGGTTGCCCTTCTTGACCAGCATTGCCTCGGCGTCGCACAGCACCGGCTCCGAATAAGCGACCGCCGCGCAGCGCTCCGGTTTCATGAACAGGCCGGCGGTGACGACGTCGAAACGGCCGGCCTGCAGGCCGGGGATCATCGCGCCATATTCCGAGATCGAGGCGACGATGTCGTTGACACCAAGACGCTTGAAGATTTCACGGGCCACATCGGGCGCCGCACCCGAGACCTTGCCGTCGGCAGCAACCGCCGTATAGGGCGGCTCGTTGGCGATGGCGACACGGGCGAAGCCCTGTGCCTTGAGCTCTTCGAGCTTGCTGTCGTCGGCCGATCCCGCGGTCGAAGCGGCCAGGATTGCGGTCAGTGCAACACCGGCGACGCCGGCCAAAATGCCAAGTTTCTTCATTGTTCCCAACTCCTTGTTTCTCTTTTGGTTTGGTCGTTCTACGGGACGGCTTCGCCGCCCTGGGAGGACGGCGCTGCCGCCTCAGACATGGCAGTCAGACGCGATGTCCGGCCGCGATGATCTTCTTCAGGAAAGCTTGCGTACGCTCCTGCTTGGGGTTGCGGAAAATCTCGTCCGGCTTGCCTTCCTCGACGATCTTGCCGCGGTCGAAGAACAGAACCCGGTCGGCGAAATCATGGGCAAAACCCATTTCGTGGGTGACCAGCAGCATGGTCATGTCGGTCTCCGAGCACAGCCGCCACAACACGTTCAGCACCTCCTCGACCAGTTCCGGATCGAGCGCCGATGTCACCTCGTCGAACAGCATGATCCTGGGCTGCAGCGCCAAGGCGCGAGCGATGGCAACGCGCTGCTTCTGGCCGCCGGAAAGCTGCGCCGGCATCGCTTTCGCCTTGTCGGCCATGCCGACCATGTCGAGCAGTTCCATCGCCCGCTTTTCGGCGGCGGCGCGCGGCATGCCCTTTGTCAGGATCGGCGCCAGCGTGACGTTGTCGATGACGCTCTTGTGCGGAAACAGGTTGAACAGCTGGAAGACCATGCCGATCTTCTGGCGCATTCTTGCCAGATGCCGTTCGTCGGCGGGCAGCAACTGGCCGTTGCGCTCCATGTGGTAAAGCTGCTCGCCGTCGATCTGGATGTGGCCGCTGTCGATCCTCTCCAGCGTCATCAGGATGCGCAGGATCGTCGTCTTGCCGGAGCCGGATGGGCCGATCAGCGCCAGCTTCTCGCGCGGCATGACCTGCATCGACAGTCCGTCCAGCACCTTGAAGGTGCCGAAGCTTTTCGAAATGGCGTCGATCTTGATGATGGGCGCGGACAAAGAATTTCCCCGTGCTGGAGAAGCTGTGCCTTAACGATGCGGAACGCGCCAAATCATGTCAATCAGGAAAATAAACTCATGACAATGTTTCTGACTCCGCAGAATTTCGCGGCAATGCTTGCCTAGATCGCCAGCAGCAGATGCTCCGGGTCGCCGAGCAGAAGTTTAGTGACAACACTGAGGCCGGCGCGCAGTTCCCCCTCGGTGGTCGAGCCCAGCGAGATGCGCACTGCCGGCTGCCAGGGCGCCGCCGAAATGCGAAACGATGTGCCTGGTGCGATCGCCACGCCCTGCAGGCGGGCCTGTGAGACGAAGCCCTCCTCGGCGCGGTCGCCGGGCAGTTCTAGCCACAGATGCAGCCCGTCACGATGGACGCGATAGTCGACCCCGGCAAGCACCTGGGCGGCAATCTCCTGCCGCCGCCGCAGCGCCGACCGTTGCCAGCGGACGAGTTCCATCGCCGTGCCGTCGGTCACCCATTTTGTCGCGATCTCCGCCACCATCGGCGTCGCCATCCAGTTGGAGACGAGATGCCGGTTGGCGACGGCAGCGACATAGCGGTCGGGCGCCGCGAGATAACCGATGCGCAGGCCTGGCAGCACGATCTTGGTGAAGGAGGTGACGTAGAGCGTGCGCTCGGGCGCGAAGGCGGCGACCGGCGGCGGACGGCCCTCGACCAGCGGCCCGAGCACGTCGTTCTCGATGATGGCGATGTCGTGCCTGCGCGCCACCGCAGCGATCTGCTCGCGCCGCGCGGCATTCATCAATGTTGCAGTCGGATTGATCACCGAGGGCTGCACGAACACGGCGCGGATGTCGGAAAGCCGGCACGCCTCGTCGAGCGCCTCCGGGATCAGGCCGTTGTCGTCGATCGGCAGACCCTCGAGGTTGAAGCCGAGATAGCGCGCCAGCGGGATCAGCGTGTGATGGCCGATCGCCTCGGTGGCGACGGTCGAACCCGGCGGCGCCACACTCATCAGCGCCACCGTCATGCCGGCCGTGGCGCCGTTGGTCAGGCTGACATTCTGCGCCGACACGTCGAGACCGCACAGCCGCAGCCATTCGACCGCCACTGCACGGTGGCGCGGAAACACCATGTTCGGCCGGAACGACAGCGCCGAGGTCGACGGCAGGTTCTCGGCGAGCCAGCCCAGCGCCTGCTTCAGCCTCTCCAGATGCATCGGCTCGCAGACCGGCTTCAGGATCGACAGATCGATGACCTCGCCAAGGCGCTCCGGCAGATAGGGCGGCTCCGGCTCGCGGCGCTGCGTCTGCACGAAGCTGCCGCGGCCGATCTCGCCGGAGACCAGGCCCCGGCGGATCAGTTCCTCATAGGCGCGGCTGACTGTCTGCACCGAAAGCTTCAAATCGTCGGCCAGCCGGCGATGCGTCGGCAGCCGCGCGCCGTTGGCCAGCCGTCCGTCATGAATGGCGCGCGCGAACTGGTCGGCGAGCGATTGATAGGCCGGCCGCCGGATAAGCGCGGGATCTGGACGCCACAATGTCATGACATATTAGAGATCGAAATCAGTGCAATTGACAATCGAAATGATGCGCCGTCATGGTGTCGCGGAAAATAGTGGACGCTTATGGCCGCATTGAAACTGGATCAGATCGACCTGAAAATCCTCGACGCGGTTCAGCGCGACGGGCGCATCACCAAGCTGGCGCTCGCCGACAAGGTCGGCCTGTCGCCGACGCCGTGCTGGATGCGGTTGCGCAAGCTGGAAAAGGCCGGCATCGTCTCCGGCTATCACGCCCGGGTTGCAATGCGCGCCGTCGCGCCGGTCGCCACCGTCCTGATGGAGGTGACGCTGGCCAGCCACCGCCAAGCCGATTTCGACCGTTTTGAGCGCGTCATCCGCGACGTCCCCGAAATCGTCGCCTGCTGGTCGGTGGGCGGCGGCGTCGACTATCTGCTGAAAGTGATGGCGCGCGACATCGACGCCTATCAGCGGCTGGTCGACGCCCTGCTCGAACGCGAGATCGGCATCGACCGTTATTTCACCTACATCGTCACCAAGACGGTGAAGGAGGAGGTCGCCTTGCCGGTGGCCGATCTGTTGCCGACGCCGTCGTGAGGTCTAGGGAAACTGACATCAGGTCGCCGCGACGATGCGGAATTCTGCTCCGCTGCATTCCTCGGCGAAGGTCATGGAATGGATCCCAGGGTCTTCGTGACGGAGCTTCGCTCCTGCTTCGCCCGGGGATGACGAAGTTGGAGGAGGTTCAGCCAATCTCCACTGTTTGCTACAGCCTCGGAGAGACTGTCCTGTGTTTCGGTCCAATAGAGACAATCTCTCTACGCGTGCGCTCCGAAACAGCCTCTCTGTCTGCGCCGCGCGCATAATCTCTCCGCATCACTCCGAAACCGGGAGACCTCGAACATGTCCGCGCATTTTGCCCGCCCACAACGCCACGAAGCGCTTGACCGGCTCGCCGACCGCCGGCTGCTGCGCCAACTCGCCTATGTCGACGGCCACTGGACGGCGAGTGAAGCCGCCGAGAGTTTTGGGGTGGCCGACCCTGCTACAGGCGCCACCGTTGCCTGGGTTGCCGCGCTCGATGCCAGGCAGACGAGCAAGGCGATCGACGCGGCGTCGCGCGCCTTTCCCGCCTGGCGCGCGGCTCTCCCACAGGAACGCGCAAGAATCCTGCGAAAATGGTTCGATCTGATCATCGCCGCCAAGGACGATCTGGCGCTGTTGATGACGCTCGAACAGGGCAAGCCTCTCAAGGAATCGCTTGGCGAGATCGACTACGCCGCCTCCTTCGTCGAATGGTACGCCGAGGAGGCAAAGCGCCTCAACGCCGAAAGCGTCACCAGCCATTTGCCAAACGCTGAGATGATGGTGCGGCGCGAACCGCTCGGCGTCGTCGGCGTCGTCACGCCGTGGAATTTTCCCGCAGCCATGCTGACCCGCAAGGCGGCGGCCGCCCTTGCCGCCGGCTGCACCATCATCGCGCATCCTTCGTCGGAAACGCCGCTGTCGGCACTGGCGCTGGCCGAGCTCGGCGAACGCGCCGGCCTGCCGGCTGGCGTCTTCAACGTTCTCACCGGCAAGGCCTCGACCATCGTTGGGCGGATGTGCGAAGATCCGCGCGTCCGCGCCATGAGCTTCACCGGCTCGACCGAGATCGGCAGGCTTATCGCCGCGCAAAGTGCGCCGACGATGAAGCGGCTGGTCATGGAGCTTGGCGGCCACGCGCCGCTGATCGTCTTTGCCGACGCCGATCTCGACAAGGCGGTGACCATCGCCGTCGACGCCAAATTCGCCACTTCCGGCCAGGATTGCCTTGCCGCCAACCGCATCTATGTCCAGCGCCCGATTTATGATCGTTTCTGCGCCGCCTTCGCCAGGCGCATCGAGGCACTGCGGACCGGCAATGGCCTGGCCGATGACATCGACATCGGGCCGTTGATGCACGAGCGCGGCGTCAAGAAGGTCGAGGAGCAGGTCGCCGATGCGCTCGCCCATGGCGCGCGCTGCCTAACCGGCGGCGGCAGACATCCGGCCGGACCGCTGTTCTACCGGCCGACCCTGCTCGCCGATGTCACCGACGATGCGCTGATCATGCGCGAGGAAACTTTTGGTCCGGTCGCCGCGGTGACGCCCTTCGACAGCGAGGACGAGGTCATCGCCCGCGCCAACGCCACCGAATACGGGCTCGTCGCCTATGTCGTCACCGAGAACGGCGGCCGCCAATTGCGCATGGGCCGTGCACTCGACTACGGTATGGTCGCCATCAACCGCGTCAAGATCACCGGCGCGCCGATTCCGTTCGGCGGCGTCAAGCAGTCCGGCATCGGTCGCGAGGGCTCGCGCCACGGGCTCGAAGCCTTTACCGATCTTAAATATCTCTGCCTGGACGTAGCGTAAGCCGCGCCGGAGACATTTCCTTAGGAGTAAAAAAATGCTCGACCAGTCCAACGAACTCGCCGCCTGGGACCGCGACCACTTCTTCCATCCCTCGACCCATATGGGCACGCATGCGCGGGGTGAATCGCCGACCCGCGTGATCGCCGGCGGCGAAGGCGTCACCATCTGGGACAATAACGGGCGCAAGAGTATCGATGCCTTCGCCGGGCTTTATTGCGTCAATGTCGGCTATGGCCGCCAGAAGATATCAGACGCCATCGCCGCCCAGGCCAAGAACCTTGCCTATTACCATGCCTATGTCGGCCACGGCACCGAGGCCTCGATCACGCTTTCCAAGATGATCATCGACCGGGCGCCGCAAGGCATGTCGAGGGTCTATTTCGGCCTCTCCGGCTCCGACGCCAACGAAACCAACATCAAGCTGATCTGGTACTACAACAACGTGCTCGGCCGTCCCGAGAAGAAGAAGATCATCTCACGCTGGCGCGGCTATCACGGCTCCGGCGTCATGACCGGATCGCTGACCGGGCTCGACCTGTTCCACAACGCCTTCGACCTGCCGCGTGCGCCGATCCTGCACACCGAGGCGCCCTACTATTTCCGCCGCGCCGACCGCTCGATGAGCGAGGAACAGTTTTCCCAACACTGTGCCGACAAGCTCGAAGAGATGATCCTGGCCGAGGGCCCGGACACGGTCGCCGCCTTCATCGGCGAGCCGATCCTCGGCACCGGCGGCATCGTGCCGCCGCCCGCTCTGTACTGGGAAAAGATCCAGGCGGTTCTGAACAAATATGATGTGCTGCTGGTCGCCGACGAAGTGGTCACCGGCTTCGGCCGGCTGGGCACCATGTTCGGCTCCGACCACTACGGCATCAAGCCCGACCTGATCACCATCGCCAAGGGACTGACCTCGGCCTATGCGCCGCTGTCGGGCGTCATCGTCTCGGATAAGGTCTGGCAGGTGCTGGTCCAGGGTTCGGACAAACTCGGCAGCATAGGCCATGGCTGGACCTATTCGGCGCATCCGATCTGCGTCGCCGCCGGTGTGGCCAACCTGGAACTGATCGACGAGATGGACCTGGTGACCAACGCCGGTGAGACCGGCGCCTATTTCCGCGCCGAACTGGCGAAAGCCGTCGGCGGCCACAAAAATGTCGGCGAGGTGCGCGGCGACGGCATGCTGGCGGCAATCGAATTCGTCGCCGACCGGGACGACCGCGTGTTCTTCGATGCCGCGCAAAAAATCGGGCCGCAGGTCGCGACCGCGCTTGCCGAGCTTGGCGTCATCGGCCGCGCCATGCCGCAAGGCGACATCCTCGGCTTCGCGCCGCCGCTGTGCCTCACCCGTGAAGAGGCCGACATCGTCGTGTCGAAGACGGCCGATGCGGTGAAGAGCGTGTTTGCCAGCATCTAATTATCGACCTTGGCGCCGCCCCTCATCCGCCTGCCGGCACCTTCTCGGTGGAGAAGGGTCAAGCACTCGGCGCCGGCTGACCTCCTCTCCCCGTTTTTCACGGGGAGAGGGTAAGGGTGAGGGGCAGCGCCAACCTGGAATATCTGGAAGCAACATCGATGACCGCAAAACCCTCCCTCCCCGCCACCATGGCAGCCGTGCTTCTGACCGGTCACGGCGGGCCGGAAAAGCTTGTCTATCGCACCGATGTGAAAGTGCCCTCGCCCGCCCCGGGCGAGGTTCTGGTCAAGGTCACCGCTTGCGGCATGAACAACACCGATGTCTGGGTGCGCCAGGGCGCCTACGGCACGGAGGAAGATGCTGCCGCCGTGTCGACCTGGCGGCGTCAGGGCAATACGCTGACCTTCCCGCGTATCCAGGGCACCGACACGGTCGGCAACATCGTTGCCGTCGGCGAAGGTGTTTCTTCGGCCCGCATCGGTGAGCGGGTGATGGTCGATTTCTCGATCTACAACCGCGACGATGATTCACTCGCCGACATCGACTATATGGGCCATGGCCGCGACGGCGGCTATGCCGAGTACCAGACCGTGCCGGCCGAGAATGCCCATGTCGTCGCCACCGACCTGACCGACGTCGAACTCGCCACCTTCTGCTGCGCTTATCTTACCGGCGAACAGATGCTCGAACGCGCCGCATTGAAGGCCGGCGAGCGTGTGCTGGTCACCGGCGCGTCGGGCGGCGTCGGCTCCGGCATCGTGCAGTTGGCGCGGGCGCGCGGCGCCATTCCCTATGCCGTCGTCGGCAAGGGCAAGGAACAGGCGGTGCTCGACATCGGCGCCGAGGCGGTGATCACCCGTGGCGTCGCCGATCTGCCCGCCGCCGTGAATAACGCGACCGGCGGCCAGCCGATCGACGTGGTTGCCGACCTCGTCGGCGGCGGCATCTTCAATGACCTGTTGCGCATCCTTCGGCCCGAAGGCCGCTACACCACCGCCGGCGCGATTGCCGGCCCGGTCGTGCAGCTCGATCTGCGCACCATGTATCTCAAGCAATTGCAGCTGCACGGCTCCAGCCAGGGCACGCGACACGATTTCCGTCGTATCGTCCGCTACATCGAGGAGAAGAAAATCCGGCCGCTGGTCGGCGTTGTCTACAAGCTCTCCGATTTCCATCGCGCCCAGGCGGATTTCATCGCCAAGGACTTTGTCGGCAAGCTGGTTGTCGTGCCTGATGCCGTCTCGGATCGCCGATAAGATGAAGCACCTAGTCCTCTGCATAGAGGATTTGGTTCTTTGACTGAGCCTGAAAAGGCCTGTGGATGTTCGCTGCCCGACCACTGCAGCCGATCTCCAACGCTGGCGATTGGCATAAGCCTTCGCATTCCAGCTAGTTTCCGTCCATAATGCTGCGGGCTCAGAATAAAAGCGCTCTGTAGCGATCCTTCGCGCCCCCCTCTGTCCTGCCCTCTTTTGCCAAAACTCGGCATCTCCCCCACTTGGGGGGAGATTGGCAACTTCGCGGACAGCGTCCCTTTTTGCAAGGTTGGTGGTTGGCGAAATCAGGTGATGAAGGCCAATCTCCCTCCTTGTGGGGGAGATGTCCGGCAGGACAGAGGGGGGCGCTGTCCCTCCACGATCAAAGGTCCTGCACCGCAGCAGCGCTCCGAGGTAACGGAATGGGTCCCAGGGTCTGCGCGCAAAACCATTCTGATTTGGCCGCACGACGGCAACAAGGATTCCTGAACCTCTCCTGCGGCGTTATAAGTTTTTCGCAATTTTCTTATAACGCCGCTTGCGGTCGACCGTCTTCATGTCAGGCGGCTCCAGTTAGCGGCTCCAGTTATAAGAAAAATTCGGTTCTCTTATAACGGCATGATCTCGAGCGACGGGCGCCACTACAGGACCTGCTTGACCGCGGCTTCAAGCGATCTTTCAAACGCGTCGATCACCTCATCGACCTGGGGCTCGGTGATAATCAGCGGCGGGCAGAAGGCCAGTGCATCGCCCATGTTGCGCGAGATGACGCCGTTCTGCTGCATGAAACCGTTGACGAGCCCGCCCAGTGCGCCGGCCGTCTCCCACGGCGTCTTGTTCGCCTTGTCGCCGACCAGTTCGACCGCCGCGATCAGGCCGACGCCGCGCACCTCGCCGACAAGCGGGTGCGAAGCGAGCTTGCGCAGCCGCTTCTGCATATGCGCGCCGACCGTGCGCGCATTGCCGACGAGATCACGCTCCTCGATCAGCTTCAGGTTCTCCAGCGCGACCGCCGCCGCAACGGGATGGCCGCCGCCGGTGAAGCCGTGGCCGAAGGTGCCGATGCGATTGCTTTCGTCGGCAATCGGCTCGAAAACCTTCTCATTGATCAGCAAGGCCGAGATCGGCAGGTAGGACGAAGAGATCTGCTTCGACAGCACCATGATGTCGGGCCTGATGCCGAAGGTCTGCGAGCCGAACATTTCGCCGGTTCGGCCAAAGCCGCAGATCACCTCGTCGGCGACGAGCAGGATGTCGTATTTCGACAGCACCGCCTGGATCTTCTCCCAGTAGCCTGCCGGCGGCACGATGACGCCGCCGGCGCCCATGATCGGCTCGCCGAAGAAGGCAGCGACGGTTTCCGGTCCTTCGGCCAGGATCAGCTTTTCCAGATCGTCGGCAAGCCGGCTCGAAAACTTTCCTTCGCTCTCATTTGGCAGCGCCTCGCGCCAGTGGTGCGGCGTCGAGGTGTGCAGCACATTGGCGATCGGCAGGTCGAAGGAATTGTGGTTGTTGGGCAGCCCGGTCAGGCTCGCCGAGGCAATGGTGACGCCGTGATAGCCGCGAATGCGGCTGATGATCTTCTTGCGCGCCGGCTGGCCGAGCGCATTCGACCGGTACCAGATCATCTTCATGGCCGTATCGTTGGCCTCGGAGCCGGAATTGGTGAAATACGCCTTGCTCATCGGCACCGGCGCCATCTGCACCAGCTTCTCGGCGAGATCGATCAGCGGCGAATGCGATTTGGAGCCGAAGTCGTGATAGTAAGGCAACTTGGACATCTGGCGCACCGCAGCGTCGACCAGCCGCTTCTCGGAGAAGCCGACCGCGACGCTCCAAAGCCCGGCCATCGCCTCGATATAGCGGTTGCCGGCGAGATCCTCGACATAGATGCCGTCGCCCTTCTCGATGACCAGTGGCCCTGCTTCCTCGTGCTTGCGGGCATTGGTATAGCCGTGCATGTGGTAGCTGATGTCGCGGGCTTCGGGAGAATTCGGTCGAGCGTCCATGATGGCTCCTGTCCTGCATGCCGGGACGTGCGTCCTGCCGCCGTTCGGCGCGCGCATCGGCCTCTGGATTAATGCTGTTTGCTGCATCCGTTTCTTGTAAGGGTGTCAAGCCCTTTTGGAAGGGCAGGCGGATGGACGGAAGACATGCAGAATTTCAGCTTCGAGGCTGCTGAACGCGAGAACCTGCGCCAAGCCGGCGGTGCGCGTGGCCAAGACTTGATTCCCGAACAGGTCACCAGCAGGCACAACAACAAGGCTGAGGTGGCCTGATCGTGGACCATGTCGACTGCATCGTCGCCGGCGCCGGCGTCATCGGCCTCGCGATCGCGCGAGAGACGGCGCGGCGCGGCATGGACACCCTGATCCTCGAGGCCGAGAACGCGATCGGCACCGGGACCAGTTCGCGCAATTCCGAGGTCATCCATGCCGGCATCTACTATCCGGCCGGATCGCTGAAGGCCCGGCTCTGCGTGGCAGGCCGCGAAAGGCTCTACCGTTATTGCGAGGAGCGGGCGGTGCCGCATGCGCGCTGCGGCAAGCTCATCGTCGCCACAAATGCCGAACAGGAGCCGGTGCTCGCTTCGATCCTGGCCAACGCCGCTGCTTGCGGCGCGGGCGATTTGACGTCCTTGACCGCAGCAGAGGCGCGCAGGCTGGAACCCAAGCTGCGCGGCACGGCCGCGCTGCTGTCACCCGCCACCGGCATCATCGACAGCCATGCGCTGATGCTTGCACTGCTGGGCGACGCCGAGGAGCACGGGGCGGCGCTCAGCCTCAACACCCGCATCGTCTCGGGCCGCATCGAGGGCGAGCGCATCGTGCTCGACACGGTCGACAGCACCAGCGGCGAGCGCTTTGAAATCGCCACCAAGCGCTTCATCAACGCCGCCGGGCTTGGCGCCGCGGCACTTGCCGGCTCGCTTGACGGGCTCGACCGGCAATTCGTGCCAGAACTTCGCTACGCCAAGGGCAATTACTTTTCGGTCGCCGGCCGGGCGCCGTTCTCGCGGCTGGTCTATCCCGTGCCCGAACCCGGCGGGCTCGGCGTCCATCTGACGCTCGACCTCGACGGCGTCGCCCGCTTCGGGCCTGACGTCGAATGGACCGATCAACTCGACTATCGCGTCGATCCAATACGTGGCGAGCGCTTCTACGACGAGATCCGCAAATACTGGCCGGACCTGGCCGATGGCAGCCTGCGGCCGGCCTATAGCGGCATCCGGCCGAAGCTCTCCGGTCCCGGCGAAGCCAATGCCGACTTCGTCATCCAGGACGCGGCGGTGCATGGCGTGGAGGGCCTGGTCAATCTGTTCGGCATCGAGAGCCCCGGCCTGACCTCAAGCCTGGCGATCGCCGACCATGTCGCCCAGCGCCTCGCGCCGAAGGCGGCTAGCCGAGGGCGACCCGCGCGAGCGCGCCCGCTGCCAAAGGCATAATCCAAACGCCCGTAAGCCATCCATAAGCCGGGATCGCGGAACCTCGGTCCGACGATCACCGGGACCATCGATATGAAGATCCGTTTCGAAGCCATACCGAACCCAAGCTGCCGGTTCGAGATCTGGGACAATGAGACCGGCGAGCCCGTCGTCCATCACGATCGGCTGCTGACTTTCGCCTCGGCGAAGTCGGCGGCAAGGATCGCCGACTTCCTCAACGACAGCCGCAGCCACCGGCGCCGCGCCCGCACCGCCGAATGGCGCGTTGCGGATCGCGATCTCGGCTGGGGAGGATGATCGCCAGGCTGCTCCACCTTGCGATCAGCATGGCGGAGCTTGCGGCTCGTCTTCCAACGAAACTTGGCGCAGGATCGAACGCTTTGCTACCGAGCGTCGGAGGAGTTTCGCCATGACCGATGAAGCAAGCCGCGAGCCGGCGCGTGATCCCCAGGATCTGGAGCGTCTGCTGATCTCCCGGCAGTGGGTGGGAGACATCGACGGCATGGCCGCGCTTTTTGAGCCGCATGCCGTCGTCGACAGCGGTGACGGGCGACTGACGCGTGGCCGCGAAGCGATCCGGGCACTCTTCGCCGACATCACCGCAACGGGCCGAAAATATGCCGCCGGAAATCAGGCTCCGGCTGTTGTCAGCGGAGATTTGGCACTGACGTCAACCCATCTTCCCGATCGCACCGTAACCGCCGAGGTCGCCCGCCGCCAGGGCGACGGGACATGGCTGTGGGTCATCGATCGATTCTCCGTAGCGTAGCGTCGGCCCGGATGATCCCGGAAATCGATTTTCGCTGGGAATCATGCGCAAACCAAGTGCTCGCGCGTCCGGGCGTGCGGCCCTGTAGCGCAAAGGAGTGACTCCAGTACGGTTGTGGATTCGAAGTCCTGAACGCCGATGCCGTCGATCGAGCAGGAACTTCAAATCTGTTTATGATGCATCAGTGCGCCGTCTGAGAATGGTCGCCGCCCGGCTGCGAAATGCCGCCCAGCGCTTCGCCGGCCCAGGCGGGCTCGCCGTTCGTGGCGAGGTCGCCGAGCGAGACAATGCCAACCAACCGCCGGTCGCGGCTGATCACCGGCATTCGCCGCAGTTTGAGATCGCGCATATTCTGAAGGACATCGCCGACTTCCTGGTCGTCAAAGCAGCACTGTACCTCCGCGCTCATCACATCCCTGATCTTGGTGTCGGGACCTCTACCCTCCGCGATGCCACGGACGGCAATGTCGCGGTCCGTGATCATGCCGACCAGCCGCTCATTCTCACCCACGGGCAGAACACCGGCGTCAAGATCGGCCATGGCTCGTGCGGCATCCCGCAAGGACTGGTCCGGACTGGCGACCTGAACTTTCCGTGTCATGCACTCGCTGATTCTCATGGCTTTCTCCTTGAGCTGCAGCGCCCCGCCGATCCTGTGATGAAGGTGTGATCAGGGGAGAATGAACGCCTGTCGGAATCGTTCTATCTTTCGACCGCTCGCGCCAGGATAGGCTCCACCATGGCCATATCCGTGACGGACGGGAACCATAATCCGGGACAATGGTTGTGTGGTCACCAGGTGATCCTCCTCGAGCAAAACGGAAAACGGAAGGAACGATCATGCGCATATTGACGACAATTGCCGCCCTTTCGGGATTGGCCCTGGCGCAGCCGATCCACGCGCAATCCACCGACCCGCAGCTTCCCCAAATCGCACCCCCGGCTCCGGAAGCCCTGCCCGATCCAAGCTTGCCCAACCAAACGCCTGACCAGGCCCTGCCTGACCAAGCCCTGCCGGATCAAGGTTTCACCGACCAGAATTTTACTGGCATTGCCATTGTCGCCCTCGAGGATTTGCCGCCGGAACTCAAGACGCAAGCCGAGGCCGTGATCACCCAGACCAGCGTTGAAGATCTGCTTACTCTGCAGAGCTCGATCGATGCCTCGCCACAGGCAGCATCGGTGCTGGCGGCGAACGGGCTGGATTCGTCGCAGGTTGTTGCCGCCAAAATCGACGGCGACGGCATGCTGACTCTGATCATCCAGACAACCACGTGATTGGCGGGCACGTGATTGGCGGGCACCTGATCGGTGGTCCGGGCGTGGCGGGCCGGAGCACTGGGCTTCGGCCCTGAAACCCGGTACAGCGGAGCAGCGTCATGGTCGAAGCCGCAGTTCGCAACTTCACCATCAACTTCGGACCGCAGCATCCCTCTGCTCACGGCGTGCTGCGCCTGGTGCTCGAACTGGACGGCGAGGTCGTCGATCGCGCCGATCCCCATATCGGCCTGCTCCACCGCGGCACCGAAAAACTGATCGAGTACAAGAACTATCTGCAGGCTCTGCCCTATTTCGACCGGCTCGACTATGTCGCGCCGATGAACCAGGAGCATGCGTTCTGCCTCGCCGCCGAGAAGTTGTTGGAAATCTCGGTCCCGAAGCGAGGACAGCTCATCCGTGTTCTGTTTTGCGAAATCGGCCGGCTCTTGTCGCATCTCCTCAACGTCACGACACAGGCCATGGATATCGGCGCGCTGACGCCTCCGCTCTGGGGTTTTGCCGAGCGCGAGAAGCTGATGGTGTTTTACGAGCGCGCCTCCGGCGCCCGCATGCATGCGAATTATTTCAGGGTCGGTGGCGTGCACCAGGACCTGCCTCCGAAGCTCCTGGACGACATCTGGGCTTTCTGCGATCCGTTCCTCAAGGTTTGCGGCAACCTCGACGAGTTGCTCACCGAAAACCGTATCTTCAAGCAGCGCAACGTCGATGTCGGCGTGATCGGCCTCGACGACGCCTGGGCCTGGGGCTTCTCCGGCCCCATGGTGCGCGGGTCGGGCGCGGCGTGGGACTTGCGCAAGGCACAGCCATATGAATGCTACCCCGAGATGGATTTCGACATTCCCATCGGCAAGAACGGCGACTGTTACGACCGCTATCTCGTCCGCATGGAGGAAATGCGCCAGTCGGTGCGGATCATGAGGCAATGCCTGGAGAAATTGCGATCGCCCGAAGGCCAAGGGCCGGTGGCAATTCCGAACCAAAAGATCACGCCGCCGCCGCGGGCGACGATGAAACGCTCGATGGAAGCGACCATCCACCATTTCAAACTCTACACGGAGGGTATTCGCGTGCCCGCCGGAGAAGTCTACGCCGCGGTGGAGGCGCCGAAGGGCGAGTTCGGCGTCTATCTGGTTTCGAACGGCGGCAATACTCCCTATCGGTGCAAGATCCGCGCGCCGTCCTTTGCCCATCTGCAGGCGATGGATTTTCTGTCGCGCGGGCACATGCTCGCCGATGTCGCCGCGATCATCGGCTCGCTCGATATCGTGTTCGGCGAGATCGATCGCTGACGAGGCGCGGGGTGTTTCAGATTTCGAGCAGGGCGTAGGGACGGCCGGTCGGCTTCGCCACGTGCATGGCGACGTTGTAGACCGGGGCACCGCCGGGCGTGCGACCTTCATAGATGCCGCGATGCGCGTGGCCATGCACCACGGCGCTGACCTTGAACCGATCGATCGTCTCCGCCAGCCGCGACGAGCCCAGGAACGGAAAAATCTCCAATGGCTCGCCAGCGACCGTCTCGACCACCGGAGCGTAGTGCAGGACGACAAGCGTACGATTGGTGCGAACCTGCCGCATTGCGTTTTCGAGCCGCATCGATTCGCTGACGCTTTCGGCGACCATCGCCTTGATCGCCGGCTCGCCGAAGGAGCCGAGCATGCGTGATCCAAAACCGCCAATGAACCCCTTCACGCCGACAAAGCCGACGTCCTTGATTTCCGTGGTCTGGCCGTCAAGAAGATGGACGCCCGCCTGCCGAAGGATGTGGGCGACGTCCTCGACCGCGCCGGATTCATAGTCATGGTTGCCGAGCACGGCGACGACCGGGATTGCGCAGGCGCGCAAATCCTCCGCAAGGATTTCGGCCTCACGCGGCTTGCCGAGATTGGTGAGGTCGCCAGTGAGCACGAGGACGTCCGCTTCGCGCGAAACTTCGCCGAAGAGATCACGGCAGGAGGCCTGGGCGTCTTCCCGCACATGCAGGTCGCCGATAGCCGCAATCCTCACGGTGCCGCCGTTCCCAACCCTTGCCGTAGCAGCCTCGTTCCTCTCAGCCATCACGAAATTCTCCTGTTCCGCCGACGCCGGCAAAACCCCACTCCTTGACGTCGATCTCGTAGTCGGTCGGCGAAAGCAGGCGCCCGCGGCAGATTTTCATTCGGGGCGTAGGCAACTCCCGCTGCTTGGCGAGCCGGTCAAGCAATTCGTCGAGCAGCCAGGCGGGAACGTGATCGCGCTCGCTCGGATAAATCCAGCGGAAATTGAGAAGCTGCATCAGCAGCACCTCCCAGTGGACTTCGAGGTAGGAAAGCAGCCGGCGCCAATCGATCTGATCCTGCGCCTTGAGGATGGTATGAGCGATGTCGGCGCCGTCGTGGCGGCTTCTGTCCTGGATGAAGCATTTGGACCAGATAAGCTCGGTCGGACCGACGATCCGCACCTGACTGCCCAGCAGCTCGATTTGCCGCGCATGCTCCAGCCACTGATCGCCGACCGGCATGGTGCCGTTCGCCGATGCGAATATGACGTCAAAAAAATGCGTGCTCTTGAAGACCTTTCCAAGCCACCGGTCGTCCACGATCTCGACCGCATAGCCGGCTTGCTTGAAATGCGCCAGAATGCGCGCGTAGTCGCCGGCCTTGCAGAAAATGTCGAGGTCTTTGGTCTGGCGCGTGACGCCCGTATAGGCGCTCACCGCGTAGGTGCCGGCGACAAGAAAGGGGATGTCCGTTGCGGCGAGTTCGCGGATCGCCTCTGTATAAAAGACCTCGGCCTCGGCGTGTTGAAGCGTCGGCGCCGCTTTCGGATCGATCGTCGGAACGGATGCCGGGATGGCGCCTCCCGTTGGAGAATCGTTGGTCATGAAATCGTGGCTCCGAGGCCCAGCAACCTGCAGCTGTCCGTCTTTTAAACAAAGCCGCCGCCGCATGGTTCCGTTGCCGTCATAAAGCGTAAAATGTGATGGCGGAGCCTTTCTCGCCGCTGGTGAGTTGAAGGTGTGAACAAACCAACTGCACGGAGGCGACCATGGAGGACGGGCGCAAGGCGGTACGCGTCAGACTGAGGGGAAGGGTGCAAGGCGTCTCGTTTCGCGTGTGGACACGGACCGAGGCCGAGAGGCTCGGTCTGTCCGGGTGGGTTCGCAATGAGGAGGATGGATCCGTAACGGCACTGATCGTCGGAGCCGAAGGCGCGGTTTCGACCATGTTGGACCGGTTGTGGAAAGGGCCGACCGGAGCGTCGGTCTCCAGCGTGACATCCCAGGACGTCGATGCCGGCCAGGAGCCGAACGGATTCAGGATCATCGGCTAGGAGTGTGTACCGGCTTGAAGGCCAAGCCTCCGCGACGTTGCCTTGCGCGGGAGCAATCGACAGCCAGCGGTTCCGCAACAGGTCAAGGAAAAGGCGCTTGCGGAGGCAGCGGCTGTCATCGAGGATGACGATAGCTCGATCCTCATGGAAAGCCGCGCCGCCATTGCGGAAGCAGTCCATCGTCGCTACACGGCGCCCGCCGACTGAAATCCGCGCATCCCTGTGGTATCGAGCCTATGGTTCGAGCTTCGCCGATGGCGGATCGCCGTCGAAACGGCCTATCCGCTCATCAACGACCGCTGATGCGAGGCGTGGAAATCACTTCGCCGCCCCATCACCCGAACATGCCGGCCCCCCAACATAAATGCCGGCAGCGTCAATGCCCGTAGCGTCAGTGCCCGAAGCGTCAGTGCATGAATATTCCTCGCAGCCAGGCGAAGAAACCAAACCTTTCGGACATTGCCGAACGGACGCGAGAGGCAGCCCATCGCGCTCGTATCGAGGCGCCGACATGGCAATGGCAGACGATTTCGTGCAGCTGCCAGTCGGTCAGTTCGAAGAAGCGCTTGGCTTCACCGTAGGTGTCATCTCTCAAGCCTTGCGCGCGAAAGATCGGGTCCTCGAAGGCAACCGTGAGAGGCGAGTCGTTGTAACGCATTTTCTCGCGTATCTCAGGGGACTTGTATTCGGTGCCGGTCAACGCTTCGAGACGTCGATCGGGGTTTTTCTCCAGCAGTTTCGCCCAACGTTCGAGACGCTGGCTTCGAGTCGCTACGAGGTCTGTTGCTTCAGCGTGAACGTCGGCAACGGTATGCAGTTGGTCAAGTGTTTGGTGCTTCACGGCCGCCTCCTATTCAGCAGGTGAGTTCGTCCCACCCTGAAATGGAAATTATGGCGCTCCACGACGCCGGCAAGGCCCTCATGCGCGGACCAATCGATCACTTTTCTGACGGCCCCGTCCGGCCACGAATGCCGATGCCTGCGGGATCATCGGAGGCTCGCGTCGGAACCATAGGCATGCGTGGTCGTTCTGCGTGCGTCAGCCCGAGCGAAAACCGATCGAAACGGGTGGCTTCAAAAATCCCAGCCGACGTCGGTGACCCGCCAAGGCAGAGTGCGAGCGGAAGGAAATCACACCATGGCCATTCTTCCCACTCCCGAACCAACGCCCACTCCCGCGCCCACACCGCCGCCGTTTCCTGAACCGAAGCCGGTGCGTGAGCCGGACCCGGACAGACTTCCCGACGAAGCTCCTGTCCCCAATCCGGATGAGAATGATGCGCCGCTGAAAATCAGTCCCAAAGTTCCCGGGAGTTGACGGAGCGGAGACGCTCGTTCCAGATCGCCCAGATCCCCGCATGGATCCGAGATGGCGTCGGCGCGTTGGCTCACTGAGCGGCCAGCATGCGGGCTGCGTCGCCGTCGTCTCGGTCCTGTCAGTGGTGATCAGGCGCGGAAAATGACGACGGAAATGCTCATCGTCGCGGACATAGCAGGCATCAGATCGAGCGCTGCGGCGAAGCGAACTCGGATGCCTGCCTTAGATGCTGGCGCAGCAGCGCCTCGGCCCATTCGATCTCGCCCGCCTCGACGGCATCGAGGATGGCCAGATGTTCCCGGCAGGACTGCTCGATGCGTTCCGCCGGCAGTTCCTCGAAACCCGCCGACTCCTGCAACCGGCGCAGATTGTTCTGCTGGCGCACCGCATCCGCCAGGAACCGGTTGCCGGAACAGGCCGCAAGCCCTTCGTGAAAGGATGCGTTGATCCGGAACCATTCGTCGCCGCCGATCAGCGTCTTGCCCGTCGACACGATCGCCAGGATGCGCTGGTGAGCGCGGCGGACCGGCGCCAGTTGCTGAGGATCCGCATTGAACATGGGGGACCGCAGCGCCGCGCATTCGACGGCCGTCCGGAATTCATAGCTTTCCCGGTAGGCGTCCTCGCCGACCAGCGTGTCGGCGAAACGCCAGCCATGCCCCGGCAGGCGCTGCACCAGCCCTTCGGCGGCAAAGCGGAGCAAAAGCTTGCGCACGACGCCGCGCGACACCTGATAGCGCGGCATCAGTTCCGCCTCGGACACCTCTTGCGGCAGCTGGCCGAGCGCGCGCTCACGCATCATCCTGCGGTAAAGCTCCTCGAGCGGTGAACTGGGCAGGATATCCTCAGGGTCGAGGTCGGCGACCTCGCGCGCCAATTGCAGCCCCCTCGTCTCGAACGGGCTCAAGATGCCCTGGGCGACCAGCAGCTCCAACGCCGCGCTGATCGGAGAACGCGAGACGCCGAAGGTGCGGGCAAGGTCGGGCACCGAGACGCGGGTTCCAACCGTCCAGCCCGAATCCCTGATCCGCTCCAGGATCCGCCGCGCCAGATCGATCTGCAGCGGACTGGCCGTCTCGCCGCGTGCCGGCCGGTCGATGATCGTTTCATTCATAGGCACTTCCTCAGGCGTTCGCATCTTCGCATTATAGATATGCGCCACGCAGTTCGAACTGGCAATCTATCGAATTTTCCTGCTTTTCATTCAATCAAAATGCATTAGTATCCGAACTCAACGAGTTGAGGCTTCCCTTGATGACAACAGTCGCACCTTTTCCGCTTGTCGAGATCGAAGGAGCGCCGAAAGCGCGCGGCATGGCCTATGGCGAACAGGCGCGCGGTCGCATCGGCGCTTCGGTGGCGCTCTACGCAGGGCAGCTCGACCGGTTCGGCTTCGGGCGGGACGATGTCGCGCGGTTTTCCGAAATCTTCCTGCCTCGCTTGCGGCAACGGGCGCCCGATCTCGTCGAGGAAATGGAAGGGATCGCGTCAGGCGCCAATCTCGACCTGTCCTCGATCGTCCTGGTCAACGCGCGTACCGAAATCCTGCAGCTCGCCCGGCGCGAGAAAGGCATTTCCGACGACGAGCCCGACGGCTGCACGGGCGCTGTGATCTTGCCGGAGGCGACCCGCAACGGCAGGCTCATCCATGGCCAGAACTGGGACTGGAAGGCCGAATGCGCCGAGACCTCGGTGGTGCTGCGCATCCGGCGAACGGACGGGCCGGACCTCCTCACCTTCACCGAAGCCGGCGGACTGGCGCGCAGCGGCTTCAACGCGGCCGGCATCGGCATCACCGCGAACTATCTCGAATCGGACCGCGACTATCGCGAGATCGGAATTCCGCTGCCCTTCATCCGGCGCCGGGCGCTTGAAGCGCAGCATTTCGCGGACGCCATCAAGGTGGTGGCGACGACACCGAAATCCGGCTCCAACAACATGATCCTGAGCACCGCCGAGGGCTTCGCGGTCGATTTCGAATGCGCGCCGGACGAGGCCTTCGCCATCTATCCGGACGACGACATGATCGTCCACGCCAATCACTGGCAGAGCCCGGTGGCGTTGTCGAAGCTGCGCGAAACCGGGCTTCGCGACGTGCCGGACAGTCTCTATCGCGACCAGCGCGTGCGCCGTCGCCTGTCGGCGCGGCATGGGGACGTCACGATCGACGATTTGAAGGAAGCCCTCTTCGACGATTTCGCTTCGCCGTTCAGCGTCTGTCGTCCGCGGATCAGGAAGAAAGGCGGCAATCTCTCGGCGACGGTGGCGATGATCGTCTTCGAACCAGCCGCCGGCGTCATGGAGATCGCACCGTTGCCGGCCGAGAACCGCGAATTCACCCGCTACGAACTTACCCTCGACGACGAGGTCCGCGAGCGCGCCGAGAAGGCGATGCTGGCACGGGGGCGACCTTCGATATCAGCACAGGAGAAACGATGGTCCGCTTTGTCCTGACCCGCATCGCCAGCGCCATACCGACCCTGATCCTGGTGTCGGTTGCGGTCTTCGTGATGATGCGCTTCATCCCGGGTGATCCTGCGACGCTGATGCTGGGAGACCTCGCACAGCCCGGACAGGTCGAAGCCATGCGGCATCAGATGGGGCTCGACCAGCCCGTGGTGGTGCAATATCTGATCTGGGCCGGCAACGTCCTTACAGGCGATTTCGGGCGCTCGATCGGCAGCGGGCAAGAGGTGCTGCCGCTGATCCTCGACCGTTTTGCCGTCTCCTCGATCATCGTCCTCCTGGCCGTGCTTGTCGCCTCCGTCATCGCCGTGCCGGCCGGCATGCTGGCCGCCTGGAGACAGGACAGTCTTGGCGACATCACCGTCGTCGCCACCTCGACCATCCTGCTCTCGATCCCCAGTTTCTGGCTGGGGTTGATGCTGATGCTGATCTTCGGCCTCTATCTCGGCTGGCTGCCGATCGTCGGCTACGTGCCCTTCAGCCGCGACTTCGCGCAAGCCGCTCTCTATGTGATCCTGCCCGTGGTCACCCTGGTGCTCGTCGAGTCCGGCCCGATCGCGCGCATGGCCAGGGCCAGCACGATCGAGGTGGCGCGGCTGGAATACATCACCCATGCGCGGGCAAAGGGACTTTCCGAAAGCGCTGTGATGTGGCGCCATGCTTTCAAGAACGCCTTCGCGCCCACCTTGACCCTGATCGGCTTGGTGCTCGGCAGCCTGCTTTCCAGCATCGTCGTCATCGAGACCGTCTTCACCATTCCCGGCCTCGGCCGGCTGCTGGTCGACGCCATCTATGCCCGCGACTATCCGGTGATTCAGGGAACGATGCTGTTCATCGCCTTCATCTATGTCGTGGTCAACCTTCTCGTCGACCTCGTCTATCCGCTGCTCGATCCGAGGGTCGCCGCATGATCGCCCGTGCGCTCGGCCGGCCCGGCCTGAAATTCAATGCGATCTTCGGGATCGCCGTCACCGGGGCATTGATCCTTCTGGCTGTGTTCGGTCCATGGATCGCCCCCTACGATCCGCTCAAGCTTGATCTGCCGTCGCGCCTCAGCGGGCCGTCGCCCCAGCACCTGCTCGGTGCCGACGAGTTCGGGCGCGACGTGCTCAGCCGCCTCGCCAGCGGCGCGCGGACCAGCGCCTGGATCGCTTTTGCGACAGTCGCCTTCGCCTTGATCCTCGGCATCGTGTTCGGCGTTCTCGCCGGTTTCCTGCGCGGCTGGGTCGATCGCGTCGTCATGATGGTCAACGACGCCTTCCTCGCCTTCCCCGGCCTGCTTCTGGCGCTCGGCCTGATGGCGGTGATCGGCGCCAGCCGCGAGGGTATCATCGTTGCGCTCGGCCTTGCCTACATGCCGATCGTGGTGCGCGTGGTGCGGGCCTCGGTGATGTCCATTCGCGAGCGGGAATATGTCGAGGCCTCGCGGGTGATGGGCAACAGCGAGATCATCACCATGGCGCGGCACGTGCTGCCCAACTGCGTCGCCCCGATCATCGTGCTCGCCACCACCATGTTCGGCTGGATCATCCTGTCGGAAAGCGCGCTGAGCTTTCTTGGACTGGGCGTCCCGCCTCCAGCGCCGAGCTGGGGCAACATGCTGTCGACGGCTCGGCCCTATATCGGCCAGGCGCCGCATCTGATCATCCTGCCGGGTCTCTGCATCTCGATCACGCTGCTCGGCATCAACATGCTGGGCGACGCGGTGCGCGACTGGCTCGACCCGAAAATGTAGGTCCTGGAAACATGCTCGTGCCGACCGCGGACAACAACACGATGCTTTCAGTGCGCAATCTGTCGATCTCGGTCGGGCCATCGGGAAAGCGGATCGTCGACGGGCTGAATTTCGACCTCGCCCCCAGTGACATGCTGGCGCTGGTCGGCGAATCCGGTTCGGGCAAGACGATGGCGGCCCGCTCGATCGTGAGCTTGCTCCCTGCCCCGCTGGTCACGACGCCGGACAGCGGCATCCACTTCGAAGGACAAGAGCTCACCGGCCTCGCTCCAAAGGCGCTGCGCCAGATACGCGGTGCGCGGATCGGCATGGTTTTCCAGGAGCCGATGGTCTCGCTCAATCCCGCCGTCACCATCGGCGAGCAGATGGCGGAGGGTCTGCGCCTGCATAGCGCCATGTCGCGCGCCGAGATAAAGGACCGCTCGCTGGCAATGCTGGAGAGGATCCAGATCAAGGATCCCGGCAAATGCCTTGCGGCCTATCCGCACGAATTCTCCGGCGGCATGCGCCAACGCATCATGCTCGCATCGGTCATGCTGCTCAAGCCGCGCCTGCTGATCGCCGACGAGCCGACCACCGCGCTCGACACGCTGGTGCAGCGCGACGTGCTTGACCTGATGGTCGAGCTGACGCGGGAGAACGGAACCGCCGTCCTGCTGATCAGCCACGACCTCGGCATGGTGTCGCACTATGTGAACAACGTGACGGTGATGTGCGAAGGCAAGGCGGTCGAACAGGGAAGCAGCACCCAAGTGCTTCACGCACCGCAGCACGATTACACGAAGCGGTTGGTGGATGCGCTTCCCAAGCGCAGCGCCGGTGGATCGAGAAAAACCGTCGACGGCCCGCCCCTCGTCGAGATCAGCAATGTCGTCATCGACTATCCGGGCCGTCCCAGGCTGTTTGGGCGCGCGCAGCCGAAGCGCGCCGTCGACGGCGTCGACCTGACCATCCGGCGCGGCGAGACCCTGGCGCTGGTCGGCGCGTCGGGCTCCGGCAAGACGACCCTCGGGCGCGCCATTGTCGGTCTCGTCAGGCCGGCCAGTGGTACGATCTCGTTTCTTGGCACCGCGATTGCAAACGATCGATCCGCTGACGCGCGTGCGCAGCGTCGTGACATGCAGATCGTCTTCCAGGACCCCTATTCGTCGCTCGACCCTCGCCAGTCGATTGCCGAGATCATCACCGAGCCGCTGAAGCTCGACACCGAATTGGACCGCAAGCGGCGGACCGCGCGCATGAATGAGGTCATCGAGGAAGTGGGGCTGACGCGCGACCTTCTCGAGCGTTTCCCGCATCAGCTTTCGGGTGGCCAGCGCCAGCGCGTCGCGATCGCCCGGGCGATCGTCAGGCGACCGGCCTTCGTCGTCGCCGACGAGCCGGTCTCGGCGCTCGACATGACGGTGCAGAAACAGATCCTGCTTCTGATCCGGTCGTTGCAGGAACGCTACGGGTTCGCCTGCCTGTTCGTCTCGCATGATCTGGGTGCGGTGGAGCAGGTTGCCGATCGGGTCGCCGTCATGCAGGACGGAAGGATTGTCGAGATCGGCGACCGCGACGACGTCTTCGATCGACCGCGCCACGCCTACACACGCGCCCTTCTCGATGCGGCGATGCTGATCGATCGCCATTTCGCCGATGGCGCGGGCGCACGCAGGACAGTGGCTCGATGAGGACGGCATGGCTCGTCGCCGCATCATGACAGCGTTTGGCCGTATCACGGAGATCTGGCGATACCCCATCAGTTCGATGGGCGGCGAACGGCTGGACGGGACCGAGCTTGCGGAGGGCGGGATTCCGGGCGATCGGATCTGGGGCATCATCGACCGGCGCGACGGCGCTGTTGCCGCGCCGGAGAAGCGAAAATACTGGCGACCGCTGCCCAACCTTGTTGCAAGGCTGAAGGGTGACCGGCCAGAAATCGGCTTGAACGGCTCCTGGATCGATGCCGGCTCCAGCCTCGCAGGCGAGCTGGTTTCGGCCTTCCTCGATTTCCCGGCGGCGCTGCACCCACATGTCCGCTTCGGCTCGGAAGCCCAGGATCATATCGCGCCACGCTATCAGCGCGCCGACCTCCACATCGTCACGTCAGCCTCGATGAACAGGCTTGCCGGCCTGCTTGAGGGTCCTTCGCAAGTGGATTCCAGGCGGTTCCGGCCCAACATCGTGATCGAAACCGACGCTTCGCGGGAAGGTTTCGTCGAGCAGCAGATCATCGGGAAAGTGCTGGCGATCGGCAAGGCGCGGATCGTGATCTCGGAACCGTGCGCGCGCTGCACCTTCACAGCGCTGGCGCAAGGCGATCTCGCCTTCGAGCCGGCAGTGCTGCAAACCATAGCGCGCCATGGCGAGGGCGGCTTCGGCGCGCTCTGCCAAATCATCGAACCGGGCAAGATCAGGCTGGGCGACCAGGTCACCTTGAACGAAGCCTGACCTTTGTCCAGCTTTCGACGCCGGACGGCGGCACGTCGTGACGCTGGTGGTGAACATCCAACGCTTGGCGCCGGGGGCGAATACAGCTCACGATCACTTTTCTCCCCTCCGCGGGAGAGTCCGAAGGGGAAGTGGTGACCCGAAGCAGACGGTCGTGATGCCATAAAAGATGTCGGCCTCGCGCCGATCTCGGACGCTGCGATCGGTTTGACCGCTTCCTGAAGCCGACGTCCCAGCGACCACAGTGACAGCCGCGGTTGTGCCCAATTGTGGACCTTGGCAAAATCACCGCCTTGAAGATCAGCCTAACCATCATCGGAGCATTGCCATGATGAGCTCGGACCAGAGACCAGCGTCAGCCTAGCGAACTGCCCCCTCCCTGCGCAATTTCGAGCGCCTTTACGCTTAGTCGGAAGCCGTCTACTATTCAGCTGAAGGCAGGGTCTTAGACATGGACCGCAAGCTTGCTGCCATTCTGGCTGCTGATGTGGTCGGCTATTCCGCTCAAATGGAGCGTGATGAAGCGGGGACTTTTGCACGGCTGAAAGCTGGTCGCGCAGAGCTTTTCGAACCAGAGATTGCGCGGCACCACGGTCGCATTTTCAAGCTCATGGGCGACGGCTTACTGGCCGAGTTTGCCAGCGTGGTCGATGCGGTGGAATGTGCAGTCTCGCTGCAGCGTGGCCTAACCGAGCGCAATGCGTCGCTTCCCGAGGCCGAGCAGATCTTGGTCAGGATCGGAATAAATCTTGGCGAGGTGATAATCGACGGTGACGACCGTTACGGCGACGGGGTCAATATTGCCGCCCGGCTCCAACAATTGGCGGAATCCGGCGGCATCTGTGTCTCCGGTAAGGTGGCCAAGGAGGTCGAGAAAAAGCTTGCCTTCGGTTTCGAACCTTTGGGCGAGAAGAAGGTCAAGAACGTCACCGAACCCGTGCAGGTTTTCCGCATAACGCTTGAAAAACAGGGCATCCGCCATCGCTCAATACGGTCTCCTCCGCGGTGGGCGCTAGAGGGGATGGCGGTGGCCGTGGCCCTTCTGCTTGCCGCCGCAGCGGCTTGGCAATTCTGGCCGGCGGCGCCGGTGAGTGCCAGGCCATCGGTAGCGGTGCTGCCGTTTGAAAATTATGGCGGCGACGAGGCTACTGGACGGCTGGCCGACGGCCTCACAGAGGACATCATCACTGACCTTGCACGCTTCCCGGAATTGGAGGTGGTGGCTCGCAATTCGACGCAGGTCTACAAGGGCAAGCCGGTGGATGTGCGCGAAGTCGCTAAAGCGCTCCATGTCGGCTACGTGCTCGAAGGCTCGATCCAGCACCAGGGCGGCCGCGTCCGGATCACCGCGCAACTGATCGATGCCCAATCCGGCAATCATCTGTGGTCGGAGCGCTGGGACCGGCCCACCGAAGATGTGTTCGCAGTCCAGACTGAGATATCTGAGCAAGTCACCAACCGGCTAGGCGGCGGCGAGGGGCTGATCCAGAAAGCTGGCCGAGCTGCGGCCAAGCGCAAGCCGCCAGAGAACCTTAGCGCATACGAGCTTTATCTGCTTGGCACCGAGAAGCTTGCGCGGGTCACCAAAGACGATATTCAGCAGGCCATCGTGCTGCTCAACCGCGCCGTCGAGCTGGATCCCGGCTTGGCCCGCGCCTGGGTCGAACTTTACCACTCTCACTCGCTATTGGCGAACTTCGGCGTCAATCCCGAGACAGAAGCAAAGGCGGCTGCCGATGCAGCCGAACGCGCCGTGCGACTTGATCCGAGCGACGCTGAAGCTCACGCCGCGCTGGGCATGAGCTTAGGCGAGCGGGGCGAGCTTTCGCGCGCGAAAGCTGAGCTGCAAATAGCCCTGAGCCTCGCGCCCGGTTCGGCTGAAATCCTGACCTTCTATGCCGGCTGGGCCGCGTCCTTCGGTGAACCAGAACGAGGTGCCGAATTGGTCGATCGGGTGATCCGGCTCGATCCTAACTACCCGATGTGGGCCACCGGCCTCTTCTCTAAACGCTTACTTTATGGTGGGGCGATACGACGATGCGCTGAAAATGATGGAAGGCCTGACACCTGACAACTACAACCAGTGGAGATGGATGGTGCGCAGCGGTTCGCTCGCAGGCGCGGGCCGGATGGAAGAAGCGCAAGCCTCAGTCAAGGAGGCGCTCAAGCACTACCCGGACATGACCGTCGAAGGTATGGTCAACGCGCCGGGGATAAGCCCCACCGAGCGCGAGCGCTACTTGGAAACCTTGGTCCTGACCGGTTTCCCGCTGTGTGCATCCGACGAGCAACTGGCTAAGATGACTGTTCCAAAACGTCTTCCCGAGTGCCTGAAGTAGCCCTTCAGCGAGCTTCCCTGACGACCGAAATAGCTCGTGTCGCAGTGGCGTAAATTTCAGATGTATCTGCTCAACACCGCAACCGGCCCATTGCCGTCATGTCCGAAGTGTGTCTGATTGGCCGCTTCTGGCGCTGGTTGCTCGTTCTAATTGCGAAGGTACCTTCAATCGAACGATCGGAGAGCAACACGCCTCCGATCTTTCGGCGACAGATGAACCGCCGGCCTATTCGCTTTTCCAGACACCCCATACATGGGGGTTTGCCGCGGGCCATACCGAATAGCCCTTTACTTTCGGCGACACGGCATCGAGGGACGGCTCGTAATAGAGGCCAAGGATCGGCACATCCTTTGCCATGAGTGCATGGAGCTGCTTGAACAGTGCCTTGCGTTGCCCGGCGTCGGTCGTGGCCATCGACTTCGTGTAGAGATCGAGGGCCTCCTTGCTGTCCCACTGCGCCATCGGGTCGGTCGCCTTGTCGCCATGTTACTCAGCCCGCTTGGGCGCGGTGAACGTCCATAGGGGGCGATGCTGACGTCGCGACTTTGCCAAGCTGGAAGACCTCCGTCGCCTCGCCGCGGCCGCGCAGCCGGTGCTTGCCCGCCGGGATCCTTTCGAACCTTTCGTCGAGCCGCGACGCGGTCTCGCCGGAAATGGCGATTGCGGCGGTGGCGCCCGGTTCGAGCTGCTTGCCGAGGTCCTGCAGCCGCTGGCTGACGTTCACGGTGTCGCCGACGATCGTATAGTTGACGCGGTCGGATGCGCCGATATTGCCGACGATGACGGAGCCCGTGTGGATGCCGATGCGGACATGAAGTGGAGGCCGGCCTTCGCCAGCCGCTTCCAGATTGTCCTTGTCCAGCTCCTCGCGGATCGCCGCGGCTGCGCGGACGGCCGCGGCGGCATGGCCCTTCAGACGATCCGGCGCGCCGAAGAACGCCAGCATGCCGTCGCCCAGGAACTTGTCGACAGTACCGCCATGTGCATCGACCGCGCCGCACAGGATCGCGAAGTGGTGGTTCAGCAGCCTGGCCGCGGCGGCGGCGTCCATCTGCTCCGACAGGGTGGTGAAGCCGGCGATGTCGGTGAACATGACGGTGACGACCGCTTCGCGCGGTTCGGCGATGCCGATCTCTCCGGTGCGCACCAGCTTGGCCACCAGCGAGCGCGGAATATAGGTCGAGAATGCACGCAGACCGATCAGCATGGCATTGAAGGCCGAAGCCTGGTTGTCCAACTCCAGCACCCTGCTGCGCGGCAGGGGGGTCACGCCGTCGAGATCGAAATCGGCGACGCGCGTGGCCTGGCCGGCAATCGCCTGGATCGGGCGCGACAGGCGCTTGCCGAGAAGAATCGCGACGATGACCGCCACCGCCATCGCGCCAAGTCCAAGCATGGCCGATCCCATGACGCGCTCGATTTCGTCACCGATCTGACTGGTCTTGAAATATGCGCCGAGCGTCCAGGGCCGGTCGCCATAGCCGGTGATCTCACGGGTAATAGCGACGTAAGTGTTCTCTCCGTCCCATGACGTCGAACCGTCCTTGTCGTCAACCTGGATTTCGGCAACCTCGATATCGCGGGTACGCTGCGTGCTGAACTCCGCTTCCGGTTTGCGCGCCTCATATCCGGCGAGAACCGGATCGCCGAAATTGGCGAGCGGCGTCAGCGGCAGGATGCCGTTCTTCAGCGCATCCGGGGAAGCCAGCCGCTGGTCCGCCAGGATGGATCCGTCGCCATCCAAAATGAAGGCATGCGTGCCGAAGCGCGACGACAGTTCCTGCGTGATTTTGGACAAGTTCTGCAGTTCCACCGCGGCGATCACCCAGGCCTTCGTGGCGCCATCGCGTGACAGCGGCGCCGAGACGTTGGCGAACAAGCCATATTCGTTGGCCACGAAGGCGCCCCACCTGCGTCCGTCGACCTGCTGGCGCTCTTCAAGAACGGCGCGCACTTGCGGCGATTTCTCGGTCTCGGCGGGGAGTTTCCGGATCGTTCCGGCAGGATATTTGGCGTCGTTGTCCCCGGTCACCGCCGCCCCCCTGCAAATCAGGTCGGGTGTGCAGATCAACATTGCGTTCACCCCCGGCGCTGCCGCCAGCGCACTGGCAAGTGCCGCCGACATCGCCTCGTCGTCGATCTGGAACTCGCCCTGCTTGTAGAGCTGCGCGACGCCGTCCACGGCGCTCTCGGCGCGCCCCATCTCGGCGCGCAGCAAATCCTCCATCGCATCGATCAGGAGCGTCGACTGGGCGCCGAGCAGGTCGAAAGTGTTGCGAAGGTTGGCGCCGACCGACAATGCGAGCACGCCGCCGACCGACAGGAACACGAGGCTGCCGAAACTCATCGCCATGATGACTGCAATGGGGACGCGACGCCGCTTCTTTTCGGGGCGGACCAGACGCACTGGTTGTGCGGACGTGCTCATGCAGCCAACGTCATAATGCGCCACCGCATTGCAAGCCCGGTGACGGTTTTAAGGAGAGGACGCGCCGAAGCATTCGCACCAATGTGGCGCCGATGTTTCCAGCGCCGATGATTCCGATCCTCATAGGGGTGTTCCTTTCGTAAATATGGAAGAGCGCCCGCCTCAGTCGCGGACGCGGGCGCCTCGAAGATGCGCCCCTTTCTCGCGCAGTGTCGAGAGTGTCAACTCCCGCAAAGGCGCATGCACGACATGATCGTCGCCGCCATGCAGGAGAACCGGGCGATCATCAAGTCGCATATCGAGCGAATGGTGACGATCTTTGAGCCGATCATTCGCGAGGGCACCGAGGCGGGCGAACTCAAGGTCGAGGACCGGCAGAAGCGGCCTGTGCGGTCAACACCGCGTTCACGCCGTTCTTCCACCCGATTCTGATCGAGCACTGCGTTCAACACGGCGAAGACACCGACGCGGCCCTGCGTGAGCAGATTCGGTTTATCCTGAAAAGCTTTCGGCAAGTCGGCCTAAGGCGCAGCGTGCCATATGCAGGCACTGTGGTTCCGGAGAAGGGCGCGCGAAGACAAGGTTTGCGTCGAAGGCCAACTCATCTTCAAAACCACGGCGCAAACGTTGCACGCGGCGCTGGCCGAACAGGGAATAACCTATGTGCAGGAAGAGATGGCAAAACCCTACCTCGTGCATATGATCTGACCAGGCGGATCCGGGCAGCCATACCGTCCGACAGTCGGCTCAGGATCGCCGAGCTGTAGCGCGAACGTCAGGTTTGGAGGAGGGCTACGAATGACTGGAATTGGCGCTGGTTGCTCGTTCTAATTGCGAACGTGAACGCAAAATCCTACCCAGAGAGGTCTTCCACGACGGGTACCAACCGTCAGGTTTTCACCACCAGGTACCTTCAAACGAAAGATCGGAGGGCAACACGCCTCCGATCTTTTGGCGACAGGAGAACCGCCGGCCTATTCGCTTTTCCAGACACCCCATACATGGGGGTTTGCCGCGGGCCATACCGAATAGCCCTTTACTTTCGGCGACACGGCATCGAGGGACGGCTCGTAATAGAGGCCAAGGATCGGCACATCCTTTGCCATGAGTGCATGGAGCTGCTTGAACAGTGCCTTGCGTTGCCCGGCGTCGGTCGTGGCCATCGACTTCGTGTAGAGATCGAGAGCCTCCTTGCTGTCCCACTGCGCCGTCGGGTCGGTCGCTTTGTCGCCAAGGATGACGCCATACATCAGCGACGGATCGAGACGAGCCGAATAGCCAAAGGACTGGATCTGGAATTTGCCGACAAGGTAGTTGTCGAGCTGTGCCGCCCAATCCAGCACTTCGAGCTGGGCGTTGAAGCCTGCGGCCGTCAGCATCGCCTGCAGCAGCACGGCGTTCTCGTACATGCCCTGGTAGCGGGTGTTGGTCTGGATCTTGATCGGCTCGCCCTTGTAACCGGCTTCGTCCAGCAGGGCCTTGGCCTTGGCCGGGTCGTATTCCGGCCATTTGAGGAAATCGTCGTCGAAGAACGAGCTCGCCTGGGCGACGGCCGAGGGACCTCCAGTGGCGGCACCGCTGGTGCTGGCGGCGGCGATCTGGTTGATGTCGGCGGCATGCGCCAGCGCCTCCCGTATTTTGACGTTCGACAGCAGCGGGTCCTTGGTCTGCAGCAGGATCACCGTCCACGACAGGCCTTGCGTCGACAGCACCGTCATGCCGCGCGACTTGGCTTCCTCGGCACGCGATGATTCAAGATCGGGCAGGACATCGAGTTCGCCGGCAAACAGCGCGGTTTCCGCCGCCGCCGTGTCGGGGATGACCATGAAGCGCACCTCGTCGACATAAGCCTCACGGCTGCCGGCAAAGCCGCTCGGCGCCTCCTTCACCGGCTTGTAGTCTGCAAAGCGCTCAAGCACCAGATACTGGCCCTTGACCCATTCCTTCAGCGTGAACGGGCCGGTGCCGATGGCGGAATCGGCGAGCCACTTGCCGTCGGCGCCGACATTCTTCGGGCTGGCGACCCAGCCATTGCATTGGACACTGGCGAGTTGCGCCAGAAAGAGCGCATTCGGCGCCTTGAGCGTGAAGACCACGGTGCGTGGATCAGGCGTCGCCACTTGCTCGACCTTGAGGCCCTGGCTGCCGTCGAAGAAGGGAATGCAGAACCACTGATTGGCCGGGTCCATGCGGCGGTCCCAGTTCCATTTGACGTCGGACGAGGTCACGGCGTCGCCATTGTGGAAAACCGCGCCGTCGCGCAACGTGAAAGCATAGGTCTTGCCGTCGTCCGATACTGTCCAGGATTCGGCCAATGCCGGGCCGACCGTGAGATCGGCGCGATAAGCCACCAGCGTCTCAAAGATATGGTGCAGCACAGTGTCGGTGTTTGCGTCGCGATTGAGACCGTCGGTGGCGCGGATGTCTGCGTTGATGCGGACCTTGAGCGTGCCGCCGGTTTTCGGCTGCTCCTGCGCCATCGCCGGCAGTGCACAAATCATCACCGCGATTGTCGCCAGCACCTGAAACAATCGTCTTCCCATCATCAATCCTGTTCCCATTTTTTATCTCCAGTTTGACCGCAGTTTTTCAGCCGGGCGCGGCATTCAATGTCCGCGCAAAGAACTCCTTGACCTTGGCGATGAGCGCGCCGTCGTTGTGAGCGATGGCAGGCACGACATCCAACTGCACCTCGACGCCATGTCTCTCCAGGCTGCCCTTCAACGATCTGATCCGGTCGTTGCGGGTCGCGCCGGCGAGATCGGCGCCGGGCATCCACCAGTCATCCTCCGGTTTGATGGTGATCTCCCAAGTTTGGAGATCGTCACCACCGATCACCATCTGCACGGCGACCGTGCGCATGGCGTCGAGGTCGATGGTCTTGCCGAACACTTTCTCGAAGTCGCGCACCCCGACCCAGAAATCGTGATCGAAGTCGAGCAGGGTCACGACGCCCGGCGCACCGATCGATGCCGCCAGCAGACGTTCCGGATGGAGGAACAGGAAACGATGGGTGAAATGGCCGCCGCCGGAGAAGCCGTACATCAGCACGCGGTCGCCGCGGATGCGATAGCGCTCGCGCATCTCCTCGACCATGTCGAGCAGCACGGCATCGTAATGGAGGTCGCCCTGGCGCAACATCTTGTAAGAGGAAAGATCGCCCGGAGAACAGATATTCGCCGGGAACAGCGGGGCGAGCACGATCACGCCGTTCTGTTCGGCGAAGTCGGCGAAGGCGTCCCGGTAGGCGAGCATGCCGCGCTCGGTGCCATGCACGATCACCGCCAGCGGATAGGTCTTGTTGCCGTCCTCGTCATAGTCGTCGGGGACATAGGCGCAATAGGGGAAGCGCTGGTCGAAGCGGGAGGCGTACACCGTCGTGTGCCCGAAATCGTAATAGGACAGGCGCTTGCCATGTCCGCTGACGTTGCGCATCGAATTTTCCCCGATCTCAATTTCATTGTTTCATCATTTTGTGTGACTGAAAAGCATTTGTTTATCCACATCGTCAGGAAAGTACGTATTTTACATCGCGTAACGCCTGACATCATCGGGCAAGCATGAGCAGCTATCCGGGCCGTCGCGCATCAAGTCCAGCCGAGCGGCACGACCAACGACATCGTGAAGTTGTGCAGGTTGACTCGGTTGTCTGCTCGCCTAACTTCGCGGTCACATGATATTTTCCCGCATCCGCAAGCTTGTCCCTCTTGTTCTCCTGGCCGGCAGTTCGATCGTGTCCTCCTGCGTCGCGCCTGACGACACGTCGAACCACCCGAAGGAAGACGCCACAACGGCGGCGGCCCGCAAGGAGATGGTCGGTCTCAGCGAGGCGGACGTTCGAATGTGCGCCGGCTTTCCGACTGCCACCGCTGATGCGGGGGGAAGCCAGATCTGGACCTATCAGCGTACCGTTCAACGCGGCAATCTCAACGTGGTGATTCCAACCTTGGCCGTGGGTGCGATCCCGACGGTTGGAGGATCGCTCAATGTCGATCCTGGCGGCTATTGCAACACGCAAATCCGAATGGTCGATGGCCGTGTTGCCGAGGTTGCCTACGCCGGCGACAACAACACGCCGAACCACCGCGATGCGCTCTGCGTCAGCACGGTAGACGGCTGCGTGGCATATGCCCGCCAGCGCCATCAAGTCAGGACAAGAGCCAGCCCCAGGTAACCCGGCCAGCAAATCGGGTTCCAGCTAACAGGCTGGCTGGCGCAACCCAGGCCCTGCAGCATTCGTTCCTGTTTCAGGCAGACGTTCCATATCCGAACCGTTGCCAGAGACGACCGCCGGCTCCCCGCCGATCGGCCTTGCGGAAAGCCGGTCGGCCGGAACCATTCTTGGGGTCGGGAGTACAAGAGGTCGAAAGGACAGGGATGGCAGACGATGATCATCACCCGCAGGACATTCGTTAAGGCTGCCGCCACTTCCGGCGCGGCTCTGGTGTTGCCGGCAACCGCGCCCGGCGCGCCGCCCGCGCCGGTGATGCGGACCGTGCCCTCCTCGGGAGAGATGCTTCCCGCTGTCGGCCTGGGCACCTGGATCACCTTCAATATCGGCGACGATCCGGTGCTGCGCGACGAGTGCGCCGAGGTGATGGCGGCCTTCTTCGGGGCAGGCGGCCGCATGATCGATTCCTCGCCGATGTACGGCTCCTCGCAGCCCGTGATCGGCTATGGCCTCGAAAAGCTCGGCCGGCCCGAAGCGCTGTTTTCCGCCGAGAAGGTCTGGACCTCCTCCGCCGCCGACGGGCCCGCGCAGATCGAGCAGTCGCGTCGCTTCTGGGGGGTGCCGCGTTTCGACCTCGTGCAGGTCCACAACCTCGTCGCCTGGGAGACGCATCTCGAAACCCTGTTCGCCATGAAGGCGGACGGGCGGATCCGCTATGTCGGCATCACGACGTCCGAAGGACGGCGGCACGATTTGTTCGAACAGATCATGCGCGCACATCCACTCGACTTCGTGCAGTTCACCTATAACGTCGTCGACCGTGAAGCTGAGGAACGGCTGCTGCCGCTGGCGGCCGAGCGCGGCATGGCTGTCATCGTCAACCGGCCGTTTCGGCAAGGCGCGCTGACGCGTCAGTTTCAGGGCGAGTCGCTGCCGGACTGGGCGGCCGGGATCGGTGCCGAGACTTGGGCGCAGTTCATACTGAAATTCATCGTTTCGCATCCCGCCGTCACCGTCGCCATCCCCGCCACCACCCGCGTCGACCACGTGCGCGAGAACCTGTTGGCAGCGACCGGTCCCCTCCCCGACACGGCCATGCGCGAGCGGATGGCGGCCTATGTCCGGGACCTCTAGGCAGGCATTCGTCGGCTGGCCCACGAATGCCTGCCTGGATTTGTTGTTTGTCGCAGGTTCATGTCGCAAAACCGTGGAGGCTTTTGTGGAACCTGCTTGGATGTCGGAATGGTGGACCTACCGGCTGGAGGATTTCCTGCTCTTCTCGCCGCGCGTCTATTGGCGCATGTTCGAATTGGCCAATACCGCGTTCTGGCCGCTGCATCTCCTGACGCTCGCCGCCGGCCTCGCCATTGTCCTGCTCGTGCTTAGGCGGCCGCGTCGCCATGGTCTGTGGATAGCGCTCGTCCTCGCGGCGCTCTTTGCCTTCGTCGGCTGGTCCTTGCTGTGGAACCGCTACGCCGCGATCAACTGGGCGATCGCCTATGTCGCGCCGGCCTTCGGCCTGCAGGCGCTGCTGCTGGTGATCGGCGGTGCGCGCGGCGGCCTCGCCTTTGATCGGCGGGACCTCGCAGAGCGGCTCGGGCTGCTGACCGCGGTCGCTGGCCTCGTCGTCTATCCCCTGCTGCCGCCGCTCTTCGGGCGGCCATGGGCGAGCGCCGAGGTCTTCGGCATCGCGCCGGACCCGACGGCGATCGCAGCGCTCGGTGTCCTGCTTGCCGCGAGCGGCGGGCTTGTGCCGCTGCTGTTGGCGATCCCGCTGCTGTGGCTGCTGCTCAGCGGCCTGACGCTCCATGCCATGGGCGATCCGCAAGCCTGGCTGCCGCTTCTGGCAGCGGCCAGCACTGTCGCTGCCTTGACCCTGCGCCGTATCGCCCGGTGATGCCGGCACGATCGAGAAAGTCAGCCGGCTCCGGCCAAATAATACAAGTTTCAGATGTAACCGAATTTTCTCCTTCTGAAATCGTAGCGTAACGCCGCACCGCCAGATTCGCACTTCAGCAGACCGCAACCACACGCTCGCCGCGTGGATTGTCACAAGCCAGCCGGTTGCGCCAGCCGGTTGCAGTCGTGACTTGCTATGAAAGAGGAGGTGATCATGGCCAGTCAACTTTCGCGGACAGCGCCTCCGGCCAAAGATGCAACCGTCCAACCGATTGCCGCCACGCCGGAACTTCCTTCCGCCGTCCCGCTGATGGCGCTTTCGACCGGTTTCTGGGCCTTCAAGACTCTGGCCGCTGCGCATGAGTTGGACCTCTTCAGCCGCCTTGCGGGCGGCGCCGGCACCACGGTTGCCGAGCTGGCCGAAGCGCTCGGCCTGCATCAACGCCCGGCCGAGATGCTGTTGACCGGCTGCGCTGCACTCGGGCTCCTGGAGAAAACGGGCGGCCGCTATCGCAACACGCCGTTAAGCGAAACCTATCTCGTGCGCGGAAAACCGTATTACTTCGGCGGCTTTGTGCAGATGCTCGACAAGCGGCTCTATCCCGGCTGGGGCAGGCTTACCGAGGCGCTGCGCACGAACCGGCCGACCACGTGGGACCCGGCTGTGCGATCCTCGGCGTTCGACGGCGAAGATCCGATGATGCTGGCGCTGTTCTGGGAGGCGATGCATTCGGTCTCCACGATGACCGCGCGCAAGCTCGGCGAAGCGATGGATTTCGGACATTTCCGCCGCCTCGTGGACATCGGCGGCGGGATCGGGGGCGTACGACATCGAGCTTTGCAAACAGTATGGGGCGCTGCGTGCGACCGTGTTCGACTTGCCGCATGTCGCCGCGATCGCCGCGGGAAAGATTGCCGAGGCCGGTTTGACCGACCGGATCGAGACCGCAGGCGGCAACTTCTTCGAGCAGCTTCCGGGATCACGATTTGCATCTCCTGTCGATGATCCTGCACGATTGGGACGAGGCGAAGAACCGCGCCCTGCTGCGCCGGTCGTTCGGGGCTTTGCCGAGCGGCGGCGCAGTCGTCATCAGCGAGCTTCTCGTCAATGACGAAAAGACCGGACCGGCGCCGGCGGCGCTGATGAGCCTCAACATGCTGATCGAGACGGAAGGACGAAACTACACGCAGGCCGAATATTCGGCGTGGCTCGAGGAAGCCGGATTCCGGCACATCGAGACGGTCTGGTTCGAGGCACCCGGCGCGAACGGCGCCGTGATCGGCCGCAAGCCGTAAGGCGCAGTGGAACAGGCGCCCCGCAGTTCAACCCTGCGCGACAATGATGATGGAGGCCGAAATGGCTCACACGCAAACCCGCGTCGATCGTCACCGTCTGCTTGGACTTGTGCTGAAAACCACAGCAACCGCAATCGCGGCGCTCAAGACCTGGCAACAGACCGTCTCAAGACGTCGGGCAATAGCTGGTTTGACCCCCGAGCGGTTGCGGGACATCGGTCATGCCGAGGCACCCGCGCCTGTGCTTGAGGTCAAGGCAGGTCTGGTCACGAACCTGATGTCGATGAGGTAAGTGAATTCGGCCGTCATCGCAGGTACACGGCCAGCGGCCGTCATGCATTTTTGCTCCTTCTCACAAGCTCAAGCAACTGGGCGCCTTGCCAGCAGCAGCCCGCATCCAAGCATGATCATGGCACCGCCCGAGCCTTCACGAAGACGGCGAACGAGATTCCCACGCGACGCCGCGCCATCGCGAAGTCTTCCGGCTGCAAACGCCACGACAATATCGGCGAGCGTGTTGAGGGCAACCGAGATGGCGCCGAGGATCAGGAACTGCAGAACGACGTGATCCGACGATGTATCGACAAACTGGGGAGTGAAGGCGAGGAAGAATGCGGCCGTCTTCGGGTTCATCACTTCGACAAGAACGCCATCCCTGAAGGCCCGCATCGTGCCGACCGGCGGCTCCGAATGACCCAGCGACTTGTAGTCGAGCCTGGCATGGCGAATGGTTCGGTATCCCATCCAGACCAGATAGAGCGCGCCGACCACCTTGAGCGCCGTGAACAATTCGGCGCTTGCCAGCACGATCGCCGAGACGCCAAGGCTGCCGGCCACGACATGAAACAGCCCGCCGAGACCATTGCCAAGGCTCGAAGCGATTCCTTCCGAGCGACCGCCGGAAAGGGTTCGGGCGGCGACATAAAAAATCCCCGGACCCGGAGTAATCGCCAGCAGGAATGCCGTGAACAGGTAGACGGTGAAGGCGTTGGATTCCAGCATGGAAATGTCCTGATTAAGACTGTCTATCGAGCTTGCATATAACCAGCGGAGAAAACCGCATCGAGATGGTCGAGAGCGGCGGCGACACGCTGCCGTGCCTGGTCCTTCAGCGGGAGGACAGGGCGTGGCGGATCGACGTCGCAGAGGTTCAGAAGACTGGCGACGACATACATCACCCTGAAACTGCCGAATTCCTTGAACAGCGCCCAAAGCGGTCCGAAGGCGGCGTCAAGTCGCTCGACGGCCGCAGCGTCCCCGGCTTGCGCCGCTCGCGTCAGGGCCAGGGCCGGTAACGGCAGAAGTCCTGCGACGACGGAATACCAGGCGCCGCTCCCGGCGAGCAGCGCAGGCGCGCCGCCCCAGTCGCCGCTGTAGCCGATCCTGAATGCCGACCCGGTCGCAGACCGGAGGGAGGCGAGTTCGGACGCGAAGTCACCACCGGACGGCAAAGGCATCTTCACGGCTTCGATGTTGACCACCTTCGACAAGCGGGAAATGAGGTCCAGGCTGAAGGTGAACCTGGTTGTGCCGGGATTGTTGTAGATGCAAAGCGGGAGTTGCCCCGCGTCGGCGACTGCGGTGAAGTGTTCGAAGACCTCGTCGTCGACGAGCGGCGTATAGGCAACCGGAGCGAGGAGCAGGCCGTCGGCGCCCGCAGCCTTCGCGTCACGGGCAAGGTCCACGGCATCGCTGGTCCGGATCGCTCCGACGCCGACAATAACCGGGATTTTGCCGCCGACCGTGTCCATTGCCGTTTCGACCGCCCGTCGACGCTCTTGTCGCGTGAGGAAAGCATAGGCGCCGGTACTGCCGAGCAGTCCGATGGAGTCCGCTCTCGCCTCCTCGATGTTCCTCAGAAGCCGCGCGAGGGCGACGGGGTCGAGCCTGCCGGAAGCGTCCGCCGGGGTGATCGGGAATGCTGAAAGGCCTTGGAAGAGTGACATGAAGGAACCTTTTCAGATGCGGGTCAGGAGAAGCTTTAGCCCGGCAAATCCGAAGAATACCGCCAGCGTGCCTTCGATCCAGCGCCGCGCCCGCCGATACAGGGCGACCATGGGAGCGGTCGAAAAGACGATCGCGTAGCCGCAGAAGATGGTGACGCTCAGCACCGCGCAGCCAGCGAGGATCACCAGAACCGTATGCGACGACGACCCGGGCCCGAGTCCCAGCGTCATCAGCGCGATCCATGCCAGGATCGATTTCGGATTGGTGAGATGCATCAGCAGTCCGCGCTGGTAGAGAGTGGCCGCCGTCGCCTTCCGTTCGTTGGTCGGGCGAAGCTGATCCTTGTGTGAAGAAAGCGCAGCCTTGCCCGCTTTGAAGGCGAGATAGAGAAGATACAGGCCTCCAACCAGCTGCAGGACCACGAGTGCCTGCGCGTATCGGCTGAGGATCGCCGAGACACCTGTCGCTGCCATCAGGCCCCGAAAGATCGAGCCACTGACGACGCCGGACGCGATTGCCAGTGCGGCCCCGCGGCCGTCGTTCATGGCGACGGCCATGATGCGCATATTGCTCGGCCCGGGACTGCCGGCAGCGATGACGTAGGCGGTAAAGACGATGATGAATTGGTGGAACTCGGCCAGCATTTTACTTCCCAGGAGGTGCAATCTGGCGTCATCAATACAAGCACAACTGGCCCTGACCTAGAACCAGTTTTGAATAAAAAGCGCTGGTCCAGTTGGCCTCAGGCCTTTGCCTGGCTGATTTTCCCGGTAATGTCTGGATTAACGAAACGTCTTCATTTGGGTAATCGCGAATGGTCCAGTCCAGCAAGCAGAATTCGTCGTCGGGAAGTTCGTCGTCGGGATTGGGCGCGCGCGGGATCTATGAGAACCTGCGGGAACAGATCGTGGCGGAGGTCTACGGCCGCGGAGACGTGCTTCCGTCGGCTCGTGCACTGGCGGTCGAGCTTGGCGTCTCGCGAACGACTGTGACGTCCGCTTACGAACAGCTCGCCGCCGAGGGGTTCGTGGTCATTCGACATGGCGCTCGGCCACGGGTGGCCATCAAGGTCGCGCACAGCGAGCCGGGAGACCTCGTTGATACAGCCGCAGAGCCACACAGCCTCTCCGCTTTCGCAGAAAGGCTTCGATCCCGAGCCATCCCGATGCGGGTTGCGTCGGAGAAGCTCGTCGCCGACTTCCGCTACGGCGACATGTCGGCCTCTGACTTCCCGACCCTTGCCTGGCGAAAGGCCATGAACGATGCTGCGCTGGGACGGCCGCTCAAGCTGTCCTATGGCGACCCCTGTGGCTTGATCCGCCTGCGTGCCGCCCTGCAGGGCTATCTATGGCGAGCGCGCAGCATCCGGTGCGAGGTGAGCGAGATCGTCGTCGTCAACGGCTCTCAGCAGGGACTGGATCTCTGCGCCCGCCTGCTTCTCGATGAGGGCGACGGCTTCGCCATCGAAGAGCCCTGCTACCCGATGGCACGGAGCGTCTTCGAGATGACAGGAGCCATCGCCGCCCCGGTGGAGGTCGACGCCGAAGGCATCAGGGCGGACTTGCTGGCGGATGTTGACGCGCGGCTGGCTTACGTCACGCCTTCACATCAGTTTCCTCTGGGAAGCGTAATGTCGATGGGTCGACGCCAGCAACTGCTAGGATGGGCGAAAGAGAAGAGGGCCTACATCGTCGAGGACGACTACGACAGCGAATATCGTTTCGACATGAACCCGATACCGCCGCTTCGCGCGCTGGGAGGCGCGTCGAACGTCATCTATATCGGTACGGTCTCGAAGACATTGTCGCCGTTGCTGCGGATCGGCTACGTCGTCGTTCCGCGTGAGTTGCAGGAGGTTTTTGCCCATGCCAAGCGGCTGACGGACAGGCATGCCCCCAGCCTCGAACAGGAGGCGCTTGCGACCCTGATGGAAACCGGCGCCTACGAAAGCCACGTGCGCAAGGCCCGGCGTCAAAATGCCCGCCGACGTGCAGCGCTCCTGGACGCTCTGCAGGCGGAATTCCGCGATCTCGTTCGGGTCGAAGGCGCAGAGGCCGGTCTGCACGTCGTCGTCTGGTTTCACGACACGCCGCCCTCCATGGCGGCATCGTTCATCAATAAAGCCGCCGCGCTCGGAGTTGGCATCTATTCGATATCGCCGCATTACTTCGACCAGACATTGGATTTCGACCAGACATTGGATCGCAGCTGCCTCGGCCTGGTTATGGGATACGCAAGTCTGACCGAGGGCCAGATCCACAGAGGACTAAAGCTCCTTCGACGTGCTTACGAGGAGGCAACAGGCTGCGGCGATGTATCGTAGGTGCTTTACGGCCTGCTGAGGGAACAGGCGCGCGCGACGCCTAAGGCAGCCTCGGCACCGCGCGGGTGGTGATCTGCCGCTAGAGCGCTTTGCGTTTTGGTGGACCAAAACCGCGCTCTAACTCCTTGTTTTACGCATTTTGTTGGACGCCAAACCAAGATTTTTTGGCTGCAAAATGCTCTAGAACCACCGCCGTTCAGGCTCGGAGCTCTTTGCAATCACAATTCCCAAGAGAACGCCGAGCACGCCGCCAAGCATCATCGCCGTAGAGATCGTGCCTGGGTTCTGCTGGACGGTTTCGGTCACGGTGTGTGCCTGGCTACGCAATTGCCGGGCTGCGCGCGAGGCCCGTTCGGCGGCGCTCTCGTACCAGCCCTGTGCCTCCTCGGCACGGTCGGAAAGGGTCCGATTTATTTTGGCGATTTCGCGACGAAGCTCGGCGATCTGTTTCTTCATCGTTTCCTGCGCGTCGTTTGCCGCCTTTGAGGTGCCTGCCATATTGGTGGTCTCCGCCATTGGATTTCTCCCTTTGGTAATCATATCCCCCATGGTCATCAGATAGGGGAAACGGTCGCGGACGCGCAGGGTTCCTTGCCCCGAAAACGCGCCGCTGACTGCATTATCAAGCATCCCCTCGCACCCGCGCGTGGCGGGCAATGATGCTCTCCTCGTCGGTCGCGACGACGCGTATTTCGACCTTGCTGTCAGGTCGGCTTATGATCCCGGCATGGGCGGCATTGGATGGCTCGTCGATCGCCACGCCAAGCCAATCAAGCCTTTCGCATATTGCCTTGCGGACCGGCGCCGAGCGCTCGCCGATGCCGGCGGTGAACACCAGGCATTCGAGGCCGCCCAGCGTGTTGGCGAGCGCGGCAGCTTCCCGTGCCGCCCGGAAGGCAAAAAGCTCTACCGCTTCGCGGGCGTGGGGGTCGTCGCTCGCTTCCAGCGTGCGCATGTCGCCCGAGATGCCGGATATTCCAAGCAGCCCGGATTGCTCATAGAGCATATGCTGCAGAGCCTCTCCGGCGATGCCTCGTTCCAGGACGAGGTACAAAAGCACGCCCGGATCGATGGCGCCGCAACGCGTGCCCATGACCAGCCCGTCAAGCGCGGAAAAGCCCATCGTCGTGTCGAAGCTTCTCCCGTCGCGCATGGCGCACAGGCTCGCCCCGTTGCCGAGATGGGCGACGATCGTCCGCTTCGCTGCAAGCGCCGGCGATATCGCCTTGAGCCGCCCGGCGATGTACTCGTAGGAAAGACCATGAAACCCGTAGCGGCGGATTCCGTCCGCATCGTATTTGCGCGGCAGCGCGAAGCGGCTGACGATCGGATCGATCGCCTGATGGAAGGCGGTGTCGAAGCAGCCGATCTGCGGCAGATCCGGCCGCAGCGCCGCAAGTGTGCGGATCGGCGCGAGACTGCGGGGCTGGTGCAGCGGCGCAAGCGGCGTCAGCCTGTCCAGGGCCTCGATCACGACCGGCGTCAGGCGGACGGGTTCGACGAACTCGCGCCCGCCATGCACGATGCGGTGACCGGCGCAGACCAGTTTCCTGCCGCCAAGTTCGCTCTCGATCCAGCGGAGCAAATCGCCGATGCCCGTATCCCGAGCGTCTCCGGCAAGCCGCCGATCACATTGCGCTGTTCCGTCGGCCGCTTTCGCGCTGAGCCGCGGCGCATCGCCCAGATCCAGCGTGCCACGCGAGACAAGTTGCAGTTCGGCGGACGGCTCGAGATCGTATAGTCCGAACTTGATGCTGGAGGAGCCGGCGTTCAGTGCAAGAATTGCCTGTCGCATCAATCGCCAGCCTTCGTCGCGCTGTTCTCGGGCCAGTTCCACTCCTGGATCTCGGGCATGTCTTCGCCATGCTCGCGGACGTAAGCCTTGTGTTCGGCAAGCTTCCCGTGAAGCTCGGCGGCAAGGTCTTTCGCCCGTTCGGCGAGCCCAGGCACGCGTTCGACCGCCGCGAGCGCCAGGTGGTAGCGGTCGAGCTCATTGAGCACGACCATGTCGAACGGCGTCGTCGTGGTGCCTTCCTCGCGAAAGCCGTGCACGTGCATGTTGTCATGGTTGGCGCGCCGGTAGGTCAGGCGGTGGATGAGATAGGGATAGCCGTGATAGGCGAAGATGACCGGCCTGGCCTTCGTGAACAGCGCGTCGAAATCCTCGTCCGCCAGGCCATGCGGATGCTCTGAATTCGACTGCAGCGTCATCAGGTCGACCACGTTGACGACGCGTACCTTCAGGTCGGGAAGCGCCGAACGCAGAATGTCGGCGGCCGCGAGCGTCTCCAGTGTCGGCACGTCGCCGGCGCAGGCCATGACCACATCCGGATCCTCGCCCTTGGCAACCGTCCCGGCCCACTCCCAGATCCCCGCCCCCGCCCTGCAATGCCCTTCCGCGGCTTCGACAGACAGAAATTGCGGCGCCGGCTGCTTGCCGGCGGTGATGACGTTGATGCGGTTATAGGTTCTCAGGCAATGGTCGGTGATCCACAGCAGCGTGTTGGCATCCGGCGGGAAATAGAGCCTGACCGTGTCGGCCTTCTTGTTGGCGACGAAATCGGCAAAGCCCGGATCCTGGTGGCTGAAGCCGTTGTGATCCTGCCGCCAGACATGCGAGGTCAGCAGGTAATTGAGGGAAGCGATCGGCTGGCGCCAGGCAAGTTCGCGGGATGTCTTCAGCCATTTCGCATGCTGGTTGACCATGGAATCGACGATGTGGATGAACGCCTCGTAACAGGAGAACAGGCCATGGCGGCCGGTCAGCAGATAGCCCTCCAGCCATCCCTGGCAGAGATGCTCGCTGAGCACTTCCATGACGCGGCCGTCCCGGGAGAGTTTTACGTCATAGGGCTCTATCCGCTGCATCCAGACCCGGTCGGTAACCTCGAATACCTCGTCAAGCCGGTTGGAGGATGTCTCGTCCGGCCCCATCAGCCGGAAATTCCCGGCCTGCGCATTCAGGCTCATGACGTCGCGAAGATAGCCCCCGAGAACCCGCGTCGCCTCGGCCTTGGCGCCACCCGGACGCGGCACATCGAGCGCCAGGTTTTTCCAATCGGGAAGCACGAGGTCGCGCTTCAGCAGTCCGCCGTTGGCATAGGGGGTTGCGCCCATGCGCTTGGATCCGGTTGGCGCAAGCGCCGCCAGCTCTGGAAGAAGATGCCCGCTGTCGTCGAACAGCTTTTCCGGTTCGTAGCTCCGCATCCAGTCTTCGAGGATCTTGCGGTGTCCCGCATTGCTGCGGGCGTTCGACACCGGCACTTGATGCGAGCGCCAGAAATCCTCGACCTTCTCGCCATCGACCTCCTTCGGGCCGGTCCACCCCTTCGGGCTGCGCAGCACGATCATCGGCCACAGCGGACGCTCTCCTTGCCAGAACGGCGTACGGGCGCGCTCCTGGATCGAACGGATTCTGTCGAGCACGGTGTCCAGCTTGGTGGCCATCAACCGATGCATGCGAGCCGGCTCGTGACCTTCGACGAAAAAGGGTTCGTAGCCATAGCCGGCGAACAGGGCGCGCAATTCCACGTCATCCATGCGGGCAAGGATCGTCGGGTTGGCGATCTTGTAGCCGTTGAGATGCAGGATCGGCAGGACAGCGCCGTCGGATGCCGGGTTGAGGAACTTGTTGGAGTGCCATGCCGCCGCGAGCGGACCGGTTTCCGCTTCGCCGTCGCCGACGACGCAGGCGACCACCAGATCGGGATTGTCGAAGGCCGCGCCGAAAGCATGGACCAGCGCATATCCCAGTTCTCCGCCTTCATGGATCGAGCCGGGCGTTTCCGGAGCAGCGTGGCTCGGCACTCCTCCGGGGAACGAGAATTGCCGAAAAAGTTTCCTCAGGCCGTCTTCGCCTTGGCCGATTTCGGGATAGATTTCGCTGTAGCTGCCCTCGAGCCAGGTGTTTGCGACCATCGCCGGGCCGCCATGACCTGGGCCGCAGATAAACAGAACGTCGAGACCGCGTTGACGGATGACGCGGTTCAGGTGGACGTAGATGAAGTTGAGGCCAGGCGTCGTGCCCCAATGGCCAAGCAGCCGCGGCTTGACGTGTTCGGCTTTCAGCGGCTCGCGCAGCAGCGGATTGTCCATCAGATAGATCTGGCCAACCGAAATGTAGTTCGCGGCCCGCCAATAACGGTCCATGAGATCGACCTGATAAAGGCCCGTTGTGGTCGCAGCTTTCTGAGCCTCGTCGTTCATCGAAAATTCTCCAGAATGCGTTCGCCCGTCGATATCTGGAGTGACATCGCTCTGGAGAAAGGATTTTCACGGAAATAAGTTCGGCTGGAGCCGCCATTTGCGCCCGCCAATCGCTCTTTTGCAGGAACCTGAAAGCTCGCCAATGGTTAAGGAGACTAGCCGCCGGCCATGAGTTGCCGAGGCCGAGCGCATACCCGATGAGCCGTCGGGCACGATTAGGGGACAATCGGGGGCAGTCTGCTCGCAAGAGGAGCAAAAAGATGCTCGATCTTTCCCACGCACGCAACCGAATGGTCGAAATCCATCTCAGCCGCCGTGGCATCCATGACCGCGAAGTGCTGGAAGCGATGCGCGAGGTTCCGCGCGAGGCTTTCGTCGCTCCCGGCTTTGAAGAATTCGCCTACGAGGACGGGCCGTTGCCGATCGCTGAGGGTCAGACGATATCGCAGCCCTACATCGTCGCCTTGATGATCGAGATGGCGGAAATCGGAACGGGCGACCATGTCCTCGAGGTTGGCACCGGTTCGGGCTACGCGGCTGCCGTGATGAGCCGGATCGTCGAACGCGTCTACACGATCGAGCGCCACGCCGGGTTGGCCGAAACGGCGAGACAGCGGTTCCAAGAGCTTGGCTACGACAATATCGAAGTCCGCACCGGCGATGGCACCAAAGGCTGGCCCGACGCAGCGCCCTTCGACGCCATTCTGGTCGCCGCCGGCGGACCCGGTGCGCCGCTCGCGCTTCAGGAACAGCTCGACGTCGGTGGCAGGCTCGTCATCCCGGTCGGCGACGATCCGCATGATCAGCGCCTTCTCAAGGTCACCCGAACCGGCGCTGCAACTTACAGCGAGGAGGATTTCGGCGGCGTGCGGTTTGTCCCGCTCATTGGCGAGCAGGGCTGGCCCGAGAACGGCAACCGTATCGCGAATGATCGCCCGTCCGGACGCGCACGCACGCGCAGCCTGCCGGAGATGATCGCGGCGGCGGCCGAACCGCTGCCGGATTTCGACGATCCGGCGTTCGGCGAATTGTTCGATCGGTTTGGCGACCGGCGCGTCGTCCTGCTCGGTGAAGCGAGCCACGGCACGTCGGAGTTCTACCGGGCCCGCGCCGCGATCACCCGCAGGCTCATCGAGAAGCACGGCTTCACCATTGTCGCTGTCGAGGCCGACTGGCCTGATGCAGCGGCGATCGACCGCTACCTCCGCCATCGGCCGCCACGCGCCAACGCCGATCCGCCGTTCCAGCGGTTTCCCACCTGGATGTGGCGCAACACCGACGTTGCGGCGTTCGTCGACTGGATGCGACATCACAACGAGCGCATCAGGCTATCGTCCCGGCTAGCCGGGTTCTATGGCCTCGACATCTACAATATGAGCGGATCGATCGCCGCGGTTCTGCAATACCTCGACCGGGTCGATCCGCAGGCAGCAAAGATCGCGCGTGAACGCTATGGCTGCCTGACGCCTTGGCAGCATGAACCATCCACCTACGGCCGTGTCGCGCTCACCTCCGGCTACGAGAAATGCGAGCAGGCCGTGCTCGAACAATGCCGCGAACTGCTTGCCAGGCAACTCGACTATGCCCAGCAGGACGGCGCCGATTTCATGGATGCCACCCAGAATGCCCGGCTGATCGCTTCCGCGGAACGATACTACCGGATCATGTACTATCGCGGCGCGCAGTCCTGGAATTTACGCGATACCCATATGTTCGAGACGCTCGAGCATCTGCTGGAAGCTCGCGGCCCCAACGCCAAGGCAGTCGTGTGGGCGCATAATTCCCATATCGGCGATGCCCGCTACACCGAAATGGGGATTGTCAGGGACGAAGTGAACATCGGCCAGTTCTGCCGCCAGCGCTTCGGCGACGAGGCAGCCTTGATCGGGCTCAGCACGCATTCCGGGACAGTCGCCGCGGCCTCCGACTGGGACAGCGAGATGGAGATCAAGCGGGTGCGGCCTTCCCATAGCGATAGCTACGAGCGGCTTTGCCATGATAGCGGCGTCTCGCGTTTCCTGCTCGACATCAAGCGCGACGATACGTTGCGCGAGCGGCTTCTGGAGCGTCGGCTGGAGCGCTTCATCGGCGTGATCTATCGGCCGGAAACCGAACTGCGCAGCCATTACGCGAATGCCTCTCTTGCCCAGCAGTTTGACGCGTTCGTCTGGTTTGACGAAACCGTCGCGGTGACGCCGCTTGGGCCGGAGCATGTCGGAACCGGCGTTCCCGACACCTATCCGTTCGGGGTTTAGACGCCTCTCTGACAAGGCCGCGTCAAGGTGAGTTTCGGGCGGAACATTCATCGCGCCGTGCTGTTTCTAGGACAGGACCCTTTTTCTAGAACAGGACCCTTTTCGAAGGAGCTGTGCCATGAGCGGAACCAAACATCCAAAGTGGAAAAAGCCGAGCGATGCCGATCTGAGGAACAATCCCGGCATCGGCAGCTCCAAGGGCACGATCAAGGAAGGCGACGAACTCTTGCTCGAAGGCGAAAACACCATTGAAGGCGACGTCGAGAACGACACGAACGCCCTTGGCGGGATCAATCCAAGGCAAAAGATGCGGACGAACAAGTAGCGTCGCTGCGCATCCCACGCGCTATTCACTCCCAGCATAAAATGTCGCGGCGACAGCAATCGAGATCAGGCTCAGCATCGCCAGGCCTGCCCTGGCGACGTGCGAGGCTTCCCAAACATCGCGCAAGTCTTTCCAGTCGCCGCTTTGCTTCCGGCGGAGCATTGAAAAAAACGTCGCGGCTGGTTTCGACACTGCGACGTCCTGCACCCAGAAATTGTTGACGGGATGTGTTACCAGCCAATAGGTCGCATGTTCCGCCACCAGGAAGACAAGGGCCGCCAAAGTCCACCAGAATCGACCGCCTGGATAGGGCGTGAGGTAAAGCAGGATGGCGAGTGCAATGATGCCGCCGATCTCGGCAAACCCGCCGATCGTGAAGCCGGGATAGTAGATCTCCTGCACAGATTTGTAGGTGGCCTCCTTGAGGCGCAACTTGCCGGGCAACTCCAACGCGTGTGCGAGCGACAGCGCCATTGCGATTGCGACCAGAAGAAGGGTGACAATCATGAACGCGCGCATGCTGTTCCTCCCTGAACCGTCTTGGCAATACGCGGCGTACATAGCGTGCTCGCCGACACGGTAAAGGCGACGAAGGTGGAGCCGCCGCTCCATTATTCAACGCCGCCGGCATTGAGCCCCACCGCCAAGCCATGGAACCATCGTTCGGCGCGATGGTTGTCACCCTGGATGATCCTCCTCCGAGGAAACGGAAGGAGACACATGCCGCTGTGAACGACCCACGTCTAGGCCGGGGTCGACAGCGAGAACGAGCCATTCATTGGCGCCGGAGCTGTTGAGTGGAAACACATTGGCGCCGAGGAGATGTGAAGCAAGCTTCGGGGAGTCTCCGATGACCGATCCTGATCCAGACCCGAACAATCCCGTGCCGATACCGGATAATCCCAATCCTGAGCCGGCCCGGCCGCCTGCTCCGCCGGAGACTCCGCCTGGTGAGCCTCCGGGCGTTCCTCCGCCTTCGCCTGATCCCGTTCCCAGCCCCGAAAGGCAGCCCGTCGAAATTCCTCCCGATATACCACCGGAGATCCCCACGGAACCGACCTTCCCGGGTCCGACGGCCAGGGCATTGGACCCGGAGCATTGGACCCAGGAGTAAAAACCCGGCGGTAGAACGACGCCGTCGCCGGCCATTCCGGTTTTGGTCATTCCCCGATTTGGCTGGTCGAACGTTCGTTGAGCGTCGCGCCGGTTTGCGCATCGATCGCCGCCAGGCTGACCTCATAGCCCCACAGGGTCCGGATATGGCGCAGCGTCGCGTCGCGACCGGCCTCCTCCAGCATGATGCCGTTCTTCACCTTGTGCTCCAGTCGCAACTGCCGGTCGCCGAGCAGATCGACATCCACAACCTGGATATCCGGCCGGCTCGCGCCGATGTCGTAGCTCTGGGCGAGCCCGGCGCGTATCTTTTCGTAGCCACGCTCATTGTGTATCGACGCGACTTCGTAATGCGGCTCGCTGGCGGCGTCGGCGAGGACAAAGAACCGCCATTTCCGCATCAGGGCGGGGCTCAGATACTGGCGGATGAAAGATTCGTCGCGATGGTTCGCCCACGCGTCGAGCAGGGTTTCGCGCCAATTGCCGTTGCCGGCGATATCGGGGAACCAGTCACGATCCTCGGCGGTCGGCTCGGTCGCTATGCGCTGGATGTCCTGCATCATGTCGAGGCCCAACGCATAAGGATTGATACCGGAAAACCGCGGGTCGTCGAAGCCTGGCTGAAAGATCACGTTCGAATGGTTGCGCAGGATTTCCAGCATCGCGCCTTCGCTGATCAGGCCACGATCGAACAGCATGTTCATCAGCGTGTAGTGCACGAAGGTGGCGCAGCCTTCGTTCATCACCTGTGTTTGCCGCTGCGGATAAAAGTATTGCGCGACGACGCGGACGATCCTGACGATTTCACGCTGCCAGGGCTCCAGGACCAAGCTGTTTTTTTCCAGGAAGTAAAGCAGGTTCTCCTCGGGCAGCTTGAGCGTTTTCTTTCGCTCCGCGATGTTGGAATCCTTTGCCCCAACATTGTCTCCGCCCTTCGAAGGCGGCAGCGTGCGCCACAGATCGTTGTAAGAACGCTCTTCGTACTCCAGGCGCTCACGAACGCCTACACGCTGCCGCTCCGACGACAGCTTCGGCGGCCGGCGATATCTGAAGACCCCCTGTTCCATCAGCGCGTGGGCCGCATCGAGGATCGCCTCCACCGCGGCAACGCCGTGCCGCTCCTCGCAACGGGCAATGTAACCCTTGGCAAAGTCCAGATAGCTCAGGATCGCGCTGGCGTCCGTCCATTGCCGGAACAGATGATTGTTCTTGAAAAAATGATTATGGCCAAGCGCTGCATGAGCTGTCACCAGGGCCTGCAGGGCCATTGTGTTTTCCTCCATCAGGTAGACGATGCAAGGATTGGAATTGATCACCAGCTCATAGGCGAGCCCCCGCCCGCCTTTGCGATAGAGCAATTCCTGGTAAAGGAAATGCTTGCCGAAGGACCAGTGGCGATACATCAGCGGCATGCCGACCGAGGAATAGGCGTCGAGCATCTGCTGGGACGAGATGATCTCCATCTGCACCGGATAGATGTCGAGGTGAAGCTCTTCGATCGCGATCGCCTCGATCGCGTCGTAGGCGCGCGACAGTGTCTTGAAATCCCAGTCGGACCCCGAAAAGAGCAAACCTGATCTGCTGGTTTGGCCTGGTTTGCTGGTTGGGCCTGATTTGCTGGTTTGGCCCGACTTGCTGGTCTGGCCCGACGTGCTGGTCTGGTTCGCCATCGGCTCCCCTCAAGCGCTTTTCTGCAGGACCGGCTGCCTGGCAAAGAGCTGGCGAAAGACCGGATAGATGTCGGCTGCGTTGGCGATACGGCTCATCTGGAAATTCGGCCATCGCTGGTTGACAACGCTGTAGGCGCGCCAGAGCGAGGTCCCATTGTCGGTGGTGCCGAAAATATGGCTCTCACGTTCGTCGATGATCTCGACATAGGCGAAATACTGGCACAGGCGCATGACCTGGCCGTCCATCAAGCCGATGCAGCGCTCGGAATCGGTGACGAAATTGTCGCCGTCCGACGCTTGGGCGGCATAGATGTTCCACTCGTTGCTGGGATAGCGTTGCGCGATGATGCGGTGCATTTCCTCGAGTGCCGTGGAAACAACCGTGCCGCCGCTTTGCGTATTGTAGAAGAAGGTTTCCTCGTCCACCTCCTGCGCCTCGTGCGTATGGCGGATGAAGACGATTTCGGTGCGGTCGTAGCGCCGTTTCAGGAACAGGTGCAGCAGCACGAAGAAGCGCTTGGCCAGATCCTTCTCGCGTTCGCCCATCGAGCCGGATACGTCCATGAGACAGAACATGACCGCATTGGCATTCGGCACGGGCTGGGCGTCGAAACGGTTGAAGCGGATGTCGACGGGATCGACATAGGCGATCCGCTTGCGGCGGCGCTCAAGTCGCTCAAGCTCCTCCCGCAACGCTGCAATGCGCTGGCGTGCCGGCGCCGCGCTCTGCGGCTCGGCCTCCAGGATTGCGAGTTGCTCCGCAATCGCATCGAGTTCCTCCTGCTTGGGGCGCCTTAGCGCAATCCGGCGACCATGGCTGTTTCGCATCGTGCGCCCGACATTGATGTTGGTGGGCGAACCGGTCGCAGCGAACCCGGCGCGGCGCGGTTTGAAGGATAGTATCTCCTTGAGGTTGAGCTTGACCATGTCGGGAAGTTCGAGATCCTCGAAAAAGAGGTCGAGCACCTCCTCGCGCGAGAGCACGAAACGAAAATCGTCCTCCGAGACCGTTTTGCCGGGAGACGAGCCGCCGCCGCCCTGGCCGGGCTTGGGAACCCGGTCGCCAGGGGCGAAATGCTTGTTGCCCGGCAGGATGTGCTGTCGCCGGCCGCTGTCCTTGGCATCGCTGAAGCTCGGCTCTGCTGTGCCCCTCGCCGGCATCGAAACGGTGTGCTCGCTGTCGACATCGGCGATCTTGCCGGTACGGATCCGATCCCGGATGCTTCGCTTCAGCTCTTCGCGCGCACGCTTCAGGAAGCGCTGGCGGTTGCCGAGGCTCTTGTCCTTTGGGTTCAGTCGGCGATCGACAAAGATCGGCATGGAACCATCCCGGCCGGACTCAGCCCGCCTTGTTCACCCGCATGTACCAGTCCACCAGCCGGCGGACCTGGCGTTCGGTGTAACCGCGTCCGACCATCCGATGCACGAACTCGGTATGCCGCTTCTCCGTTACGCTGTCCTGCTTGGAGCCGAAGCTGATCACCGGGAGCAGATCCTCGACCTGGCCGAACATCCGCTTCTCGATGACTTCGCGCAGCTTTTCATAGCTCGTCCACGACGGGTTGCGGCCATGGTTCCTCGCCCTTGCGCGCAACGTGAACTTCACGACCTCGTTGCGGAAGTCCTTGGGGTTGGCAATGCCGGCCGGCTTTTCGACTTGCGACAGTTCGTTGTCCAGCACCTCGCGATTGAGGATCTGGCCGGTATCGGGGTCTTTGTAGTCCTGGTCCTCGATCCAGGCATCGGCATAGGCGATGTAGCGGTCGAACAGGTTTTGGCCGTATTCGCTGTAGGACTCCAGATAGGCCTTCTGAATTTCATGGCCGATGAACTCGGCATAGCGCGTGGCCAGTTCCGACTTTATGAAGTCGAGATAGGCGGCTTCCGTTTCCTTGGGGAACTGCTCGCGCTTGATCGCCTCCTCCAGAATGTACATCAGGTGCACGGGATCGGCGGCCACTTCCTTGGTGTCGTAGTTGAAGGTCTGCGACAGGATCTTGAAGGCAAAGCGCGTGCTGACGCCGGTCATGCCTTCATCGACCCCGGCGGCATCGCGGTATTCCTGAACCGACTTCGCCTTGGGATCTATGTCCTTGAGGTTCTCGCCGTCATACACGCGCATCTTGGTGTAGAGCGGCGAATTGTCATGCTCGGCCAGACGGGTCGAGACGGTGAACCGGCTGAGAATGTCGAGAACCTCCGGTGCACAGGAACTGGAGGCCAATTCGCTTTCGCGCAGCAGCTTTTCGTAGATCTGCCTTTCTTCGGTGACCCGCAGGCAATACGGCACCTTGACCACCAGGATACGGTCGAGGAATGCCTCGTTGTTCTTGTTGTTCTTGAACTGCAGCCATTCCGATTCGTTGGAGTGGGCTACGACGATGCCCTGATACGGGAAAGATCCGAAGTTTTCCGTACCGTTGTAGCTGCCTTCCTGGGTAGCGGTCAGCAACGGATGCAGGACCTTGATCGGCGCTTTGAACATCTCGACGAACTCGAGCAGCCCCTGCGTGGTCCGGTTCAGGCCGCCGCTGTAGGAATAGGCGTCCGGATCGGATTGGCTGAAATGCTCGAGCTGTCTTATGTCGACCTTGCCGACCAGGGCCGAAACGTCCTGGTTGTTCTCATCGCCTGGCTCGGTCTTGGAGATGCCGATCTGGCGTAGCCGCGAAGGCATCAGCTTAACGACGCTGAACTTGGAGATGTCGCCGGACAGTTCGTCGAGGCGCTTGGCCGCCCATGGCGAAATAAGACCGTTCAGCCGGCGCCGCGCGATGCCGTATTTGTCCTCCAAAAGGTCGCCCATGCGGTCAGGATTGAAAAGCCCGAGCGGCGATTCGAAAACCGGACTGATCTGGCCGCCGACCTTCAGCGTATAGATCGGACGCTCCTCCATCAGCTTCTTCAGCCGTTCGGCGAGCGAGGACTTGCCGCCGCCGACAGGGCCAAGCAGATAGAGAATCTGCTTGCGCTCCTCGAGCCCCTGAGAGGCATAGCGGAAATAGCCGGCTATGCGCTCGATCGTGTCCTCCATGCCATAGAACTCGGCGAAGGTGGGATAGACCTTGATTGTCCTGTTCGAGAAAATGCGGCCGAGCCGCTCATCCATGCTGGTGTCGATCAGGGTGGGCTCGCCGATCGCCTCGACCATCCGCTCGGGCGCCGAAGCATACATCGATTTATCCTCGCGGCAGGCAAGGAGATATTGCTGGATGCTTATCTCCTCCTGCGCCGCATTGGTGTAAATCTCCGAAAACAGATCGAAGACGTCGGAGTGGTTCTCGCGCATGGTATTCCTCGCCCCGGCCGGTCTGGTTGCTGTCGCCTCTTCACTCAACTGTCGGAAAGCCTTTGTGGTTCCCTATTACACGTAGTGCGTCCGCGACCGGATGTTAGGGGTCCAGACAGATATCGTGAACGCCTGGAAGTCAGCCAGCGAATGGCTCGCACAATGGAACGTTTCCGAGGGAAGTCCATTCTTCCACCAGCGCTTGCCGAGCGCAACAGCCCGCTGGGTACAAGTTGCCTTTCTGAGGGAATAAACCGCCCGCGTTCAGCAGTTGCCCGCGTTCAGCAGTTGCCCGCGTTCAGCAGTTGAATGGCGAATCACTGGCCATTCGGCGAAGAGAGTTGCACTGCGGTGTCCAATCCTGCACCGGGAGCAACGGTTTCGCTCCTGCTCGGTAACGAAACGAGGGAAAGGAGATGTTCCATGTTCGAGAACAGCATGTGGTTGATCGTCGTTGCTGGCGGCCCGCTACTGCTGGCAATCGTGCTCGCCTACGCACTCCTTACGTGGCGACGCCGTGGGCCTGCAGAGCGCAGAGAAAGCGATCGGGCCACCGAGCGACTGTATCGCGAGGAAAACGATCGCCCGGGCGGAGGCAGTTGAGAACCGCATCGGCAGGCCCGACTTTGGTCTTGCTGCTAGACTCCAACACTTTCGGGCCAAAGCGCCCGGATCTGCTTCGGCAACGCGTCCCGCACCTTGGCCGACTGGCCGAGGTCGACATGCCTGGCGAGTACCTTGAACACGGATCTCGTCGCATCCTCGGGATTCACCGGTCGAGTGGATTTCATCTCCTCGGCCACCCGCTGCAAAAAATCCTCCAACGAACGGCTGCTCGTCGGCAGATCACGCGGCCGATACCGATCATAGTAGGCTCCGCGCACAAGAAGCGGCAGTTCAGCCCCCAAATTGGCAGCCAGTTCGATCTGCAGCCAATCCCGCAAGGTGCGTAGAACGGCTCCCAGCATATGCCAGGCCACGCGCCTGTCGGGCCCGTGATCGGCCATGATCTCGTCCAGCCAGATGTTTGTCGTCTGCAGGGTTTTGTCAAAAACTTCCAAGCCGGTTGCGCTCATCGTCGCCTCCTCTGGGCAGTCCAACACCCGCCCAAATCACCCGCCCAAAATACCCGCCATGACGCGCAAACGGCGATCGAGCGCAATTGTTTCGTCACTCGTTGAAAATTGTCCAAGAGCTCTTTACGCGTACAGTTACGAACGGGCACCCCAAGGAGGCGGCCATGAAGAGCGATACCGAATATCTACGTCTCGCCGTGGAGATCGCCGCCGAGAGCCGGGCGAGTGGCAATCATCCTTTTGGGGCGCTCCTGGTCGGGCCGGAAGGCGACGTGCTGCTTTCGTCGGGCAACACCTACGCCCGGGATCGCGGCGTTGGCCACGCAGAGGCAAACGTGGCCCGCGCGGCCGCGCAGCAATACGACCCGACCTTTCTCGAGCGATGCACTCTGGTGACCTCGGTCGAGCCGTGCTGCATGTGCGCCGGGGCCTGTTACTGGGCTGGCATCGGCACCGTGGTCTACGGACTCAGCGAAAGGCGGCTGGCCGAGCTGACCGGAGACAATTCGGAGAATCTGACCCTCGATCTGAGTTGTCACCAAGTGTTCGCCGCCGGACGGCGCCATGTAGCAATCCGTGGCCCATTCCCTGAACTCGAAGAAGAGATCGTAACCGACCACAAGGATTTCTGGTGACCGAACCAAAAAGGACTGCTGTGAAGAATCCGTAGCCTCTGCGGCGCCACGAGCTCCGGCCACTTCCGGCCCAAAGGTTTGACACGCGAGGCCCGCGTCTTGTTGCAGAAAGCCATCGACGCGTTCATCGCAAATCCCGGTGCGCATCTCAGGACTCGCGCGCGCAAAACCGCCGACACGCAAAACCGCCGACTGGAACCTACATTCGGACTCGACCGACACGTTCATTCCACCAGTTGGAAAGCTCAGTTGCCCGGAACCTTCCTCCCCTCTCGCCGGTTTACCGCGGAGGGGTTGCAAATGGGTCGATATTTCAGCCTGTCAGCTGCGTCATTGTTGCTCGCGAGCGGCTCTGCCGGCGCCCAGTCGAGCACTCAGTCGGCACTTGAGCCCGCGGGAGCGGAAGCGCAGCAGATAGAAATGCTGTTTTGGGTCATGCTAAGCAGCGGCGCCGTCATCTGGCTGGGCGTGGTCGGCCTGCTTATTCATGCAGCCCTGGTCAATCGCCGCAGGCTGGCCGAAAAATCTGCCAGCAGCATCATCCTTTGGGGCGGCGTAGTCTTCCCCTCGGTCACGCTTTGTGCGCTGCTCGCCTATGCGCTGTGGCTGATGCCTGGCCTTCGGCCCTTCGCCCAGGCGAGCCCCGCCGCCCTGCGGATCGAAGTCACCGGCAGGCAGTTCTGGTGGGAAGTTGTCTATCACCCTCCTCAGGGACCGCCGGTCACTTCCGCCAACGAGATCAGGCTGCCGGTCGGCGAGCGGGTCGAATTGACCGTGAAAAGCGCCGATGTGATCCATTCCTTCTGGATCCCACCGCTCGGCGGCAAGATGGACATGATCCCCGGCCGCACCAACAGGCTTTCGATCATGGCCACCAAAGCTGGTATATTCCGCGGCCCGTGCGCGGAATATTGCGGCACGTCTCACGCGCTGATGGCGCTCTCGGCCGTCGCCATGGCGCCCGAAGCCTTCCGGTCCTGGCTTGCCGCCCAGGCAATTCCCGCGGAAGGGGCCGGCGCAAGCGGCGGCGCGCTGTTCCTGCGCCATGGCTGCGGGTCCTGCCATTTCGTCGCGGGCTCCGATGCGCGCGGCCTGATCGGCCCGGACCTTTCGCATATCGGTTCTCGCGCCACCGTCGCAGCCGGAATCCTGCCCAACACCGAAGACGCCGTCACCCGCTTCATCGCCCGGCCCGACCTGATCAAGCCTGGTTCCGGGATGCCGGCCTTCGACATGTTGCCGCCGGGCGACATTCGCGCCATAGCCGCCTGGCTGAGGGGCCTGCGATGAGCGCTGCTGTCAAGGAGCGTTCGCCGGAAGAATACAAGGCGCAGGAACAGCGGCTGCGCGCCGTCTGGGCCAATCCAACCGGCTGGCGCTACTGGACCTCGGTGAACAATTACCAGATCGGCCTCTGGTACGGCTCGGCGGCCTTCGCCTTCATGCTGTTTGCCGGCGTGCTCGCGCTCCTGGTGCGGCTGCAGCTCGCCGTGCCCGACAACGACCTCCTCTCGGCCGACTTATTCAACCAGGCTTTCACCCTGCACGGCACGGTGATGATGTTCCTGTTCGCGGTGCCGATCTTCGAGGCGGTCGCGATCTTCCTGCTGCCGCCGATGCTGGGCGCCCGCGAAATGCCGTTTCCGCGCCTCGGAGCCTTCAGTTTTTGGAGCTTTTTGCTCGGCGGTATCTTCGTCTGCGGCTCGATCTTCTTCAATGCGGCGCCGTCGGCAGGCTGGTTCATGTATCCGCCGCTCGCCACCGACAAGGAGTTCTCCGGCATTGGCGCCGACATCTGGCTGCTCGGCCTTTCCTTCATCGAAGTCGCCTCGATCGCGGCCGCCGTCGAGCTCATCGTCGGCATCATGAAATGCCGCGCGCCGGGCATGCGCATCAACCTGATGCCGCTCTTCGCCTGGTACCTGCTGATCGTTGCCGGAATGATCCTGTTCGCCTTCCCCCCGCTGATCGCCGGCGACCTCCTGTTCGAGATGGAACGGATGTTCGATTGGCCGTTCTTCGACGCAGCGCGCGGCGGCGACCCGCTGCTGTGGCAGCATCTGTTCTGGATATTCGGCCATCCGGAAGTCTACATCATCTTCCTGCCGGCGATCGCGCTGATGGCCATGATCGTGCCGACTTTTTCCCAGCGTCCGATCGTCGGTTACTCCTGGATCGTGCTCGCGGCAGTGGGGACAGGGTTCCTTTCCTTCGGCCTGTGGGTGCACCATATGTTTGCCACAGGCCTGCCGCAGATCTCGCTGGCCTTCTTCTCGGCGGCCTCCGAGGCGGTGGCGATCCCGACGGGCGTGCAGATCTTCGTCTTCATCGCCACCATGCTGGCCGGCCGGGTGATCTTCTCGACCCCGATGCTGTTCGGCACCGGAGGGCTGGTCATCTTCGTCATTGGTGGCCTGACGGGCGTCATGGTGGCGCTCGCACCCTTCGACTGGCAGGCCCACGACACGTATTTTGTCGTTGCGCATCTCCATTATGTGCTGATCGGCGGCATGCTTTTCCCGGTCGTGGCCGGGCTCTATTACTATTACCCGCTGATCGACGCGAAGAAGCTCTCAGACCGGTTGGGGCGGCTCGCCTTCTGGCTGATGTTCTGCGGCTTCAACATCGCCTTTTTCCCCATGCATCTGAGCGGCTTGCGCGGCATGCCCCGCCGCGTCTTCACCTATCCGGCCGAAATCGGCTGGAACTGGCTGAACCTGATCTCGACGGCCGGAGCCTTCATTTTCGCCGCGGGCGTGCTGGTGGTCGTCTTCGACGTGCTCAGGCCAAAGCACCGGCAGCCGCGCGGCGAATTCAACCCGTGGAATGCCGGCACGCTGGAATGGATTTCCGAGCCGGAGGAGAACTGGGGCGTCCGCTCGATACCCATCGTGCGCAGCCGCTACCCCTTGTGGGACCAGAAGGACCTTGCCCGCAAAGTCAATGAAGGCCGCTATTATCTGCCCGACGCGGAAGAGGGATGGCGCGAGGGACTGGTCACCACCGTGCTCGACGCCGAACCCGTCCAGGTGCTGCGCGTCGGCGGCACCTCCCATGTCACCATCGTCTCGGCTCTTTCGCTCGGAGGCGCCTTCATCGCGCTTACCTTCCACTGGTGGATCGCGACGGCTCTGGCCGCATTCATCTGCTTTTGGGCCATCATCTACTGGCTCTGGACGGGCACTGGCGAAATCCCCGAGAAGCCGGAAAAGGATGTCGGCCTGGGCCTCAGCCTGCCGCTTTATGCCTCCGGCTCCGATTCGGTCGGCTGGTGGGCGATGTTCATCACCATGGTGGGCGATGGCACCGCGTTCGCCAGCCTCGTCTTCGGCTATTTCTTCTACTGGACGATCCATTCCGACTTCACCGCGGGGATTGCCGGGCCCGATGCGGTCTGGTCGCTGGTGGCTGCCAGCCTGTTCGCTGCGGCGTGGGGCCTGATGGTGGCGGCACGCACGGTCAACAGGCGCGGCGCTACGGCCACTATGCGCGGCTTGCTGGTGCTGTCCCTGCTAACGACCGTTGCCGCGTCCGCCACAGGCCTGGCCGCGCCATTGTCTCCAGGCATGGACCCGACGCGCCACGTCTATCCCGCAATCGTCTGGATCCTGGTGATCTGGGTGCTCGCCCATGCAGCGCTCGGCACAGTCATGCAGGCCTATTGCCTGGCCCGCTCGCTGGCCGGCCGACTGACGCCGAAGCATGACCTGGATCTAGGCAATGTGGTGCTCTACTGGCATTTCCTGCTGATTGCCGCCGTCACCACCTTCGCCATCATCGGCCTCTTTCCGGCTGCGATGTGAGGCGCCGATGTGGCTTGTCCCAAAACAGATCGAGACACTGTGGACGCTGTTCACTGCGCCGGTGGTGTGGGCTGCGCATTTCCTTGTTTGCTACATCGGCGCGGCGATCTATTGCGCCAAGCCCGAGCTTGTCGGGCTGAGTTTCAGCGCTGTGCGCGCCGGCATCGCCGCCGCCACCGTGATCGCCCTCTCGCTGATCGCGCTGTCAGCATGGCTCGCCTGGCGGCAATGGGGCTTCGGCACAGACGATCCGCCGCACGACGATCCGACGAGACGCGACCGGACCCTGTTCCAGGGCTTTGCGACGCTGCTGCTCTCGGGTCTCAGCTTCATCGCCGTGATCTTCACCGCGATGCCTGCATTGTTCCTGACGGAGTGTATCCGGTGAGACGCGCCTGCCTCATCCTCGGCATCCTCGTCCTTGCCCTGGTCTGGCTCGGGCCGCTGCTCGATGGCTTGCGGGATTCGTTTTCGGCGCACATGCTGGCGCATATGGGAGTGGTGGCGATCGCCGCGCCGCTGATGGCGATTGGGGTCCCGCTCGGCCCGACACCAGGTGCGAGCCGGGCGTTCACCCTCGCCCTCCCCGCCTCCCTCGTCGAACTCATCGTCGTCTGGTCCTGGCACGCACCGGCCTTGCGGGCTCTGGCGCAAAGCTCGCTGTTTGTCACCGCTGTCGAGCAGGTCACGTTCCTTGCCGCCGGGCTGTTCCTGTGGCTGGCCTGCCTGCCGCGCCGCGGCTCGGACACCACAGGCTATGCCGCCGGCGCCTTCGCCCTGCTTCTGACGTCCATCCACATGACCTTGCTCGGCGCGCTGCTGGCGCTGACCCCGCGGCCGCTTTATGGGACCGGCGAGACAAGCTGCTTCGGCATCGCGCTTTCCGCCCAGCAGGATCAGGAACTTGGCGGCGTCATCATGCTTCTGGTCGGCGCCGCTGTCTACCTGGCCGGCGGCGTGACGCTTTTCGCGCGCATCCTCGCCACACCACCGCGGAAGACGGTCTGATGCATATCAGCTGGAAGAAGCTCGCCATAGCGCTTGCCATTCTGCCCTTCGTCGTGGTGCTGGCGGCCTGGATCGGCTTTTTCAATGTCGGTGCCTCGAGCGGCCACTGGAAGATCACGGAATGGTTCCTCCATTTCGCCATGCGATCGGCTGTGCGCACCTATGCCCTGGCGGTCGACGTTCCAGAGGCTCTGCCGCGCCATGCGATTCAGCCGGCTGCCGGGCATTTCGCACGCGGCTGCGCCATCTGTCACGGCGCGCCGGGCGAGCCGCGATCTCCTGTCGTCATGAGAATGCTGCCGCAGCCGCCTGACCTTGCCGGGGCCGTCGGCGAATGGTCGGACGCGGAGCTTTTTCGTATCGTCAAGCACGGCGTGCGTTTCACCGGCATGCCGGCCTGGCCGACGCAGGAACGCGACGACGAGGTCTGGGCGATGGTCGCCTTGCTGCGCGAACTGCCGTCGATGGACGAAGCCAGCTATCGTGATCTCGCCTATGGCGAAAGGCCTGCGCCTCCTGCAGACGCTGCCGGAACCCTGCCGCAAGCGCTGGCGGATTGCGCCCGCTGCCACGGCGAGGACGGTTTTGGACGCGGTCCTGCGATACCCGTTCTGGCCGGGCAGAGCGAGGCGTATCTGCTTGAAAGCCTGCGTGCCTATGCCGAGGAAGGCCGGGCAAGCGGGTTGATGAGCCTGCCCGCCATTGCGGCAGGGCCTCAACTCTGGCCGGACCTGGCCAAGCATTTCGCTGCCCTGCCGGCGATGCACCCCGGCGGCGGCGGCGATCCAGCACTTGTCCGGCGCGGCAAGGAAATTGCCGAGAGCGGCGTCAGGCAGGCCAATGTGCCCGCCTGTCTCGGCTGTCACGGAAGACAGGACCGCAGCCCGCTCTATCCCTCGATCGCCGGCCAGCCGGCGCCCTACATCGAGACGCAGCTTGGGTTGTTCAGGGCGGGAAAGCGTGGCGGAACGCGCTTCGGCCATCTCATGGCAAATGCCGCGAAGGGTCTGACGGACGACGACGTCCGCGCGCTTGCGGCCTACTTCTCCCGATCGGCCGCTGCGTCGGCAACCGCAACGCGATAAGCGCGTTTGCGTCCTTTCGACGTTTTTCGAGGTTCTGGTGAAAAACTTGGCTACCGCCCTTCTCATGCTGATCATTGTTCTCGTAATCGCCGCAGGAGCGATCTTCTTCCTGTCGCGCGAACAAGCGACCGTTCCGATCGCGGAGACCTATGGCCCCAACCCGACCCTGCCGGAGCCCAATCCGACCTGGCTGCCGACCGTCCATGTCGCCAAGGCCATGCCATGGCCGCAGGGCACCAAGCCGACAGCGGCCCAGGGATTTGCAGTCAACGAATATGCCCGCGGGCTCGACCATCCGCGCTGGCTGTATGTGTTGCCAAACGGCGACGTGCTGGTGGCCGAGAGCAATGCGCCGCGCAGGCCGGAGGAGGGCTTCAGCATACGGCGCTTCTTCGTCAATTTCTTCCAGAGCCAGGCCGGCGCGGGGACGCATAGCGCCAATCGCATCACGCTGCTGCGCGATCAGGACGGCGACGGGGTGGCAGAAACCAGAACCGCCTTTCTCACCGGGCTGTTCTCGCCATTCGGCATGACCCTGCTCAACGGCAAGCTCTACGTCGCCAACGCCAATGCAATTGTGGCCTTTCCCTACCAGGAGGGTGCGACCGAGATCACCGCACCAGCGGAGAAGATCGTCGATCTGCCCGCGGGGAGGAACCACCACTGGACCAAGGACGTGACCGCCTCGCAGGACGGGACGAAGCTCTATGCGACGGTCGGATCCAATTCCAATGTCGGCGAGAACGGCCTGGAGGAAGAAGAGAACCGAGCCGCCGTGCTGGAGATCGATCTCACCTCGAGACAGACGCGTCTCTTCGCCTCCGGCCTGCGCAATCCGAACGGCCTGTCGTGGAACCCGGAAAGCGGTGAGCTCTGGGTCGTCGTCAACGAGCGCGACGAGATCGGCAGCGATCTGGTGCCGGACTACATGACTTCGGTGAAGGATGGCGGCTTCTATGGCTGGCCTTACAGCTATTTTGGCCAGCACGTCGATAATCGCGTCAAGCCGCAGCGGCCCGACCTCGTCGCCCAGGCGATCAAGCCGGACTATGCGCTCGGGGCGCACACGGCTTCATTGGGACTGACCTTCAACACAGGCGACCTGTTCGGTCCTCAATACAGGAATGGCGCTTTCGTCGGGCAGCATGGCTCGTGGAACCGCAGGCCGCACAGCGGCTACAAGGTGATTTTCGTGCCGTTTTCAGGCGGCAGGCCCTCCGGCCCGCCCCAGGACATCCTCACCGGCTTCCTGAGCGAGGACGACAAGGCTTTTGGCCGTCCCGTGGGCGTGGCGATAGACCGGCGCGGCGCCCTGCTGGTGGCGGATGATGTCGGCAACAAGATCTGGCGGGTCGTTCCAGCTCAGACGCAATCGGCACTTTGAGCAGTTCGTGCTGCCGGCGGCCCGGAAGCGATATGGCACCGCTTGCCATTGCCGGTCGGACAGGGCGTTCCGGCGCCGATCAAAGCCGAAAATCAAGCTGTCGTTGCCAATCCGCGCCCCCGTGCGTGCCGGACCCTTTGACGCATACGATCGGCAAGGGAAGCGAGCGAGCCTTGCGCCGTGCGCGTCCCAAGGACGGATTGCAGGACAACGCCCTGCGTTGCGAATTTATGCTTGAACGCCTCTGCGCCGCACAGGAAATCGACCGTGCTCAAGCCGTGATCGAACGACCACTGTATGTAGTCCATCATCAGGATCATGCCCGGCGACGCCTGGCTGAAATCCGGATCGAAAGTGGTCACGAACGCCATCATGGTGTGGTGCTGGACGAAGTTGATGGAAACCGCGACCATTGCGCCATCGCATTCAAGTACGAAAATGTGCAGCACGCCGGCACGCGCCAGCGCGTCAACAAGTGCGGCCAGTACCGGCGCTCCCTCTTCGAAAAGTTGCGATTCACGCTTGCGCTCGACCAGCCATCTGCGCTTCAGGGCAGAGAGCCGGTCGAGTACCGGCTGCAGTGGCTCGTCTGGCGCAAGCAGGCGAAATTTCATTTCGCCGGCTTCTTCCAACGTCTTGACGCCGCGCCGATAATTCTGCCGTGTCTTTTTCGACTGCTCCGCGAACCACGCTCCTCCGCTCGCCCACTGTCCGGCGACGCGATAACTGACTTCCTCCCTGTGATTGGGGCGAAGCCTGATCCCGCTGGAGGTATCCGGAGTGAGCATTTTGCGGACCGCCGCACCCGGCAAGAGACGATTGAGAAAGGCAATGTCGAAGCCACCGGCATCACAGATCCGGGCCCATACGTCCTGCAGGGCCGATAACGAGCATTCCGGAGCAACAAGAATATCGCCGTAATCGGTATAACTGTTGGCCGCCCATTCGAGAAACCGCAGGCCTTTGCGCTTGCCGATCGCCATGGGAAGGACAGCAACGAGCTTGTCACCATTCCAGACCAGGCCGATCCGCAGCGCGCGCTGGTCACGGTCAGCTACGGTATTCCACCAGGCCGAAATCCAGGCATGACTCTGAAAGACCAGCCCATCGGTGCGATGCCAGAGATTCATCCAATCGGCTTCGATCGCAGCCAGGCGATCCGCCGAACGGACAACTTCCAGGCGCTCTGCGCTCGAGGCGTCAATCGAAACAATGGTGTTCATGAAGGGGAACGATCCTGTGCGATGGCATCGGGACGCCTCAGGAACAGTCTGCGAAGATGCCCTCCCATCTTCCTGAGCGGCAGGACGTAAAGCCCAAAGAGCGATTGATAGTCGCGCACATCGCGATCTATCAGGCCAAATTTGAGGTCTTCATCCGGATCCGGGACAAACTGCGTCCCGAAGAGGCGATCCCAGAACGAAAACAGCAGGCCAAAATTCTTGTCGTAGTGGCGAGGGTCGATGCTGTGGTGCACCTGGTGCCAGTGCGGACACAAGATGACGTTGTTCAACGGGCCGAAGGAAATCTTGAAATGGGTATGACGAACAAAGTCCATCATCAGGATGTTGCGGATGACATAGACGTTGGTGCCGAAGATGGCGATCTCTACCGGATCGAGCGCGATCAGGCTCCAGATGCCGAAGCAGATCCCCGGGATGACGCCATCCCAGATACGGTTCATCAGGTCGTCCAGCGGATGAACCCGATCCTTGGTGATTCCCACCATCACCTCGGCCGAATGATGCACTTTGTGCAATTCCCACAGGAACGGGAAGTGGTGCTGGGCGACATGGTAGAGATAGTACGAAATGTCGTAGGCGATCAGCATGGTTGCGGTGAAGATGACGATCGTCACCGGTCCGGCCGGGCCGTTGATGAGCGGCGCCTCGATATCAAGCAGCCAGCCGATTGCGTGGTGCGTCCCATAGCCGACGGCGGCAACGAAGGTGGCGCCGGCAGGGATGAGCAGGAATGGCATTATCGCCCGTTTGGTGACCCAAAATAGGACATCCGCTCGCGCCGACGGGTGCAGGATGACTTCCGCCGGAAAAGCGAAATCGAAGAAGTCCCTGAGGGATTTATGCTCGACAGTCCGCCAGTAAGCGACCACCGCGCTCCCCAGTGCCGTGAAAAGCAGGAGGCCGAGCGTCACCAGATCGACGTTCGAAAGCTTTTCCACAATCAATCCGGCGAATTCAGAAAACATCGGTGCGGTGGCTCCTGGGCCGTAAAATGGCCGTCCGGCGAATTGCGAAGCAACAAACTTGCCAAACCCACTGCATGTGCCGGCAACCAAATGGCTATTGCGGCTGCAACAAGCAAAAGCATGCCGGATTTGCGCCAGACTAGCAGTTCAACCGTAACAAAACGCTAAAAGTTCGAAAGCAATTAATCTCGAACATGGCCGAAACACCGGAGAGGCCGCTCTGCTGCAGCGCCGGTCGCTATCATAGCGGCCGGCGGATTGCCGCGAGGTGTATCTCAATTCCGTCTTCGCCCACTTCGCCACGCCAGGCGACGCGTTCGGCCGGCTGCCTGACGCCAAAACGCGGTGAAACCCAGCCGCCCTGCCCCGGTGCGTCGCCGCCGGCACGGATGTCGACCGCAGCGTCCGGAAAGCGCATGGCTATCAGCGGCTCATCGCCGCGCTGCACCGTGACCGTATTTTCGTCCCGGTCAGTGCCGAGGCCGGCTGCGAGTTGAAAGACGATCTCGGCCACACGCCTGCCGCCGAGCAGTTGGTCGCTCACGACGATGCCGTCGGCCCGGTGCGTCACGGTGCGCTGATGCACGACGCCGAAGCGGCTTTTATACCCGTCATGGCGGGCGCGCAGCTTCCAGTGCGTTCCCGGCTCGCTCTCCACCAACTCCGCAATCGCCTTGTGCGACCAGTTGAACATCCCGGCGATGATGCTTTGGCTTTTGCCCTCGATATTCAGCGTGTTATGCGCCGGTGTCGAGCGAAACCAGTTGCGCCAGACGCCTCCCGAACCGTAGAGCCAGGTGCCGGGATCGACCAGCACCGGCTCGCCATCGATGCACAAGGTGAGCGACAGCGCGTCGGCATGGCCGTGAGCCGCTATCGAGAGATAGCCGAGCGGGCCGTGGTCGAATGTCAGATCGATGCTGCGGCCGTTCATCTCGCCGCGCCAGACCGAGAGCCCGCCCTGCGTGAACGTTTGCAGCCCACGCGACACCGGTGCCGGCTCCAACGGCGTGCCAAAGACAAGCGCCCGAAAATCGTCGGGTCCCGCTGCCTTGCCCGGCATCTGTAGAAAGCCATGGATGGCGGCGGCGACGGATCGGACATAGTCCGGCTCGTCCCCGAGCGTCAGCACGCGACCTTCGTCATTGTCGCCAAAGCCGGCGGCTGGTGGCAGCCAGGCGACGAAATTGGCAAAAGCGGCCAGGCGCGCTTCGACGGGCGAGGCAAACGGCGTTCCGGCCTGGCGTGCCGCAGCGGCGCACAGCAAGATGAGTTCGGCGGTGAAGGCCGCGTATGTCGGGGTCTGCTCGGCACCGGCGCCATCGGCGAGAATCTGCTTGCCCGCCTCAGCCTGGAGGGCGCCGCGTGCAGCGTCGGCTGCAGCCCCCAACGCCAGGCCGATCAGATACTCGCCAGCCAGTTCTGCGACGAGATGATTGTTGGCGGAGGAAAACCGGGAGGGGAACCGCGGCAGCCAATAGGCGCTTGCCGCCAGTATTTCGCCCACTTGCTGCCGTGTCGCCGCGCCCAGTCGGTCGCCGACGAGGTCCATGGTGACAATCAGGCTGATGGCCCGCAGCGCGACTTCGATGCCGGAGGCCCAGCCAACCCCCCGAAACGGCGGGTTGGCTGAATGCCAGCTGTCGATCGCCGCCTGTATGGCCCTCCGGGACTGGTCGTCGCCGGCGAGAAGCAGGTGGGCGGCCAGTGGCGGCAACCGCTGCAGCCGGTTGATCTCCCACACGTATTTTACATCGCCGCGGCCGCCGCCATGGCGAAAATCGATATCGAAAGTATGGGCCTCGGCACCCGGCCAAAGCCTGCCGGTCACCGGATCAAGGCGCCAAAGCTCGGGAGGAAACAGCCGATCGGGATCGCGCCGCGGCCATGTCCGCCCAAGTGCGGAAAACTCGCCGCCAAGCGTGTTTTGCGCCGCCGCCGCTATGGCTTGCCGTTGTGCCGGTGTCGCAGCCAGCACAGCATCGCGCAATCCGCGCAGCACCGGATGCAACCGGGGCGAAGCATAACGCTGCCAGCCGCCGTCGCGGCGGCGCGAAGCGATCCTTCGACGCTGCTCGCCCAGCCGGTGCAACACCTCAGCCGGCTCCATGCTGCGCAACCGGTTGATGTACCAGCCGATTCTCATACCGCTCCGCCAAGGTTTGGATTCTTGTATACCATGCTGTCGAAAAGCCGCGCGACCGCAATCCTCTTTTCCGATCCTGCGGTTAATATCTCCGACCATGAAACGGAAAGAGTGGCGATGAGAAGGACGGCGCTTGTTGCAGCATGGATGCTCGGCATGGCGATAGCCGCCAGCGCTGCCCCGATCCCGCTGCAGCGCGGCGTTGGCGTGCATGAATGGCTCAACTGGTCGCCGGTGGAGAACGATGGATCCTACCGTTGGCCGCCCTATCGCAGCGAGCAGGAGTGGCGCGCTGCACATACCCCGCTCACCGATTGGCCCGGCGACGCGTTTGCGCACATTCGGTCGATGGGCTTCGACTTCGTCCGGCTGAGCGTCGATCCCGGCCCTCTGCTTGCCAGCCGGGGCGCCAAACGCCAGCAGGCGCTGGACATACTTGCCGCCGCGGTCGAGCGGGTCACGTCGGCCGGCCTCAAGGTGGTTTTCGACCTGCACGGCGTCACCCAGGTTCCGGCCTACAGCATGGAGATGATCTATGACGGTGCCGACAGCGAAGGCGTTGCCAGCTATCGCCAAATGGTTGTGGCGGTCGCCACCATGCTGGCCAGGGTTGGCACCGACAAGGCAGCCCTCGAGCCTTACAACGAGCCGGCATACTATCCCTGTGATCCGAGCGGCAGCGATGACTGGCAGCGGATCATGGCAGACACGGTCCGCGATATTCGCGCAGTCAGCAGCGAACTGACCATCATCGCAACAGGCGCCTGTGGCGGCAGCATTGCCGGACTGGTCAATCTCGCCCCCGGCTTTGACGATCCGAACATCTACTACAGCTTCCATATGTACGAGCCGCACAGTTTCACCCACCAGCGCTCCGACGGTACAGGCGCTTTCGCCTCGGGGCTGCCCTGGCCGGCCGACAGCAGCACGCCCGAAAAGGTGACCGAAACCCTTAAGGCCCGAATGGACGCCGCCGGCTTGAGCCCGGTCGAGCAGGTGATGAACATGGTCGCGGCGCGTGAAGCAATCGCCCGGTATTTCGAGCAGAATTGGGGGCCGAGCCAACTCGAGGCGAGCTTCCGTCAGGCGGTCGACTGGGGCCAGGCGCATGGCATTCCAAGCCGGCGGCTGTTCATGGGCGAATTCGGCGTCATCCTCATGTCGGCGGACGGCCGCATGGGCGCGTTCGACGCTGACCGTCTGCGCTATCTCGAGGCGGTGCGCCAGCAGGCGGAACGCTTCGCGATACCCTGGTCTGTCTGGGAATTCGCCAATCCGCATGGGATGTCGCTGATCCTCCCCGACGGACCGCCCGTAGCTGATGGCGGACTGGTGCGAGCGCTGGGTCTTGCGTTTCAGTAACGCGACATGTCGAGTTGCTGGTTGATGAGCGCCCGCTTGCCGCCCCGCCCGGCGGCAATGCGGTCCACGGCTTTCAGGCAAAACCGGATACGACCGTTTGTGCGGTTGACCAACGACTCGACGAGTCGCGCGGCGCAGGCAGGTGCCGCCCCGGCGGTCGGGATATAGCGAATCAATGCCTCGCCGGGCTGGTCCTGGTAGAATTGCAGTTCCTCTATGCCGTCGAAGAATGCGGGGCCGTCGGGCACGAGGTGCGTCGTCACCACCCGGCCGCCGTCGGCGGTCACCAGATAGTCGACGTTTCGGCGCGGCATGACAGCCTCGACTCTAAGCCGCTGGCCGTTTGCCTCATTCGGCAATTCCACCAACCGGGCAGAGTCGCCGGTATCGTAGCGGATGAAAGGCATGCCGGTCGACAGGAAGCCAGTGCCGACGAGCCTTCCCTCCTTGCCTGTCTCTGTTACCGGCTCGCCTGCCGCGTCGACCAATTCGGCGAGGCCGTAGAGAGGATTGAACTCGTAGCTGCCGAGGGCTCCGGGCGTTTCTTCGGCGAACAGCACCTTTTCGCTGAGCCCATAGAAGCAGGACAGCGGTACGTCGCCAAGAACGTTTCGGATGATCTCCCGTTGATGGGGATGGACTGGCTCTGAGATCATCATCATGCCCTTGACGGGCCGTTTTGGTACTCGGTCAAGCACGCGCATATGCCGGCAAAACAGCTCTATGGCCGAGGGATAGCCATAAAAATACGTGATGCCCCGCGCGTCGATCAGGTCGAGATAGGCATCGGCGTCGTCGATGGTCATTGGAAAGACAGCGAGCCTCAGTTCACGGAGTGCCGGGTCCCATTCATGCCGTCGCTTGCCGGTGGCATCGAGGCTGAAGCCGCGGAAGCAGACGCGCGCCGTGCCTTCATCAAAACCGATCCGCGACCAGACGTGGTAGACGAACGCCATCTCGCGGGCGCTCCGATCCTTATCGAGATAGAAGCGAAATGGCTTGTCGGTGCTGGAGCCGTTGCCGGAGGCCTCATCCAGTTGGGCAATCGGCACCGCCAACGCTGCAGTTCCAGCCTTTCGCAGGATGTCCTTGGACAGAACCGGGAGGCGGCGCAGGTCGGCAAGTCCCAGCGTCGACAGATCGAAGCCAGGACCGAGGGCTTGGTCGATCGACTCGCGATAGAACGGACTGCCGGCATGGGCTTTCCGCAACAGCGCGCGCAGCGCGGCCAGATGAAATTGCCCGGCATAGACAGGATCCTCGGCGGCCATGGCGATCCGGCTCCGCCACGACCGATAGGTCGCACCAAATTTTACCCGAGTTGGCGCCAGCGCCAGCACGGGCGCCAGCAGCCGCCTGACCGCTGTCGGGCTTCGCACATAGGCACCGCGCGCTACGTCAAGAAAATTCATGATTTTGCACCGGACCTGCCGTTTGCCGCCTCATGCCACACACGGCATATCGATGCCGCGAACGAAGAAAGCTCCAGCCGTTCCCGGTGCACCGCCATGGCAGCCGAGCCAAGACGGGCGCGCAACGCCGTGTCGTCAACCAGTTCTGTCAGTGCCTCGGTCAGCGCCGCCACATCGCCGGGCGGCACCAGCAACCCGGTCTTCTTGTCGATGATGATGTCCTCTACGGCGCCGACAGGCGTGGTTACCACCGCGAGGCCGGAGGCCATTCCCTCGATGACCGAGACCGGGAGGTTTTCGGCGAATGAGGGAAGCGCCAGAATGTCGGCCGAAGCGATCAGCGATGCAACCTCGTTCGGACCCACCCAGCCTGGAAACGCAATACATCCGGCAAGCCCCAGCCCGGCCGATCTTGCCCGTACGGCCTCGACGTCACCATCACCGGCGATTGTGGCGCGCCACTGTCTGGCAGGCTTCATGCGATGCAGTGCGTCCAACAATTGCGGCACGCCCTTGCGGTCGCCGATACGGCCCAGGAACAGGATGTGAACGCTGTCTCCACCACCGACATGGGCGAGCGACGGCACTTCGGTAGCATTGGGCACAATCACTATGTTCGCGGCCGCGCCTGGTGCCCGTGCCGTGACGAAGTCGCGCCAGATACGGCCCAGAACCACGATCCGATCGGCATGCTCGAACATATGCCGGATGTGGCGGCTCATGAAGCTGCGGTTTTCCTTCCAGAACGTCTGGTATTGAGCTCCATGCAAATGCAGCACATAGGGGATGCCGAGCAATCGCGCGCACCTCGCGATGACCATCTTGCGGTAGGTACTGCCAAAGCTCGATACGTTGATGTGAACGACGTCGGCACGGCCGGCAATACGCGCGATGAACATCCGAAGGCAAAAGCCAATCATGTAGAAGACCGACAGCGCGACCGAGCCCGAACCGCGACTGGGAAGGAACCTCGCTTCGATCTTTCCAACTCCCTGCCGTTGGAGTTCGCGATCAAGCGCCGCCATGATGCGGTCGATGCCGCCCTGCCCCGACACACCCGACGGGGTCGCGACCAGGACATGGATTTTTCGATCGGGTAAGAGACTTTGCAGCATGGTATTCTGGATAGCACGGACCGAGTAACCACAAAGCAAACGTTCCCGGTAAGTTTACGACAAATTTTTTAGTTCAAACTGAATCTGTTCACCTTTCGCCGCTGTCGTGCTGGATTTTCCGCCAGTCGACGGCTAGTCGAGGTGGAATTTTCCGGGGACGACCCTTTGCTGCTGCGCTCCACGCTCATCTATGCCCCGGCGATCCTGCTGACGCGGATTTCGGCGCTGCTCCTGCTAGTCATCGTGACGCGGCTGATCGACCAGACCGAGTATGGCCTGCTGACCCTAGTGGTGACCGTCGGCGAAATGACCGACATTGCAGTCACCAACTGGCTGCGCATCGCTTTGCTCAGGCTTGGCGGCAAAGGCGACGTCAGCCGCGGCAGCCTGATGCTGGCCGGGCGGGTGTTGCTTGCCAGCACGGCACTGGCGCTAATCATATCCGTGGTCGCCTCCGCAGTGATCGTGCCGGAGCGCTGGGTCGAGTTCGCGACCGCTGTGTGCAGCTACCTGATTGCCGGTTCCATCGGCCGCTACGCGTTGACGGTGCTGCAGATGCAGCAGCGTCATTCGGTCTATTCGATGCTCGAGTTCCTGCGCGCCCTGCTGCAGCTGGCGCTGCCGATCGGCGCCATCGTCCTGTTTCAAGATTCCTTTCTGACGGTATCGCTCGGCTCGAGCCTTGGTGTTTTAATCGCCGGTATCGTGGCGGGCATCATGGCATCCCGACGCGTCGTTGCCGGTCCGCCACGCTTCACCCAAAAGGAGTTCTTCGTCCTCGGCGTGCCCCTGGTCATAATGGCGCTGGTAGGCTTCGGCCTGCATAGCGCCGAGCGTGTGTTCCTCAAGATCTATTACGATGCCGGCGCAGTGGCGATCTTCGCCGCAGCCTATGCACTGGCCCGCCAGCCGATCGATATGGTCGCCAATTCCATTAACATGGGCGCCTTTCCCGAGGTGGTCAGTCGGTTCGACGACGACGGGCCTGCGGCATCGGGCCGGTTGCTGTCGCAATTGATGGCCTTGATGATGCGCCTATGCCTGCCGGTTGCAGCGATGCTGGTCGCACTCAGCAGCGATATCACGCAGCTACTGCTGCCCTCCGAATATCACGGCCGTTTCGGTCTGCTCTTTCCGATCATCGCCTTCAGCGTGCTGTGTGCCAATCTCGCCAGCTTCGTCTATGGCACCGTGGTGCACGCGCACAAGCGGCCGTGGCTGCTGATCATCGCCAATTCCTTCGGCTCGGTGGCGACAATCGCACTGTCCGTGCTGTTGATCCCGCCGATGGCGGAGGTCGGCGCTGCTTTGGCACTGGCGGGCGGATCGCTGGTCGGCCTTTTAGCCTGCATTATCATCAGCGAACGGCTCACCCCGGTGCCGGTGCCATGGCGCGACATCGGCATGTCGGTCGTCATCTCGCTCAGCACGGGGCTGGCCGCCGGCCTTGCCAGCGCTCTGTTCGGCGATATGCCGGCCATCTTCTCGCTCGTCGCGGGCGCCGCCGCTGGCACAGTGGTTTTCTTCGGGCTGACCTGGCTGGTCTACCCTGCCGCCGCGATGCAATTCGTAGCCAAGCTGAGGGCGCGGCTAAGGCTCGCCTAGGCCGCAACGGCATTTGCCAAATTGCCGTGCCATAGTCCTGGAAAAGGCGGCTCCGACTTCGGACCGACGCAGCAGCCCAGGGTCGGCGCCCTGGTAATCGCTATTTATGGACCGACCTTCCGGCGTCCCCGACGGCCCCATAACTCCCGGCACAGCAGCGCCGCGTAGGCGGCGTTGGTGTCATAGTAGCGGCGCCACAAGCGTCGCGGCTCCTGCGCCACGCGAAACAACCACTCCAGACCGGCCGCTTGAACCAGTTTTGGCGCCCGGGCAACCTTGCCGCCATAGACATCGAAACTGCCGCCCACGCCCATGACGAAACTCGGGGTGAGTTCGTCACGATAGCGCTTGATAAAGCGCTCCTTGCGCGGCGTCGGCATCGCCACCAACAGGCAGTTGGCCCCCGAGGCGTTGATCGCCTCGACGATGCCGGCCTCGTCTTCCGGCTTGAAATAGCCATTGCGCATGCCGGCGACGACGAGACCCGGATGATCCTTGGCAAGTCGCATTCCAACGGCATCGAGAACGGATTGTTCGGCGCCCAGGAGGAAGGGCCTGAAGCCACGCTTCGCGCAGAGGCTCAGCAGATTGATCATGATGTCGACGCCGGCCACCCGCTCCGGCAGCGCGACGCCGCAAAGACGCGCCCCCCAAAGCACGCCGATGCCGTCGACGTTGATCACATCCGCCGTCGCGACATCCTCCCGCAGCTCGCTATTGTTGCGCATGTTCACAAGCTTGGCGACATTCACCACCACATGATGCAGCGGCCGCCGCAGGGTCATCGCCTCATCGGCGATGGCCAGTGTCTCGGCCATGGTCAGCGCATGGATCGGCGCGCCGAGGAATTCCCGGCGCCGCGACGCCAACAGGCGATGCTGTGCCCAGGCTGGGTCGTGCGCGTTCATGCGGCCTCCTCTGCACTTGCAGCAAGCGCCTCGAGCGCTGATTTCTTGCCTTCGATGCGGGCGTCGGGCTTGCGTGCCTTGCGCCAGGTCCACAAACCCCTGGTATCGATGAGCTTCTTGTCCTTGAGCGCTTCGGGATCAACCAGATTGAACTGCCGATGGTCGACCAGCAGGACGACGATATCGCACTGGTCGATGGCGGAAAGCGCATCGGTGAAGACGATGCCCTTGCCCTCGAGCTCATGCGGCAGCCTGCGTGCGTTGGGTTCAGCCGCAATGATCTTCAGGTTGGGGATATCCGACAAAAGCTTCACCACCTCGACAGCCGGGCTCTCGCGCATATCGTCGATATTGGGTTTGAAGCTGAGGCCAAGGCAAGCGATCGTCTGCTTGCGGGATGGGTCGAGCAAGGCTTGTATATCCCTGACCACCGACAACGGACGCTCGGAATTGATCCGGCGTGCCGAAGCCATCAGCCGCGTGCTGTTGGGCGCGGCATCGATGATAAAATACGGATCGACGGCAATGCAGTGGCCGCCGACGCCCGGGCTCGGCTGCAGGATGTTCACGCGGGGGTGCCGGTTGGCGAGATCGATCACCTCCCAGACGTTGAGCGACAGATCCTGGCACACCGCCGCAAGCTCGTTGGCAAAGGCGATGTTGACGTCGCGGAACGCGTTTTCGGTCAGCTTCACCAGTTCCGCGCTTTCGGCCTGGGTCGTGAACAGGTCGCCGGCAACAAAGGTTGAATAGAGTGCCGCGGTGCGTTCCGACGACTTGCGCGATAGTCCGCCGATCGAGCGATCGTTGTTGATCAGCTCGGTTAGGACCTTTCCCGGCAACACCCGCTCGGGCGAGTAGGCGACCAGGACATCGGCCTGTTCGCCATGCGCGAGAGGAAATTTGAGATCGGGCCGCAACTCGGCAAGCAGTCCGGTCATGATGCGCGTCGTGCCGACCGGCGATGTCGATTCCAGCACCACAAGATCTCCCCGCTTCAGCACCGAGGCAACGCTGCGTGCCGCCGCGAGCACATAGCTCACGTCAGGCTTGTGGTCCGCGGTCATCGGGGTCGGCACGGCGATGACAAAGGCGTCCGCAGGCTGCGGCGTGCTGAAAGCCCTGAGCTTGCCGTTTGCCACAACCTTCTGGATCAGACCATCGAGGTCCGGCTCGACGATGTGGATCTCGCCGCGATTGACCTTCTCGACCACCGCTTCGTTGACGTCGACGCCGATGACGTCGAGCCCGCGACTGGCGAAGATGGCACAGGTCGGCAGGCCGATATAGCCCATGCCGATAACGGAAACGGTCTTGATCTCAGCCATGATGCAGCAGTTCCTCAACGATCCGGTTACTGGCCCGGCCATCGCCATAGGGGTTGTGTCGTTCCGCCATGCCGCGATAGGCCGCCTGGTCGTCGAGCAGGCTGTTGGCATTCAACAGGATCTTTTGGATATCGGTGCCGACGAGACGGGCGGTGCCCGCCGCGATCCCCTCGGGCCGCTCGGTATTCTCACGCATCACCAGCACCGGCTTGCCGAGCGAAGGCGCTTCTTCCTGCACGCCGCCGCTATCGGTCAGCACCAGATAGCTCTGCTTTTGGAGGAACAGGAACGGCAGATAGTCCTGCGGGTCGACCAGGTGGATGTTCGGCACGCCGCCCAGTTCTGCGTTCACCACCGAGCGCACATTGGGGTTGGGATGGACCGGATAGACGATCTGCACGTCCTCGCGCATTGCCAGCCCCTTCAGCGCCGTGCAGATACGATGGATGCCGCCGTCGAAATTCTCACGACGATGACCGGTGACGAGCACCATTTTCTTGGCCGGATCGAGGAACGGGAAACCGGCGGCGAGTTTTGCGCTCATCAGACTGTCGGCGTCGATCGCGCCGGAAAAATGCAACAGCGTGTCTATCACCGTGTTGCCGGTCACGAAGATGGTGCTCGCAGCCTTTCCTTCGGCGATGAGATTGTCGCGCGCCTGGATGGTCGGCGCGAAATGCCAGGTCGCGATATCGCCGGCAATCTTGCGGTTCAGTTCCTCTGGAAACGGAGAGTTGATATTGTGGCTGCGCAATCCGGCCTCGATATGGGCGACCGGGATGCGCTTGTAGAAGGCAGCCAAAGCCGCAGTCATCGCCGTGGTCGTGTCGCCTTGCACGAGGACGATATCAGGCTTCGCCTGCTCCAGCACTTCGGCCATGCCCAGCAGCACGCGCGAGGTCACGTCGAACAATGTCTGGCCGGGCTGCATGATGTTGAGATCATGATGCACCGGCAGGCCGGTCAGTTCGATGACCTGGTCGACCATCTCGCGATGCTGGCCGGTGATGCATGTCTCGGTGATGAAACCTGGATGGGCAAGCGCGGCACGCACCACCGGAAAGCATTTGAGCGCCTCAGGCCTGGTGCCGAACACGATCAGCAGTTTTTGCCTGGACGGCAATTTTGGATGTGAAAGGATGTTCATTGCTGATCCTGGTCGCCAGAAGGCGTCGCGACCTGCCGATTATTCGCCACGAGCTATAATAGCGGCAGAAGCCGCCTCCGTGACCTTAAATCTTAATATATGATTAACAACCAAGCCCACGTTCGCCCCGGTAACTCTTGTGAAAGCCTGAACCGATAGGTATCCTGGCAGAGTAGTCTTGAAAAAGAATATATTCGATTGACTAATATTTTAATTATCGGCCACACGGTCGGATCTCGGCGCTGGGAAAATGCGCTTCTGGTGCGGTTGAGCGCAGGCGGTCACGTGGTTTCGAGCGGCCGCGCGCCGACGCCTGCGCCGATCGCACGCGGCCTGGATAATGTGCTGGCGATCGAGAGCCGGCGCTTCGGTCCCTCATTGGCAAGCCGCTCCGAGCCGTTGCCGTCTGGCGGTTCTGGTCCGGCCGAACTCGTGGTCGATCTTACCGGCACTTTCGCACGGCGAGGCACGCCGGTTCTGACGCTCGAATTTTGCGGCCGCAGCAGCTTCCCTGCCGGTGTGGCCGAGACGCTGGCGAGCGGGCGATTGCCCGAACTTGCCGTGCGCCTCGACGGCGTCACAGTCGCCCGGGGCCGACCGATGCTCGGCGACCGGCTCTGGCTGTCTCGCAGCTGCAACGACCTGCTCGCTGGGGCCATCTCGCTGGTTGCGCAAAGCGTCGCCCGTTTTGCCGCGGGCGAACTTGCGCCAATTGCCGATAGTCCGGCGCCGATGCTGAGGAACGCCGGTTTTGTCCGGCACTATCTGTCCTTTTTCTGCCGCGGGTTGCTCGATCGCGCCGTGCAAAAACTCAGGCTTGGACGGCGTCCCTTCTATTGGCAGGTTGCCTATCGGCTGATCGACGGGCCAGGTGTCGCCGAAACCGGGCAACTCGACGGTAAGCCGTTCACCGTCCTCGCGGACGATGGCCAGCGATTCTATGCCGATCCGTTCGTCCTCGAGCGGGATGGCCGCCACTATCTTTTTGTCGAGGAATTTCCCTACGCTACCGGTCGCGGCGTGATTTCTGTCGCCGAACTGGGTGACGACGGCAGCTTCGGCGTGCCGAGGGTGGTGCTGGAGGAAACCCACCATTTGTCGTATCCGCAGGTGTTCGCTCACGCCGGCGAGATTTTCATGATTCCTGAAAGTGCGGCGGCCCGCGAGCTTGTGCTCTACCGCGCTGCGCAGTTTCCAGATCGCTGGGTACGCGACACCGTGCTGTTGACGGACAAGGATTTCAATGACGCCACGCTGCTCGAATCGGCCGGCCGCTTCTGGCTATTGGGGACGGAGCGGTTCGGTTATGGCAGCGCGTCGGACACGATGGCGGTCTATTCCGCACCCTCGCTGCGCGGGCCGTGGGTTACGCACGCGCTCAATCCCATCGCCGTCGATCACTCGGCCGCTCGGCCCGGCGGCGCCTTCATCCGCCACGGTGACGCCCCGGTGCTGCCGGTGCAAAACGGCTCGAGAGCCTATGGCGGCGGTCTCGGGTTGATGCGATTGGAACGGCTTGACGATTTCGAGGTCCGTTTTGCGCCGCCCTGCCCGATCGGCCCGGGGCCGGCATGGGTCCGCGCTGGCATTCACACGCTCAACCGCGCAGGCAATCTCGAGGTTGTGGATAGCGCCGGCTGACGCGTCTGGAGTCTGCGCTGTCCAGGCCGGTCCAGTGTCGGCTCGGATGCCGCCGCGGTCGACAATATGCTCCCCTGCCGGTTTCGAAACGGATCGTTTCTATAGGCAAGCAGCAACACCACGATAATGGTGATCTCCGGCGATTTTGACGAGAGCGCGTTGTTCGATAGCGCAGCAAGCAGGAACGTCATGGTGCCGATCCATGCCGGCAGCAGCGCCCCGCGCAGCAACCGGAAAATGAACCAGAATACCAGCCCGATGAAGAGCGCAGCGATCGGCAAGCCGAACAGCATGATGATGACCACCGGCGCGCTCTCGATATAGGGCAGATGCAACTTCTCGTTGACGATCGCCAGGAGGTCGTCGACGTTCATGCCAAACAGGATGTCTTTCCAGCTGACAAGTCCGAACACCTGGTAGATCGTCACCCGCGCCATGAAATTTTCGTCAAAGATCGTGTTGCCGAATCGGTTCAGCAGCCCGCCCGAAAACAGTATGGCCACCAGCACTGCGCCGCCCGCCACAGCGAACAGCAGCACGACAGACTTGGCCTGCCGCTGATGCTTGAGGGACAGGCGCGGCCAAGGCACGAACATCAGCAGAATGAGGGTTTCTGCGGCAGCGAGCAACAGGGCGGCGCGCGCGCCTGATGCAGCACAGCCGACGAGCAATACGAAGATCGCCAGCACCCGAACCCATATGCGCCAGTTCGTCAGCGGTACGAACCCGATGACTGTGGCGCAGAGCGCGCCCAGGGCCAGCGGGTGCGCCGATAGCCCGATCGGCCTGAACTGCAGTTCGTTGAGACCGTAGGGCAGAAACCGATGTTGAGTCACCGCTTCGATCGTGCCCATCACAGCGCTGAGGACCACCATCCCAAGCACGAGGTCGCCCAAGGCACGCCGCACTTGCGCGTTCAGGGCCAGCATCAACAGGCCTGCGGCGCCCGCCACCAGATAGGTATCGATGATAAACCCGGAGGAGCCGGCGCGGCCGGTGATGAACAGATACGGCACCAGCGCGAAAATCACCGCAGAATAGAGCAGCAAGGCCTTGAAGATTCCAATTTCGTCGCCCTGCAGCAGAAACGGTCGGCTGAAAAGAACGACAGGAAGCAGCAGGAAGATGGCATAGGTGCCGACATGCAGTTTCTCGTAGAATGAACCGCCGTCGGCGGTATAGTCGACGACCATGTTCATGATCTGCGGCGACACCGTGAAGCGGAGCAGGAACGCCAACGCCGCGCATAGGAAAAACAGCAGCGACAGCGCGTTCTGACGGCGCGCCTGGCTGGTTCGTTCCGATACGGCGGCGGGATAGCTCATCGCCGATCCAAGTGAGGGTATTCAGACGCCATTCTGGCCAACGAGATCCATTCAAGGGACCGCTGAACAGACGCGGTGCCTGACTCGGCAAAATATGCCAACTTGGAAAATGACATGTTAACGATCTTTCTGTAGTGCTGGTCCGCGTAGCGAATAACCAGAGTTAGCGCCATGTCTGCCGCTTCCGGCACAACCCCTCCCCCTACAGCGGATTCCAATATCAGCGCATTCGAGCGGATCGCCAATGCGCGGCGCGCCAGCAGGGCAAGGCTGCAACAGGATGCTCCGGTCACGGCGCGCCCCTCCGCCCCTGTCACTCCGCCCACGCCCGAGCCTGTCCCGACGGTGACGCTCGACAAGATCGGCGATTTCCTCGAGCTCGATTTTCGACGCCTTTTTGTCTGGCTGCGTGCCGGGCTCGTCCTGGCATTGATGCTGGCGGTGGCCGGCGGCGTCATCGGCGCCGCCTACGGATTGCTGAGCAAACAGCGTTATACCGTCACGACGGAAATCCTCATCAATCCTGCCAATTTGCAGGTTGTGGAAAACGATGTCTACTCGCAACCGGGCCAGGTCGACAGCCAAATACTGAACGCGCGCAGCAAGCAGCGCATCTTGACCTCCGGCAACGTGCTTGCACGTGTGGTGGACGAACTCGGTCTCGCCAACGATCCGGAGTTTTTCGATCCGGACCAGACCGCTTCCACCTCTGGTGCTGCAGTGAGTGGCGGCAAGTCCGATCCGAAGCTTGTCGCCCAGAAAAGCCTGGCGCAGCGGGTCAGCGTCGCTGCAGATGAAACCTCGTTCGTCACAACCCTCGCGGTATCGGCAGAAACCACCGGCAAGGCGATCCTGATCTCGCAAGCCATGGTGAAGGCTTTCCAGGAAGAACTGGCCACGGCCGAAGCTGCTGGCGCCGGCCGTGCCGCAGCTGCTCTTGAGGGCCGGCTCGGCCAACTCAAGCGCGACGTGCAGGCAGCCGAAGAGAAGGTCGAGAGCTACAGGCGCAGCCACAATTTGTCGGCCAGCAATGGCCAGCTTGTCAGTTCGCAGACGATGACGCAGCTCAATAGCGAAATTGGCGAGGCGCAATCGCGCGTTATCGCGGCGCAGGCAAGTTACGACGCCTTGGTTGCTTCCGGTGTCAATGGGGCCAATCCTGACCCCGCGGTTTCGGCAGCACTCTCAGTGCTGCGCGACAAGGCGAATGGCTTGCGGCAGCAGATCGATTCTCAGTCCATGACCTTTGGTCCGCGCCACCCGACGATCGTCCGGCTCAGGACAGAATTCGAAACCGTCAGTTCTCAACTCAGGGCGGAGTTCTCCCGCACGGTCGGCACGGCAAAAGCCAACCTGGACAAGGCCAACGCCTCGTTGGCTTCTCTCACCGCCAGGATGAACGCTCTGAAGAACAACGTTTTCACCGACAGCGAGTCCCAGGTCGCCCTGCGTGAGCTTGAACGCGACGCCGCCTCGAGAAGGGCGGTCTATGAAAGCTTCCTGTCTCGCGCGCGCCAAATCACCGAGCGCGAGCAGATCGACACCACCAATGTGCAGGTGATTTCCACCGCCGTGCCGCCACCGGGTCGCTCGTGGCCGCCCCGCACCCCTGTGACGGCAGGCCTGGGAGCTTTCGCCGGCTTTGCTCTGGGCATGCTGCTGGCCATTGCCATGGGTATCGTTCGCGACATGCGCCAGCCGCCGAACCGATCAGGCATCGGCGTCAGCCGAGCCTGAATCCAGGCATGGCGAAGCGCATTGTCTTTCACATCGCCAGTCTCAGGGGCGGCGGCGCCGAGCGTGTCTTCGTCCTCATGGCAAATGAATTGGCATCGCGTGGGCACGATGTCACCCTTTTTACCTGGAACGCGCAAGGACCCAACGCCGCGCTGCGATCCCCCGCCGTGCATCTGGTCGATTTCGACCTTCCCATCCAGGGCGAGGGTTACGGCAAGTGGGAGACGCTGAAAGGCATCGTGCGAAGCGCAGGTTTGTTCAGCCGCCTTGGTCCGCATGCGGTCTACAGCGCCCCGGAATTTGCCAATCTGGTCGTGGCGCTGGCGCTTCTCCTGGCTCGAAGCCGGGCGCGGTTCTTTCCAAGCTTCCACGCAGCCGCCTCACTGCCTTCCAGCAGCCTCGGCGCGAGAATAGCGGTCTGGCTTTCCGCACTGGTTGCAGCGCGCGCAACCAAAGCCATCGCCGTCTCAGCGGGTGTCGGCCGCGACCTTGCGGCCCGCGGTTTTCCCAAATCCAAAATTGTCGTCATCAACAATCCGCTGCCGCCGGTTGCGGCGCTCGAACAAGATTCCCAAGCATGGCAGGCACAGCTGTCAACGATGGGCGATGGCCCGGTCATCGCGACCGCCGGGCGCCTGGTGCCAGTCAAGGACCATCGGACCTTGCTGCGGGCTTTCGCCATCCTGCGCGCCGGCGGCCGCGCTCGGCTTATCATCTTCGGCGAAGGTCCGCTGGCTGTCGAATTGCGCGCCTATGCCGAGGGAACCGGTATCGGCGCGGACGTGCTCTTTGCTGGCTACGTCAACGACCCAGCCGCCTGTTATGCCGCAGCCGACCTGTTCGTGCTTTCCTCGACGAGCGAAGGCTTTGGCAATGTGTTGGTCGAGGCCATGGCTGCGGGCGTCCCGGTGGTCTCCACGGATGCGCCACATGGCCCGCGCGAGATTCTCGGTGACGGCCGTTTCGGCGCCTTGGTGCCGGTCGGCGATGCCGCGGCTATGGCAAAGGCGATGGCTGACATGCTGGACCACCCCACTTCTGCCGCCATCCTGAAAAGCAGGGCGGCGGATTTCGAAGTTGAAAAGATCGGCGATCTGTACGAAGCGCTGCTCTAATGCACGCCGCCCAAAAGTGCGCAGCGGTTTTGGGTCAACGACATGCACAAAAACAAAGACTTAAAGCGCGTCGCATGAATCCCTTCAGACACGACGCGCTTTAGCCTAGAACTTCGCGCTGGCGTCGATTGCCGTCAGCCACTATCGCCATTCGCGCCGACACCGGAATCTGATAGCAGCGAATGAAGAAAAGCAGCAGGTCGGTCACACCGCGGCAGGAGCGCGGGCGGGCCGCACGGCGATTCTTTTTAAAGGAGTGTTCGAATGAGACATGTGTGGCGTTGGTTCGGCCCGGTCGACAAGGTGACGATTGCGGACGCGCGTCAAGCCGGGGCGCAAGGCATCGTCACGGCCCTTCACCACGTTCCTCACGGCGCCGTCTGGCTGCCCGCCGAAATCGAAAGGCGTCAGCGCGAAGTCGCATCCTTGCCGGATGGAAGCGCAAGCGAACTGACCTGGGAGATTGTCGAAAGCCTGCCGGTTTCCGAATCGATCAAGACGCAGGTCGGCGAATGGCGCAGCCATCTTGCCAACTACAGGACATCGCTGGAAAACCTGGCGCGAGCCGGCATTTCGGTCATCTGCTACAATTTCATGCCCGTGCTCGATTGGACCCGCACCGACCTTGCCTGGCGCCTGCCGCATGGCGGCACCACCATGCGCTTCGATCTGATCGACTTCGCCGCATTCGACATCCATATCCTGAAACGCCAGGCGGCACCCGGCGACTACACACCGGAGATCGCCGCCGAGGCGGCGCGCCGAAATGCGCAAATGGATGACCATGCGCGCAAGATTCTGGCAAGAAGCGTCAATTCCGGCCTGCCGGGCTCGACCGAAGACACGTCTCTCGACGGCCTCGCGGCTCAACTGTCAAACTATGACCGTATCGACGCAACAACCCTGCGCCGGCATTTCGTCGATTTCCTGGCGGAGGTCGTGCCCACGGCCGAACGCCTCGGCCTGCGACTCTGCTGCCACCCCGATGACCCGCCGTTTCCGCTGCTCGGCCTGCCGCGCATCATGTCGACCGAGGCCGACTACAGCTACGTTCTGGACGCAGTCGACAGCCCGGCCAACGGCGCGACGCTGTGCACCGGATCGCTCGGCGCGAGACCCGATAATGATCTGCCCGGCATGATCGAGCGGATGGGGCCAAAAATCCACTTCGCCCATCTGCGCAATGTGCGCAAGGAAGCGGCCGGCACCCCCTGCTCGTTCCACGAGGACGAGCACCTTGCCGGCGACACCGACATGGTGGCGGTGGTGGCGGCGCTGCTTCACGAGGAAGCGCGGCGCAAAGTGAAGGGCCGCCCGGACGCCATCATCCCGATGCGCCCCGACCATGGCCAGGATATCCTCGATGACCTGACGCGCGGGGCGCAGCCCGGCTATCCGGCCATCGGCCGGCTCAAGGGATTGGCCGAGCTTCGCGGCGTCGAACATGCCATTCGCAGGTCGACATCAGGAGAGCCGATCTCCACTTACACCGCATAATCCAGAGGGAAATGCCACAGGCCGGTCCGCGACCTGTGCTCGTTAAACATGCCATCTTCGACCGCTGGGCGTCCGGCAGTCCGCCTCCGGCCTGACGGCACCTTTTCACCCATTTGCGCGGACTTGTGTATAATAGCACCATGCGGCTTGAGTCCGATTGCAATCCGCTAGGTTACGCTAGTTATTGGTCCACCCGCAGCCGGTGTTGAGAAGAACTCCAGGAGGCGGTTGGGAATTCATATCCTGGGAGGAAGTTGAGATGAGAAGATTCGCCGCCGCTCTGGCCGCCGCCGCCGTCACGCTGTATTCGTTCGCCGCGGGCGCGCAAACCTATCCCGAACGCACCATCACCGTGGTGGTGCCGTTTTCGGCCGGCGGCCCGACCGACACGGTCACGCGCCTCGTCGCGGAAGCCATGTCGAAGGATCTCGGCCAGCAGATCATCGTCGAGAATGTCGGCGGCGCCGGCGGCACGCTGGGCGCCGGTCGCGTCGCGAGCGCCGAGCCCGACGGCTATACGCTTCTCCTCCATCATATCGGCATGGCGACAAGCGCCACGCTGTACAGAAAGCTCGCATACGACACGCTGAACAGCTTCGAATATGTCGGCCTCGTCACCGAGGTGCCGATGACCGTCGTCGGCCGCAAGGACCTCGAGCCGACCGACCTGAAGGGGCTGGTCGACTACGCCAAGGCCAACAAGGATACCGTCACCGTCGCCAATGCCGGCATAGGCGCGGCCTCGCATCTGTGCGGCATGCTGTTCATGAGCGCGATCGGCACGCCGCTGGTCACCGTGCCCTACAAGGGCACCGGACCGGCCATGACCGACCTTCTCGGCGGCCAGGTCGACATCATGTGCGATCAGTCGACCAACACCACCAAGCAGATCCAGGGCGGCACGATCAAGGTCTACGCCGTCACCTCGGCTGAACGCCTCGATGTTCTGCCGGACGTCCCGACGACGACGGAAGCCGGTCTCCCGGAGGTGCAGGTCGGCATCTGGCACGGCCTCTACGCGCCCAAGGGCACGCCGGCCGAGGTCACCGAACGCCTGTCGAAGTCGCTTCAGGTCGCGCTGAAGGACCCGAATGTCGTCGCCCGCTTCGCCGAACTCGGCACCAAGCCATCGCCTGAAGCTGATGCGACTCCGGCCGCGCTGAAGGCCAAGCTGGAGGGCGAGATCGCGCGCTGGAAGCCGATCATCGAAGCCGCCGGCCAGTACGCCGACTGAGATTTTGAACGGGGCGCCCACCAGCGCCCCGTTTTTTTTTACACCGGCCCCATTTTCACACCGGCATCGGCGCGCCCGCGGCGCGGGCCTGGGAGGACGTCATGAAACCCTTCACAATCGACACGACCAACGGCATATGCGCCGCGCTGTTCATCTTTCTCGGCGGATTTTTCGCGCTGCAGTCGCTCGACCTCGAAATCGGTACCGCCTTCCGCATGGGACCGGGCTATTTCCCGCTGGTCCTGGCAATCGTTTTGATCCTGCTTGGCGCCGTCATCCTCGTCGAAGCGGTGCGCTTCGAGAGCGAGCCGATCGGCCATGTAGCCTGGCGCGGCATGCTGTTCATCCTGCCTGCCCCGATCTTCTTCGGCCTGACCGTGCGCGGCCTCGGCTTCCTCCCCTCGATCTTCCTGACGGCGCTGATTGCATCCTTTGCCAGCGGTCGCATGAGGCCGCTGACCGCGCTCGTGCTCTCCGCCGGCCTGACGCTGTTTGCGTTCCTCGTCTTCAGCTATGCGCTCGGCCTGCCGTTCCGGCGGTTCGGCCCGTGGCTGCAGTTTTGAGGAGATGAATATGGAACTCCTCGACAACCTCGCGCTGGGTTTTTCGACGGCCTCGTCGCTGGCAAATCTCGGTTTCTGCCTGATCGGCGTCCTTCTCGGCACGCTGATCGGCGTTTTGCCCGGTATCGGCGCCACCGCCACCATCGCCATGCTGTTGCCGATCACCTTCCAGATCGGCGACCCGGTTTCCTCCCTTATCATGCTCGCCGGCATCTATTACGGCGCGCAATATGGCGGCTCGACCACCGCCATCCTCATCAACATGCCTGGCGAATCCTCGTCGGCCGTCACCGCCATCGACGGCTACCAGATGGCCAAGAACGGCCGCGCCGGGGCGGCACTCGCCATCGCGGCGATAGGCTCGTTCTTCGCTGGCACGGTGTCGACCTTCCTCGTCGCCGTCTTTGCCCCACCGCTGACGGCGATCGCGCTGGAATTCGGCGCGGCCGAGTATTTCTCGCTGATGATCGTCGGCCTCGTCTCGTCCGTCGCGCTCGCCCACGGCTCGATCGTCAAGGCGCTGGCGATGGTCGTGCTTGGCCTGCTGCTCGGCATCGTCGGCACCGACATCTACACCGGCACGCCGCGCTTCACGCTCGGCATCCGCGAATATGCCGACGGGCTGAATTTCGTCGCGGTGGCGGTCGGCGTCTTCGGCGTCGCCGAGATCCTGCGCAACCTCGAAAACGAGCACGAGCGCTCGGTGATGATCCGAAGCGTCTCCGGCCTGATGCCCACCCGCGACGACTTTCGCCGCATGGCGGCGCCGATCGTGCGCGGAACCATCATCGGTTCGGCGCTAGGCATCCTGCCGGGAGGCGGCGCCATCCTTGCAGCCTTTGCCTCCTACACGGTCGAAAAACGCATCTCGAAAAACCCCGGGGAATTCGGCAAGGGCGCCGTCGAAGGCGTCGCCGGACCGGAATCGGCCAACAATGCCGGTGCGCAGACCTCGTTCATCCCGATGCTGACGCTCGGCATTCCGGCCAACCCGGTCATGGCGCTGATGATCGGCGCGATGATCATCCAGGGCATCGTGCCCGGCCCCAATGTCGCGATCGAACAGCCGGCGCTGTTCTGGGGCATCATCGCCTCGATGTGGATCGGCAATCTGATGCTGATCATCTTGAACCTGCCGCTGATCGGGCTTTGGGTGAAACTCCTGACGATCCCCTACTACGTGCTCTTCCCGATCATCATGGCGTTCTGCTCGATCGGCGTTTACAGCGTCAACACCAACATCTACGACCTCTACGCCGTCGCCTTCTTCGGCTTGCTCGGCTATCTCCTGACAAAGCTGCGCTGCGAACCGGCGCCGCTGCTGCTCGGCTTCGTGCTCGGCCCGCTGCTCGAGGAAAACCTGCGCCGCGCCATGATTCTCGCGCGCGGCGACCCGACCACCTTCGTGACGAGGCCGATCAGCGCCGGCCTGCTGTTCATCGCCTTCGCCGTGCTCGTCATCGTCTTCCTGCCGGCGGTCAAGAAGAAGCGCGAAGAGGTGTTCGTGGAGGAGAATTAATGTATGTCGCGCAAAAGCATGCCCTTGGGCCTGACCCGAGGGTACGCAGCGGTTTTGCGATAACGACATCCATAAAAACAAGAACTTAAGTCACGCGGCCGCCTGTCTACCGGCGCGGCCGCGAATGCGGGCCCCAGTTTCCGCATCGAACAGAAAGACGGCGGCATCCTGGAAGGTGATGCCGATCGGCTCATCCATGTCGTAGTGCGCCGATTTGTCGGCCTTGACGGTTACTGTGGCCCCACCGAACTGGCAGGTGATCAAGGTATGATCGCCGATCAGTTCCACGGCATAGACCCGCGCCGCAATCTCGCCCTCCGATGGGCCGGTGACCCGGCAATCCTCGGGCCGGAGCCCGGCAGTGACCTTTTTCCGGCTTTCGGCAACGCTGGTCGCAAATCGCCCTTCCGCGCAGGCGAAGCTACCCTCGACCAGCTCGCCGTGGAGAAAATTCATCGGCGGCGAGCCGATGAAGCCGGCGACGAACAGGTTCGCCGGATCGTCGTAGATCTGACGGGGGGTCGCGATCTGCTGCACGACGCCGCGGTTCATGATGGCAACACGGTGCGCCAGGGTCATGGCCTCGATCTGATCGTGGGTGACGTAGATCGTCGTCACGCCCAGATCGGCCTGCAGGCGCTTCAGTTCCGAGCGCATGTGGCCGCGCAGCTTGGCGTCGAGATTGGAGAGCGGCTCGTCCATCAGGAAGACGCTCGGCCGCCGCACCATGGCGCGGGCGAGCGCGATGCGTTGCCGCTGACCGCCGGAAAGCTGCCGTGGATAGCGGTCGAGGAACTCCTCGAGATGCACCTTGACGGCGGCGCTGCGCACGGCGGCGTCGCGTTCAGTGCGCGGCACGCCACGCAGCTTCAGCGGATATGCGATGTTCTCGGCAACCGTCATGTGCGGATAGAGCGCGTAGGACTGGAACACCATCGCCACGTCGCGATATTTGGGCAGCACATGGGTGACGTCGCGGTCGCCGATGAGGACGCGGCCGGAACTCACCGATTCAAGCCCGGCCACCATGCGCAGCGCTGTCGTCTTGCCGCAGCCTGAAGGGCCGAGCAGCACCAGGAACTCGCCGTCCTCGATCTCCAGGTCTAGCCCTTTGACCACCTCGACCGCGCCGAAGGACTTGTAGATATCGGACAGGGTGACCCGCATAATGACTAGCCCTTCACTGCGCCGACCAGCAGTCCGCGCGCGATATGCTTCTGCAGGATGCTTGAGATGATGATCACGGGGGCGATCATCACGGTTATCAACACCGACATGTTCCACCATTGCGGCCCGCGGGTCGTGTTCTGTGCCGATACCAGCACCGGCATGGTCTGCGCATCGGCATTGGAGAGGAAGAGGGCCAGCAAATACTCGTTCCAGGCAAGGATCAGCACCAGCAGGAAGGTCGCGACCAGGCCGGACCGCACCAGCGGCAGCGCGATGGTGAAGAAAACGCGGAACTTGGAGGCGCCGTCTATTTGTGCGCTCTCCTCGAGGTCGAGCGGGATGCCGGCGAAGAAATCGCGCGTCAGCCACACGACGATCGGCAGGTTGATGGCGGTGTAGGTGGCGATCAGCGCCACCTGCGTGTCAAGCAGGCGCATCTGCTGGAACATCACGTAGATCGGCAATACGGCGACGATCGGCGGCATGATACGGTTCGAGATGATCCAGAACTCAATGTCGCTGTTGCCGACCGCAAGCTTCGTGCGTCCAACGAGCGTGAACAGCGCAATGACGAAGAGGGCTGCCGCCACGACAATAGCGATCTCCCACCGCACGCCGAAAGTGGCCACCGCCACGATGATTGCAGTGAGCAGGATCAAGAAGATTGCAACGGCGGCGAGTTTCACCTGGAAGCGGATACGCACGAGCGCGTAGGCCGCCAGCGAGCCGATCAGGACTGCGAGCAGCGTGCTGGCGACGGCGACAACGACCGAATTCATGTAAGGGCGCAGCGTGTAATTCTGCACCAGCATGAAGTCCCATGCCTGAAGCGACGGAGCAAAGTCGACGAACGGGAGATAGAACGGCCCGTTGTCGACCTCGCCAGGCCCCTTGAAGGACGTGATGAACACCCAGTAGAGAGGAATCACCACAACCAGCGTCCACAGGGACAACAGCACATAGGTCAGCACCCTGGCGACCGGCGCCTGGCTGTCGATCGAGGCCGGCTCGAACAGCCGGCGCGCCAGCGAGCGCGGCTCGGTGCTCATGCTTCGAACCGGCGCGCCGGCCGGACCACGAAGTTGAAGAACGAGACGCATACGATGGTCGAGATGAAGAGCAGCATGTAGCCGATAGCGGCCGAGCCGCCGAGATCCTGGGTGCGCCAGGAAATGAAGGAATGGAGCGTCATCGATTCCGTCGCCAGGCCGGGGCCGCCGCCGGTGAGCACGTTCGGCAGATCGATGATCTTGAAAGCCTCGATGAGCCGGATCAGCACGACGGTAGCGGCAATCGGCGCGATCGCTGGCCAGGTAATGTCGCGAAAAATCTGGAAGCCGTTGGCGCCGTCGAGCCGTGCCGCCTCGACCTGATCGCGCGGCTGGTTTTCGATGGCCGCCAGCAGCACGATGAACATGAACGGCGTCCACTGCCAGGTGTCGCCGACCAACACCATCAGCCGCGCCGACCAGGCCTCCGTGGCCCACGACCACTCGCTGATGCCGAAAGCGCGCACGAGCGGGGCGAAGGGCCCCTTCTGCATGTCGGCGAGCATGCGGAACGTGTAGGCGATGCCGACCGGGGTCACCATCAGCGGGATGAAGAAGAGGACGCGAAAGAAATTCCGGCCGCGGATCGGCTGGCCGCACAGCAGCGCGAGGCCCAGCCCCAGTGCGAACTGCACGGACACGCCGACGAACACGTAGAGAAGCGTGTTGACGACAGTCCCCGGCACGCCGCCCGGCGCCATGGTGGCCAGCGCAAGAACCGCCAGGCCCATCGCCATCGAGGTCGCGAGAAGCCGACCAACCGTGCCGACGACGGTCGGCCTGCCACGCAACAAGTAGCGGGCGAGGAGGAAAAACAGCCCTGCCGCGATCAAGGCCAGCAAAGCGGATTGGACAAAGCCGAACGTGCCAAACTTGCCGAGCAGGTGATACTGCTGCGAGCCGACCAGCAGCTTGCGGAAGTTCAAAAGTCCGATGAATTTCAACGTGAATCCGCCCGACGCGAGCGCAAAGCGCGAAAGAGCGAGATAGGCCGAGATGATGAGCGGAAAAATTGCGAAGCAGAGAAGCACGACGACTGCTGGCAGCACCATGATCCGGCCTGAGTGACCGTCCAGCCATTCGGCCCAGCTGCGGCGGTCGGCAGCGTCTGGCATCGTGTCGGTTGCGGTCATCATACCCTGAGAAAGTGGGGCAGGCATCAGACCCGGCGCGGACGATGCCACGCCGGGTTGTTTGCTTGGCTGCCTATTTGGCGCCGATGGTCGCCTTGTAAAGTTTGAGCTGCTCGTCTTTGCCAACCTCTTCGTTCAGCTCATTCCAGCCTTCCTCGACCGCCGCGACGGTCGCTTCCTTGTCGATTTCGCCGGCGAGGAAGCGCGAGACCGCCTCGTCGAGCACGACCTGCTGGTACTTCTGATTTTGTGGGATGCGCAGGTCGAGGATCATGTTCGGGCTGCTCATGCTGTCGTTGATCGCGCCCAGGTAGACTTTGGCCTCCTCCTCGCTCATCCCGGCCTTCTTCCAAAGGTCGCTGTAGCCGAGCTGCGAGGTGCGGTACGGGTTGAACCCGGTGCCGCCGACGGTAACGTCGGCATTCGACTGCGCTGGCTGCGTCATGAACGAGAAGTAGGCGTAGGCGGCGTCCTTCACCTTCGGATCGGCCGCCGCGTTGATGCCGCCGCCCCAGCCGCCAAAGGCGGCGAATGGTGCATGGTTCACGCCGTCGATCGCGTGCGGGCAGTTTTCTGCCGTGCAGGCCTCTAGCTTGCCGGTGTCCCAGTTCAGGACCTCCTTGGATCCGGGCATGATCGCAGCGCCCCATTTGCCCATCACCTTGGACTGCTTCGGATCTATCGAGATCGTGCCTACATCACCCCAGTCGAGGTTCAGCGCGCAGCGGCCGGAAGCAAAGAGCGGCCTTGTATCGCTGACGTCGAGGTTCAACTCGTCCGGCGGGCCGTACTTGGTCGATTCAGACAGGAAGTCGAGCGCCTTGCGGAAGGCGTCGTTGTTGACGAGCGGCGTCATGTCCTTGGTGTTGAAGAAGGTGCCCTGGCTGGTTCCCTTGGACTGGGTCATCGAGCCGACCACATCGGTGACGAACCAATAGCTCTGCGCGTTGCGCTTCTTGGCGATGCAGGAGCCGAAATCCGGCGTGCCATCGCCGCTCATGTCCTTGCCATGCGTGGCCTTGGCGACCTCGAGATACTCGTCCCAGGTTTTCGGCACCGCCAGGCCGGCCGCTTCCAGCACGTCCTTGCGGTAGTACATCATGTGGAAGTCACCATCGAGCGTGATCATGTAGGTCTTGCCGCTGTACTTCTCGGAGAAGTCCCGGAAGAACGCGCCCACATCGTCCTGCTGGATGTCCTTGTCGGCCTCGACTCGCGGCGTCAGGTCCTCGAGATAGCCGCCGGCAATGTAGTCGACCATCCACTGTGGGGCGAACACGCCGGCATCGACCGAGTTGGTGCCGCTCGCCCAGTCGGTGAGAATCTTCTGATAGAGATCCGAGAATGGCACCGCGATGACATTGATCTTGGCGCCGGTGAGCGCTTCGAACTCGGGCGCGCGCCGCTGTAGCGGCTCCTGAATCGCACCGGTCTGCGTAATGACGTTCACGGTAACGCCCGCAAACGGTTTGTCCTGCGCGAAGGCAGGCGCGCCAACCAGCGCGGCAAAAGCCGAAAAGCCGGCCAGAAAGACCCCAATTCTCATCAGACTTCCTCCCGTGTTGACCGGGACATGTTCCTGCGAACCAAGCCGCCGGTATCTCCCCGTCGGTTGCCGTCGCCAGAGCACGGCACCAACGCTTGCCAAGCACAATATCGGCATCGCGCAGCGAGTCCAGTGCCTTGCCGCGACGGAAGGTGAGCTGCCCCACGGGCTTCCCGGCTAATGCATGTCGCCCAAAAGCGCGCATCGGTTTTAGCGCGGAGTCGCCAGAAAACCGCTCGATCTTGCCTGGGGAATATTCCACCGCATCGACAATCCCCGTGACCGATGCTCACCACCGTCGGCATGGTCACTGCAAGTTGGTGTGGCGGTGCAGCATCAGTCTGCGCGCGTCGGGTATCTGCTGGGCCATGAAGAGCACAATGCTGTCGAGCAGGATGAGGCAGGACTGCTCGAACAGGCTGCCGCCAAACTGTTTCGAACCCTCGACAGGGACATGCAGCGTGACATCGGCAATGCCGGCCAGGGTCCCGGCCGGCTGATGCGTCAGCGTAACGACCTTGGCGCCCTCCGCCTTGGCGATGCGGGCAAAGCCTGTACTGACCGGCGTTTCCCCGGAGCCGGAGATGATCAGCAGCGCATCGCCCTCGCGGATCGATGGCGCCGATACCTCACCGACGAAATGCACCGTTCGGCCAAGATGCATGAAGCGCATCGCACCCATCTGCGCGACAAGGCCGGAGCGTCCCTGCCCGGAAAAGAACCATCGCTGATCGGGATCATCGAACGCCTGCACCAGCCATGCAAAGGCGTCGGCGTCGATCCGGCCAAGAACTTCGGTTATCTCCTGTCCCACGGCCAGCCACGGCCTGGATTGGGCAATCTGTCGCGAATCCATCGGGCTACCTCTTTCGGGCTTGCGGATTCTGTGATGGCGCTGCCAACCACGAGGATTTCAGGCTCGACTGCGATCACCGCTTCCAGCGTGTCGGGGCCGATCCCGCCGGCGAGCGAAACCAGAAAGCCGCGATCATGCATCTTTCTCACGGCGTCGATATGTGAGGTGGAGGTGTTGCCTGCCAGCCGCGCATCGGTTGGCGAGTGGACCGCGATGTAGCCGAAGCTTTCGGGGAAGACAGCATTCAAGGGAATCAATTCTGCCTTGCCCGCCTCGGTGATGGTGTCGACGACGACCGTCGCGCCGAAGGCTGCGGCACGTTTTCCGACCGCCTCATGCGTGGCGGGCGAAGCACACGACAGCACCGTCATGAATGCGGCGCCGGCGCCGAATACCATATCAGCCTCGAACCGGCCGGCGTCGACGGTTTTGGTATCAGCCAACACCATGACTTCAGGGCAGAGCTCGCGCGCTGTGGTGATGGCCGAGAGGCCGAGGCGTTTCAGCAATGGCGTGCCGATCTCGATAATGTCGGCAAATTCCTTCATCTGCGCGAGCAGAGCCAGGTGTTCAGGCTTGTCGAAGGCGACTTGGAGGAGCAAGGCGGCTCTCCCGGATTGCTTAAGACAGCGGATGCGGCATGCCGCCCAACCCACTGTCGTGTGCTTCGTGGTCGAAATCTGCCATAATCCAGCAACCTCCAGGCTGGTCTGCACAGGGAGAGCAAATCGTGCCCTGCAAAGCAAGTGGTCTTGTCGATAGCAGGAGGTGCGGGCCAGATCAGCGCCGACGCCACCTGCAATGCAGTATGAGGTAGTCCTTTGACGAGACTGTTTGAGCCCATTGGATGCAAGGTCGACCTGTCGACTGGTGCGATGGCAAATGCAACCGGCAGCTACCAGAAGCGCTTCCGCGATCTGGACGGGCTCTATGCTGACGCCGCGGCGTTCGAAGCCATGCGCGTGACATGGGGTGAGCGCATCGTCTACGAGGTCTCCGAGTTCCGACCAACCGATCAGTCGGGCGACCTGATTTTCGGCGTCACGCACATGGGGCCAGGCAAGGTCGGCGACGAATATTTCATGACGCGCGGTCACATCCACAGGCAGGCCGACCGGCCCGAGATCTACTATGGCCAGAAAGGACACGGTCTCATGCTGATGGAGTCGCCGGAGGGCGAGGTTCGCATCCTGCCGATCGACGCCCAGACCGTCTGTTATGTTCCGCCGTTCTGGATCCACCGCTCGATCAATGTCGGGGAAGGCGATCTGGTGATGCTGTTCTGCTACCCCGCCGATTCAGGGCAGGACTACGAGATCATCGCGAGATCGGGAGGCATGCGCTCGCGCGTGGTCGCCGGCGATGGAGGCTGGAGGCAAGTCGACAACCCGGATTGGCGACCGCGTGACGCAAAGCTGATCTCTGCCCTCTATGGGCAACAATCCGGCACGGCGCCGGCATGAAGGCTCGCTACGAGATCGCTGCTTCATTTAGCATTGCTGCACTGCGCGCGGAGAAAATCCGGGAGAATGGCAAATGAGCCGCTATCGGCCGGCCACCCAGCCGACATTCTATTTTATCGGCGTCACGACGAGGAGCAGCTCGATCATGCGGGTTTTCCCGGCATGGGCGCGCCACCTCGGGCTGAAGGAAGCGGTTCTCAAGGATGCGGTTCTCAGGGGCATCGACTTTCCACTCCATGCCGATCCGGAGGCCTACCGTGAGGTCGTCTCCTTCATAAAATCCGACCCGCAGTCGCTTGGCGCGCTGGTCACCACGCACAAGATCGATCTTTTCAACGCAGCGCGCGACCTGTTCGATGTGATCGATCCGCACGCCTGCCTGATGCACGAGACCAGTTGCCTGTCGAAGCGGGGCGGAAAACTCGTCTGCCATGCCAAGGATCCGATCTCTTCGGGCCTTGCGATAGACGGTTTCATTCCGGCGGGATATTTTGCGGACACCAGCGCGGAGGTCCTGTCGATGGGCGCCGGCGGATCGACGATAGCGATCACCTGGCACCTGATGCGCAAGGAGCGTGGCGCCGACTTGCCTTCGCGCATCATTGTCAGCGACCGTTGGCAGCCGCGTCTCGATGAAATCGAGCGCATCCACAAAGACATGATGTCGACGGTCGAGATCGAATATGTCCTGGCAGACCGACCCGAGGTCAATGACGAGACGTTGGCGGCGCTGAAACCAGGCTCGCTGGCGATCAACGCGACCGGACTTGGCAAGGACGCGCCTGGCTCGCCGATTACCGGTGACGGCGTTTTCCCCAAGCGCGGCATTGCCTGGGATCTCAACTATCGCGGCGACCTGATCTTCCTCGACCAGGCAAGGCGGCAGCAGGCCCGACAGCAGTTGCAGATCGAGGATGGTTGGACATATTTCCTGCATGGCTGGACGCAGGTGATCGCAGAGGTCTTCGACATCGCGATCCCGGTGTCGGGACCGGATTTCGACGAGATGTCGCGCATCGCCATCGAAGCGGCGAAAGGCTGATGCCGTGGGTCTCGTCACGCCGCGCTCACTCTGACCGATAGACAGAGGATCACATGTTTGCCCATCTCAGGACTCTTCCGAAATGAGCGGCGAGCTTTTCCTCGCCATCGACGTCGGCACCGGCAGCGTCCGCGCCGCACTGATCGATGTCGCCGGCAAGATCCTCGAGCTTGCGTCGCGCGAGCACGACCAGATCGTGCCGGAATTCGGCTGGGCCGAACAGCGGCCACTCGACTGGTGGGAGGGTGCGCGAGCGAGCGTCAAGACGGTGCTGGACCGCGTCGAAGGCGCCCGCGAAAACATCTCCGCCATCTGCGTCTGCGGGCAGATGCACGGGCTGGTCCTGCTCGACGCGCACGGAGCGCTGACGCGCGACACGGCACCGCTCTGGAACGACAAGCGCACCGTCCATCTCGTCCGTCGCTTCGAGCAAGCGAACCAGCCGGACAGCTACCTGCCCGAAAGCGGCAACACGCCGACCCCGGCATGGCCGGGCTTCAAACTGCAATGGGTCCGAGACAACGATCCCGCCGCATACGCCCGCAGCGCAGTCGCCATCATGCCGAAGGATTACATCAACTACCGGCTGACCGGCGAGGTCGCCATGGATACAGGCGACGCGTCCTGCAGCTTCCTGATGAACCCAGAGCGGCTCGACTGGTCGCCGGTGATGATTGAGCGCATGGGTCTCGACGCCGCCAAGCTGCCGCCGATCCGCAACCCGCTGGACGTCGTCGGCCACGTCACCGAACAGGCGGCGCTCGACACCGACCTGCGCCCTGGAACCCCGGTGCTGGTCGGTGGCGCCGACTATCCGGTGGCACTGCTCGGCTCAGGCGCCTGTCGCCCGGGAATGGGTTCCGACAGCACCGGCACGGGCGCCATCATCACTGTTATCGCGGAGAAGCCGCTGCTTGACCCGGAAATCTCGAACGTTGCGACGGTCGAAGGCAACTGGGGGCAATTCGTGCTGCTGGAGACCGGCGGCGACGGCATGCGCTGGGCACGCCGTGCCTTCCACGGCAACGCGCTGTCCTATGACGAGATCGTCGCCCGCGCCGCCGAGACGCCGGCCGGTTGCGACGCGCTGCTCTTCATGCCCTTTCTCACCGGCGAACGCCTGGGGCGCCATCGCAACGCCCGCGCACAGTTCTTCGGATTGGGCGCCGGGCATGGCATGGAGCATTTGCACCGCTCGATCCTGGAAGGCATCGCCTTTGCCATGACCCGCCACATCCGCATCATGGAACAGGCGTCAAACAGGCCGCTGGAGCGCGTTATCGCCGCCGGTGGCGGGGCGCGCACCGAACTCTGGCTGAAGATCAAGGCCAGTGCCTTCAACATTCCGATCCTGGTCCCGCGGGAGCCCGAATGCGGCATTGTCGGCTGTGCCGCGATGGCCGCGACGGCGACAGGCCGCTTCTCGCGCGTCGACCAGGCGGCCGAGCGCTTCGTGAGCTACGGCGCCGAAATCCTGCCGGACCCCGGATGGGTCGAGATCTACAGCCGCACCCAACCGGTTTTCGAGCAGCTCTACCATCACAGCCAGGCGCTCTACGACGACATCGACGCACTGGCGGCCGCCACGCGGCCGAAGCAGCCGTAACGCATCTCAGGCCTGCCGAGCCCTGACTGCAGCGACAGATCTGGCAATCACGATGCATCCCGTTTGGGATGCATCGGACGATCGACTTCAGCTGTGGCGGATTTCCGTTCCCAGCACCTTCAGGCACTCGCGGATGAACGCGGCAAGTGCGGTCCAGCCCTTTGCCGAGACCATCGTCCCGTCGACATAGGCCTCGGTCGGCGACAGGTCGATATAGGTTCCGCCGGCCAGCGTCACTTCCGGCTCGCAGGCAGCCAGCGCACCGACCTTCTTGCCACGCACGACGCCGTCCACCGCGATCAGGATCTGGACGCCATGACAGATGGTAAAGATCGGCTTCCTGGTCTCGTGGAAATGGCGAACCATCGCCTGCACACGCTTGTCGGTGCGGATGTACTCGGGGCCACGGCCGCCGGCGCAATAGACGGCATGATACTGGTCGAGCTGTCTTTCCGCCTCCGAAAAGGTCTTGTTCAGCAACGCGTAGTGGCCGGGTTTTTCGGTGTAGGTCTGGTCACCCTCGAAATCGTGAAGCGACGTCTTGATCAGGTCGCCAGCGTTCTTGTCAGGACAGACGACATGGACGATGTGGCCGACCGCCTCCATCGCCTGCTGATAGACGAAGATCTCGTATTCTTCGGTAAACTCACCGGTCAACATCAGTATTTTCTTGCCTGGCATGGTCGGCTCCTCGTTTTTTGGATGGAAGGGTTTTATCCGGGATCTCCCGGACGTTTGCTCGCGTTGATAAACGGTGAATTCAACTTGACGGCGCCGCTCCCGACGGTGGCAAACATCGTGCCAGCCTCATCGAACGCCGGCAGCAAACGATCACGGGAATGCTCGATATGACGGCGCATCGCCTGTTCCGCCGCAGCGGGGTCAGAGGCAGCGAAGGCGGCCAGGATGGCCTGATGCTCGTCGAGCGCTTCCTCGGTGACGCGCGAATGGAACATGAGGCGGAAGATATGGAAGTGCGTATGCTGGAACGCGAGGGTTTCGCGCACCAGTTCATTGTTTGCAAATTCCATGATCCGGTCGTGGAAAATGGCGTCCTGCCGCGCGAAGTTGGAGTAACGCAGGCGTTCATCCTTGCCTTCGCGGCGCGCCATGCCGCCTGCGGACTCCTCAAGCACCGCAAGTTTCGTCTCATCCATCAATGCGGCTGCCTTGGCCGCCGCATGCGGCTCGAGCAGCAGGCGAAGCTCATAGAGTTCGTCAAATCTGCGCCTGGTTATCTGCGGCGCGGCGCGGTAGCCGATCAAATGTGTCTTCAGCACAAGGCCTTCGCCTTCGAGGCGGCCAAGCGCTTCACGGATCGGCGTGTGCGATACGTCGAGTTCCTTGACCAGGCTGTCGACGGTGATCCGTGAGCCAGGCGCGATCTTCAGCGACATGAGTTGCGCGAAGATCGCTTCATAGACGTCCTCCACCAGGCTGGTGGATCGCTGGATGCGCCCGCTGGCGGGGTCGACTTCTCGGGCATTGGTTGCGTTCGTGACCTGCATCTTTGCCTCTTGACAGGATCACTGGCTAACACGATGCTTCGCTCAATACAATCCTATATCCTATACGATTTAATAGAGGATACCTTGGGAGCTCGGCGAGCTTTCGCCTTTCCACCATCATCGAGGGACGCAAGACCATGAGCCTTTTCGCTGCCATAAGGCTGCCGCGTGAAATCCTCTTCGGGAAGGGCCAGCGCCATGTCATTGCAACCGTTGCGGCCAGGCACGGCCAGCGCGCTCTCGTCTGCACGGACGAGCGCTTTGCCGCAACCGTCGCCTTCGCCGAGATCATCGCGGCGCTCAAGAGCGCATCGATCGCTGTGCTGGTGCACGACCGTGTGCAGCCCGATGTGCCACGCGACACGGTTGCCGCCTGCGTCGAGGAGGCGCGGGATTTTGCGCCCGACATGGTGATCGGCATCGGCGGCGGCAGTTGTCTCGACATGGCCAAATGCGCCGCGTTGCTCATCAGTCACGGCGGCCTGCTCCAGGACTACTACGGCGAGTTCAAGGTGCCTGGTCCAACGCTGCCGCTGATCGCGGTGCCAACGACAGCCGGCACCGGCTCGGAAGTGACCCCTGTCGCGGTGATTTCTGATCCGGATCGCACCATGAAAGTAGGCATCTCCAGCCCGCATCTGATCGCGGCAGCCGCCATCTGCGACCCGGAACTGACGATGACATGTCCCCCGGGACTGACGGCGATCGCCGGCGCAGACGCGCTGACCCATGCGGTCGAGGCTTTTACCGCCGCCAGGCGCGGCACTGACCCCAGCCTGCCGCAACAGCATGTCTTCATCGGCAAGAGCGCGCTGACCGATCATTTTGCGCTGCTCGCGATCAAGCTGCTTGGCCGCAGTCTCGAGAAGGCCTGCCGCGCCCCCGCCGACGAGGACGCTCGCGCCGATGTGATGATGGGCGCGCTTGCAGCCGGCTGCGCGTTCGGGACGGCCGGAACGGCGGCGGCGCACGCGGTGCAATATCCGGTCGGCGCCCTTACCCACACCGCTCACGGGCTGGGTGTCGCCACCATGCTGCCGTATGTCATGAAGTACAACCGGGCCGCCGCGGCCGCCGAGATGACCGAGATCGGCCTTGCCCTTGGTCTCGACGGCAAGGACCGGAGCACCGCCGAGATGGCCGACGCGACGATCGACGAGATCGGCCGGCTGTTTGCAGCGATCGGGATCACGCCTACGCTGGCCAGGCTCGGGCTTCCCGCCGACAAGCTCGATTGGACGGCAGAACAGGCGCTCGGCATCGACCGTCTCATCAAGAACAATCCGCGTCCTTTCGATCCGGCAGCCATGCGCGGCCTGATCCAGGCCGCCTATGATGGCGACCTCGCCGCCTGTGTCATGTGAGCAATTGAGGAGCAGGCCATGAACATATCTCATCAGCTGCTGGAGGACGAGCAGGACACTGCCGGCTTCCATAGATTCTCCCACGGCTTGTATATTGGCGGCCAATGGCGGCAATCCGCCGACGGCAGGGAAATCCAGGTCGTCGCCCCTTCCACGGAAGCGGTGATCGCTGCGGTTCCCGATGCGACGATCGAAGATGCCGCAGCCGCCGTCGAGGCTGCAGCCAAGGCCGCCGATGGCTGGCGCACGACGGCGCCCCGCAAGCGCTCCGAAATCCTCAGACGCTGCTTCGAGCTGATGACGCAGCGTTGCGAGACGCTGGCCACCCTGATCTCGCTGGAAAACGGCAAGGCACTGCGGGACGCGCGTGGCGAGATCGCCTATGCTGCGGAATTCTTTCGCTGGAATGCCGAGGAAGCCGTTCGCATCACCGGCGAATTCGGGATGGCGCCTTCCGGCACCAACCGCATCGTCGTCGACTACGAGCCGATCGGCATCTGCGTCCTTGTCACACCCTGGAATTTTCCTGCCGCCATGGCGACGCGCAAGATCGCGCCCGCCCTGGCTGCCGGGTGCACGGTGATTTTGAAGCCGGCCAGCGAGACCCCGCTCACCGCCTACGCGCTCGCCGCGCTCTACCAGGAAGCAGGTGTTCCGCCAGGGGTTGTCAACGTTCTGACAACCTCCAATCCCGGCCCGGTGACGGCCGCGATGCTGGCCGATCCGCGGGTGCGCAAACTCTCCTTCACCGGCTCGACCGGAGTCGGGCGCGTTCTGCTGGCCGAGGCCGCAAAGCACGTGGTTTCGTGTTCGATGGAACTTGGCGGCAACGCGCCATTCCTGGTGTTCGATGACGCGGATCTCGACGCGGCGGTCGATGGGGCGATGGTAGCGAAGATGCGCAACGCCGGCGAGGCCTGCACGGCTGCAAACCGCATCTATGTCCAGTCCGGCGTTTACGATGCCTTTTGCGAAAGCCTCACCAGGCGGATGTCGGCACTCACGATCGGCGCCGGCACGGACGCGGCCACGGAGTGCGGACCGATGATCACCAGGAAGGCAGTCGACAAGATCGACCGCCTGGTCAACGATGCTGTCGCCCGTGGCGCGCGGGTGCTGTGCGGAGGCAAGGCAGGCTCCGGAACGGGATACTATTATCCGCCGACCGTGCTCTGCGACGTCCCGGCCGAGGCGGAGATGGCGCACGAGGAAATTTTTGGGCCGGTGGCGCCGATCTCGAGCTTCGAAACGGAAGCCGAAATCATCGCGCGTGCCAACAACACCGAATACGGTCTTGCCGCCTACATCTACACGCGCGATCTTGCGCGTGGAATGCGGGTGGCATCCAGGATCGAAGCTGGGATGGTCGCTCTCAACCGCGGCTTGATGTCCGATCCGGCAGCACCGTTCGGCGGGGTCAAGCAGAGCGGCCTCGGCCGCGAGGGCGGCCAGCATCACGGCATTGCCGAGTTCATGGAGGCGAAATACCTCGCCATCAGCATCTGAGCGGAGGAAGAGTGCAAAACGATCCGTTCCGCATCCGCAACCATGTCGCCGATTTTGACAAAATCGTCCAGGACATCGTTCACCGCAGCCAGGCCGTCCGCGCAACCATCCCGATGACAGCGGACATTGCCTATGGGCCGGATCAGACCGAAACCATCGACCTGTTCTTTCCCCCGGGCAAAACAAGCGGCCTGCCGGTGCACATGTTTATCCATGGCGGCTACTGGAGGATGTTCTCCAAGCGCGACTACTCATACGTCGCGGCGACGATTACCCAGGCCGGTGCGATTGCCGCCATCGTCGACTATGCTCTGATGCCCAAGGTCAGGATGGCGACGATCGTCGACCAGGTGCGCCGCGCCAAGCAGTGGGTTCTGGCCCATATCGCCGACCATGGCGGAAACCCGGCAGACCTCACCGTCAGCGGTCATTCGGCTGGAGCCCATCTTGCAACGTTCCTGTTCAACAGCGAGCGTAGCCCCTCGAATGTGCGGGCCGCCCTTCTGCTCGGCGGGCTCTACGATTTGAAACCGCTCCAAAACTCCTTTCTCGCCAACGAGATTGCAATCACCGATGAGGAAGTCGCCAGGTTTACACCGCTTGCCCATCGGCATGACCCTCAAACCAGGGCGATGGTTCTGGTCGGAGCCAACGAGACGCCGGCTTTCCATCAGCAAGCAGATCGATTCAAAGTCCACCTGCTGCAGCAGGGTTTGCCGGTAACGTCGCTTGTTCTCGCCAACCGCAACCACATGGACAGTGTCAGAGATCTCGGCCTGCCGGAGAGCCAGGCGGGGGATTGCCTGACGAAACTGATTGCCAACGACGATCGTTGACCCAGCAGACATGCCGGCCATCATCCATCGCGGCTTACCGCAAGGGCGTCAGCAGCACGCCTCAGGGGGGGAAAAGAACCTCACCCATGCCAAGCACCGCGTTGTCACCGCCGTATTTCTGCGGCGCGTTGCCCAGCAGCGGCCGTTTCAAAATACCACTTGCGATCAGATGGCGATCGATGACGGCGGCGAAGACGCTCTCCGGCGCGCCGCATTCGACGAAGCTCGGCGACAGGCTTTTCGGCGCGCGATCGAGCAGGATCGAACCGCGACGCATCAGATAGCCGGGCATCTCGCCGGTGCCGCCGGCCACCACCAGCGTGCCGGCGATCATGCGGCTGCCGGCATTGTCGCCCGAGCCTTTCAGCACCGCGATCAGGCCGCGCCGCATGCGGTCGGCGGCAAAAGCGCCGGCTTTGCCCCTGACGATCAGCACGCCGCCATTCATGCCGGCCAGTTCCCCGGCGAGCGGCGCCCCAAGGTGATCACCGGCGTTGCCGGTTATTTCAAGCCTGCCGCCGCGCATGCCGGAGCCGGCATGCGGGCCTGCATTGCCTTCGATCGTGAGCATGCCGCCGCGCATGGCGTGCCCGGCCTGGGCGCCGGCATTGCCGACGACGCGAACCGAACCGCCCCGCATGGCTTCCGCCACACGGTCGAGGCGCGCGCTGCCGCCTTCGAAGACGATGTCCAGCGGATCGTTGCCGGCGACGCGAAAGATATCGCCGACCTTCGAGCCATGCTTCGACGTGCCGATCTGGATCTTTTCGATATCGCGCCTTTCGATCCCGGCAAGCCGCTCCGGCGTCAGCGCCGACAGGTCAAGGCGCTCGGGCGGCTCGGCGACAAGGGTGAAGGTCAGCGCTTTCACGGCAGCATATCCTTCAGCGAATAGATGAACTTGCCGAGCTTGCCGCCGTAATTGCCGGCGCTTATGCGAACCGCGCCTCGCTTCGGCCCAAGCTCGATGACGGCCTTGATGCCGGCCTTCATCGCGGCGGCAACGGCATCGTTGGTCTCGCCGTCGATGACGATTTCCAGGACGGCGTTGATGTCGGCACCGAGCTCACTCCTGACGACACCGCGCAGTGTCGGCGCATAGGCTTCGTTGGCCGAGGCGATCATGCCCTTGTATTTACCGCCGATCTTGGAACCCGAACGAGCGATGCCGCCCGGAAACGGCACGATCGCGCCCGGCACCAGGCCGATCGCGGCAACCGCGGCCTCGGCGGCAGCCAAGGCCCTGGCGCTGCTTTCAGCCATGACGAAGAAATTGCCGCCGCCGACGGCGCCCTTCGTCAGCCCGGTCGTCGCTTCGCACAGGAATTCGCCATCCATGACGGGAACGCGCCAAAAATGCCTGCCGCCGATTTTCTTGGAGATCTGCCAGCCGTCGCCAAAATAACGCAGCGCCGAACCGAGCTTCAGCTCGGCGCTGCCCTGCAGTCCGGCGAAGCAGGCGGAACCCGGCGAGGTCAAGACACACTGGCCGACGCGATTGAGCAGTTGTTTCTGCAGTTCGTCTGTTCCCATCGCAAAGATCATCACGCGGCAGCCGGGCCGGCCATCCGGTGTGGCCGATGGCGCCAGTTCGACATCGATTGCCGCTTCGCAGCCGCAGCCGATCACCGAGGTGGCAAAGCCGGTCATGGTGATCGCCGCCTGGCGCGCCCATTTCCGGTTCGGCGCGGTGATGATGATGGCGGTCGCGCGCATGCCGAAGGCCTCGGCAAAGGTATCGTCGATCACTATGCCATTTACGCTCACGTTCGGCATGCAACCTCGCCGAATGGCTGTTCTCGCGCGATCGCCGATTCCGGGAAATTGAACCAGTCCAGCGACAGGCCGTAGCGCTGCTGGTGATAATCCTCCAAGCGCCGCAGCATCGCCTTGTCCGGCGGCGGATTGAGCCTGAGCGCCTTGCCCCAGCGGTAATGGGTGATCTCTCCGTCCTGCACGACGAGATCGCCATCCTTGAAGACATACGCCGCCTGCCCCAGCATTTTCGCGATATTGTCCTCCCTGCGGTAGACAGCGATATCGGCGATAGCGCCGGCGCCGAGATGGCCTCGATCCGTCAGCCCGAGCAGCTTGGCCGGGGCAGCACGCGTCATGATGGCGATTTCCTCGAACGTGTATTCGCGGTCGATTGCGGCCAGGGTGGAGAGCGCTATGGCGGATTTTGGAAGTCCGGCAATCATTTCGGTGCGCGCTTCCCGGCTCATCAGCAGCTCGAACAGGGCCGGATAGGCGGTAAAGGGCGCGCCGTTGGGATGATCGGTGGTGAAGAAGACACGCCACGGATCGTCGATCAGGAGAAAAAGCTCGAGCCCGATCGCCCACTGCATCGTGCCATAGAAATCCTTGCCATAGCGGTAGGGCACGATGCCGCCGCCATTACCGTCGCCGTCATGAATGACGGATTTCTTCGGCTGCGCACTGCCACGCGCCGAAAACTGCCGCATGACGTCGGAGGAGATGGTGACCGTCTGGCCGAACATCACCTGGCCGATATCGATGGTGACTTCCGGCGTCGCATTGACCAGTTCGGCAAGGCGCGCCGCGGCCGAGGAAAACCTGCGCTTGCCTTCCGTGCCGTAGCCATAGAACTGGAGATGGGCGAGGTGCAGCGGCAATCCTTCCGCCGCTGCGATCGTGGCGGCCGCCGTGTCCGCCGATCCGGGGCTGCCCAGATTGTTGCAATGGACATGCAGCGGATGCGGGACGCCAAGGCTGTCGACGGCCGCCTGCAGCGTCTTGACGATCTTGCGCGAGCTGACGCCATAGGAAGGCACCACATCGTCCAGCGAGAAGGTGCGGACGTTTTCCTTGAAGGCGGCCGCCGCGCCGGCATTGATCACCTTGACCCCAAGCGCCCGCGTCGAGGCGACCGTCCAGGCGACATAGTCCTCGATCATCGTTGAGGAGGCGTCGTCGCGGATCATCGACAGCAGGAAATCGTCGTTGCCGAGAATGGCGAGCGTCGCCTTGTCGATGATCGGGATGTCGGCCAGTTCGAGATGGGTGTGAAGCGCGGCTCCCGGCGACATCGCCGGCTCGACCACCGTGGTGAAACCCATCTTGGCGTAGAGGCACCCGGTCTGGAAGGTCGACCAGCCGGCATTGGAAAGCGGCGTCGTCGCCGGTCGCGCCTGGTGCGCCGCATGCTGCTCGGGCAGGAGCAGCCGTGCCGTATTCACGTTGCCGCCGCCGATGTGGGAATGGATGTCGATGGCGCCCGCCATCACGATGCAGCCGGCTGCGTCGATGGTCCGGTCGGCAGCGCCCGCCGCCGGCGCCGCAGCGATCTTGTCGTCGCTGATCCACAGGTCGCCCTTGCCGAGACGGCCGTTGACCGGATCGATGATGTCGCCGCCGGCGATTTTCGTCAGCATGGCAACGCCGCCTCGGCGGAGACATGACTGGCAACCAGCCGGATAACGGTCGCAGCGGAGGGCAGTTCCGACGCCGCTCGCGCCGCGACCGACCTTAGCGAACCGGTGCGGCTGGAATAGGCCACCGCCTGGTGATCGACGCCGGCTTCGCCGATGGCGATGGTGACCGCAGCACCCGCGACCGGCTCATGCGTTTTCGCCAGGGCGATCAGCGCCATGCGGTTCCTTTTCTTCTGCGGCTGGACAATCGAGGACGAGATCCGCAGGTGCAGGTCGGCTTCGCCGGCGGCGATCATGCGCGCGACATCGTAACGCCAGGGATCGAAGTCCGGGAAGCCGCGCGCAAAGCCGGTGCGCAGCGGAAAACCGGTCATCCAGGTCGAGGCGAGCGCGCTTCCCCAGCCATTTTCGCTCGCCGGCAGATGCAGGCCGGATGCGCGTGATTTGCGGTTGAGATCGCTGACCAGTCCCTGAAGCATCTCCAGCGCCAGCCCTTCGGTTGCGTCGCCTGAAAACAGGAAGACGGGAAAATGCGCAGCCTCCAGGGCTTTGGCGAAATCGTCGAAATTCGACACCGGCTGCGATGTCTGGCGCCCCCTCCACTGCGCCCTCAGTGCCGCCAGCGTCGCGCCGAGGCCTGCCTCGCCGCAGGACAGCAGCGTCGCCGTCCGCCCGTTGCTCAACCGCGGCGCAGACGTTTCTTTCGACCCGACCAGAAAGATCTCGCGCTGATTCTTGGCCGAGAGGTCGGGAACCGTCTCGGCAAGCTCGCCGACAAATTGATGATGGATCTGCGGGAGTTCGCCGACGATCACCACGACATCGGCGCGCCGGCGCGTTTCGCCGGGCGCGACGGTCATCGCGCCTTTGTCGGTAAAAAGCGCGGCCTCCCGGGAAACTGCCGCGCCATCGGCATGATCGTATGCCGCGCCAACCCGCTCAGCCAGCGCGATCGCCGCCCTGGTGCCGTGTATATCCGTATCCAGGCTGAAAACCGGGCACCGGCTTGACCCCAACAGCGCGGCGGCATGTGCGGCCGCGCGCTCGACCAGCGTTTCCCGGTTGCCGATCCAAGCAACCGCCATTCACTACGCTACTTTCTGGTGCCGGCCCGATCCTAGACGAAACTGGATCGGCCGTGAACCCCGCCTGTCAGAGACTGTTTCGAAATTCGCTCTGGTGAGTCATATGGTGGTGGTTTCGAGAACCGGAGCGCAGCGGACATTTGGATCCGTGAGCACCGGAAGCGCAGAAAACGCCATCAGATGGCCGCCAGAGTAGAGTTTCCAAACAGTCTCTCAGCAGATTAGCGAATGTTTTTATACGCCATCAACAAATTCCGACCGCGCTTAATCATATTTGATGTAAGCGAAGCGCTGATCGGTCGGCGGAGTGCCTTCCAGCGCGCCGCCTTCCCGGGCCGGCTGCCACTGGACGACCTCCTCGATCTTTTTGGCCAGCTCGAAGTCCTTGTCGGTGATGCCCTTGGCCGCATGGTTCATCAGGCGCACCTCGACCCAGGCATAGGAAGCCGTGATGTCGGGATGGTGCCATGCCGCCTCGGCGAGATGGCCGACCGTGTTGATGACCATCAGTGTCGATTTCCAGCTGTGGGTCTTATATTTGCGCCGGATCCAGCCGTTCTCGTAATACCATTTCGGCAGTTCCTTCTCGAGCCGGTCGGCAATCTCGGCTTCCGAATAGACCTTTTCCTTGGGCGTCTCGTTCATCTCGACCTCCGCGAATTGCCCGGTCCGTTCTCGCCCCGAGCCAAAAGAAGATAAAACGAATGCACTCTCTGCGGCTTGCCCCTTCGACGAAAACAGCTATCATGGCGACGGGCACCTAAACTTCCATGATGCGTCTATGATGCACCCATCGGGGGGTAGATGTCGAATTCTGTCACCTTACAAGTGCCCGCCCGCCTGCATCTTGGCTTCCTCGATCTCAACGGCGATACCGGGCGTCGCTTTGGCAGCGTCGGGCTGCCGCTGAGCGAACCCGAAACCATCGTCACCCTGTCACGGTCCAGCGAGACCATCGTCGAAGGTGCCGAGAGTCGGCGCGCCGGCGAACATCTGTCGACGCTCTGCAGCCATCTCGGCATTCGCGGTCAGCACCGTCTGGTGGTCGAACAGTCGATCCCGAGCCATGCCGGCCTGGGCTCCGGCACGCAGATCGCCCTTGCCGTCGCCGCGGCGTTGCGCACGCTCCACAAACTGCCGCTCGATATCGGCAGCGATGCGACCCTGCTCGATCGCGGCGGACGATCCGGCATCGGCATCGCCAGCTTCGAAAGCGGTGGCGTCATTGTCGACGCTGGCAAGGACGACAGCGGCAGGCCGCCGCCGGTCGTGGCGCGACTGCCGTTTCCGGAAGAGTGGCGCGTTATCCTGATCCTCGACCATAGCGGGCATGGACTGCATGGCGATGCCGAGATCGCGGCATTTCGTTCGCTGCCGCCCTTCCCGGCATCCGGCAGCGGCGAGATCTGCCGGCGGGTGCTGATGGGCATCATGCCGGCTCTTGTCGAGCACGACCTGCCGGCTTTCGGCGCCGCCGTCACCGCGATCCAGATGCTGATCGGCACCCATTTCGCCCCGGCGCAAGGCGGCGTGTTCACCTCCAGGCGGGTCGAGAACGTGGCCCACGCTCTCAACGAAGCAGGCGCTGTCGGCATCGGCCAGAGCTCGTGGGGGCCGACAGGGTTTGCCTTTGCCCCATCGCAAGACGCTGCAGTCAGCTTCGTCAACGCGGTTCGGCAGACAGTTGAAGACGGCATCGAGATCAGGATCGTCAAGGGCAGGAATTCCGGCGCGAAGATCAGTTCGACCAGACTTGACCTCGTCGGCAGCTGACGGCTGGGCAACGCGATCAGGTTCAAGAAGAAAGGCGAGAAATGGCCCGCAAACATATCCTACACATGCTGACGCCGTTGAAGCATATGAGCCCTTTCGACGTGAACATGGCGCTCGATGCAGGCTTCGACGCCGTCGTCCCCTATGTCGATGTAAGCCTGGGAGAGGTGACAGGCCTCGTGCAGGACGCGATCTTTTCGCGCCCGCCCGATGTGGGCGTCGATACCGGCATTTTTATCGCCGGCAAGGATGCCTCGCTGGCGCTTGACATGTTCGAGGCAGCGCGAAAAGCGATGGTGCCGCCTTTCCAGGTCTCGGTATTCGCCGATCCGGCCGGCTCGTTCACCACGGCCGCGGCGATGGTGGCCAAGGTCGAAAAAGCGCTGGAGAAGAAATTCGAGCGCGGGCTGAAAGACACCAGGATCGCTGTTTTCGGCGCCACCGGCGTCGTCGGCTTCTGCACCGCCGTGATCGCCGCCAGGGAAGGCGCCCGGGTGACCCTGGTCGGCCATGACGGCATCGAAAGGGTCAAGCAGATCGCGGCCGAGATCAAAAGCCGGTTCAACACCGCCGTCGATGCGGCCGACGGATCGAGCGACGCCCGCAAGACGAAGCTGGTCGAGGCGAGCGAGGTGATCCTGGCGTGCGCCAAGGCCGGCGTCCAGGTGGTCTCAAAAGCCCAGTTGAAAGGCGACGGCCTGCTCATTGCCGCCGACGTCAATGCGGTCCCGCCGGCCGGCATCGAAGGCGTGGCCGTCAATGCCAATGGCGATCCGCTCGAAGCGGCAAAAGCTGTCGGCATTGGTCCGCTCGCCATCGGCAACGTGAAATACAAGGTCGAATTCGGCCTCTTCAAAAGAATGATCGAATCCGAAAAAACCATCACGCTCGATTTCCAGGAAGCATTTTCCCTTGCACGCGAGATTGCCAAATAACGCCGGATCTCTCCTGATCGCGGCGATTTCAGGCCGGGCGCTGGCTGCCGCTGCGCGCCGCGCCGGCTATCGTCCGCTGGTCGCCGATTTCTTTTGCGATACCGACACGGTCGCGCTTGCCGAGCGCGCGACGATGCTGCCGGGCGACCTGCAAGGCGGCATCGACGGCGAGCGCATCATCGAGACGCTTCGGCAACTGGCCGGAGACGACCAGCCGGTCGCCATTGTCCTGGGCTCGGGCTTCGAGCGGATGACGGAGACCGTCGACGAGTTCGCGCGCCATTTTCCGCTCGCCGGCAACAGCGGCGCCGCGATCCGCAGGATCAAGGACCCGCAATTGCTGGCCGCCGATTGCGCCGAACTCGGCATCCCGCATCCGGACTTCCGATGGGACCCGCCGCCCGATCCGGAGAACTGGGTGGTCAAGACCGCAGGCGGCGCCGGCGGCGCGCATATCAGGCGGGCCGCCGGAGAAACCCCGATATTACAGTGTCAGGCTCCTAGCGGCCGCTATTTTCAGCGTTTCGTTGCCGGTCGCAGCATCTCGGCCCTGTTCGTCGGCGACGGCCAAAGCGCTGACATCGTCGGCTTCAGCCAACAATGGGCGTCGCCTGCCCCGGCAGCGCCCTATCGCTATGGCGGCGCCGTGCGGTTGAGGCGCTTCGATCGCAGACGGGCGGCGATGATCCGCGGCTGGCTTTCAGGTCTGGCGCGTCGCGCCGGCCTGGTTGGATTGTGCAGCGCCGATCTCATTCGCGGACCGGATGGCTACAAGCTCATCGAGATCAATCCGCGGCCCGGCGCCACGCTCGACATTTTCGACGATGCCGACGCGCCATTGATCGAAGCGCATCTGCGCGCCGCGGCGGGCAAGAAATACCGTCTGCCGCGCTTCGTCGATTCGATGGCGTCGATGGTGACCTATGCGGCGGCGCCGATCGCCCGCTTTCCATCGATTGCCTGGCCTGAATGGACTGCCGACCATCAGTCGCCCGGCACCCGACTGATCGCCGGCGATCCGGTCTGCACCATCTTCGCGCGCGGTCCGAGCGCCGATCTGACCAGGCGGCTGATCAAGGGACAAGCCAGCCGATTGCAACACCAATGGGAAGGAGACCGGACATGAAAGACGGTTCGGCATTCCTCAACGACAATGCGCAGCGCATCATCGACGGCATGATCGGCGACGCCGAACGCCTGCGTATCGGCGTTTCCACCGGGCCATTGGGCGAGTGCCTGATCGACGCCGGCGCCAAGGCCGCCGGCGGCGTCGAGGCCGGGCTGCGCATGGCGGAAGCCGCGATGGGCGGCCTCGGCAGCATTTCGGTGTGCATGGACCGTGCGTCGCCAAAATGGCCGTTCACCATCGAAGTGCGGTCGTCGCAGCCGGTGCTTGCCTGCCTGGGCAGCCAGTATGCGGGCTGGAACCTGTCGAGCCAGGATTATTTTGCCATGGGATCGGGACCGGCGCGGGCGCGCGCCCGCGTCGAACCGCTGTTCGAAACACTCTCCTATCGCGACACCGCGTCGTCCGCCGTGCTGATCCTGGAGACGGCAAAACCGCCGCCCCAGGCGATCGTCGAGAAGGTCAGCAGGGCAACCGGACTGGCACCCGAAAAGCTCACCTTCCTCTATGCGCCGACACAAAGCCTGGCGGGCGGCGTGCAGATCGTTGCGCGCGCGCTCGAGGTTGCCCTGCACAAGACCAACGATCTCAAATTTCCGCTGGAGAACGTTGTCGACGGCATCGGCACGGCGCCCATCCCCGCCCCGCATCCGGATTTTCTGACCGCCATGGGCAGAACCAACGACGCCATCATCTATGGCGGCAGCGTCCAGCTCTTCGTAAAAGGCTCGGCGAAAGACGCCAGCGAACTCGCGGAGCGATTGCCGAGCCGCGCCTCGCGCGACCACGGCCACCCCTTCGCCGAAGTCTTCAAGCGGTTCAAGGGAGATTTCTATGCCATCGATCCGCTGCTGTTCAGCCCGGCCGAAGTGATCGTCACGGCGATCGAGACCGGCGATACGTTCCGCGCCGGCGAGCGTGATCTGCAGATGCTCGAACGGAGCCTCGGTTAGACCATGGCGCTGCAATGGATCGGTCTGTCATCCGCCTGCCGGGGCATTCGTTCCGGCTTTCCGTATACCGGTATCCAAGGCGTGACATGATCCCTCGCATCCTGATCGTCAGCGACGTCTCGGACGCCCGCTCCAAGGGCCTGGCGGCAAGGCTGGAGCGGCGCGGCGCCGTGGTCGCAACCGTGCCGCTGGCGGCGATCGCGTTCGACACCGGCAGCCCGAGCGGACTGTCGATCCCCGGTTTCGACGGCGCGCTGCCCGACGCCGTGCTTGTCCGTTCGATCGCCGCCGGATCGTTCGAAGCGGTCACCCGGCGTCTCGGCGTGCTGCACGCATTCGGCAAGCTTTCCATTCCGGTGTGGAATTCCGCGCAGGCGATAGAACGCTGCGTCGACAAGTCGATGACGACCTTCCTCCTGAAGAATGCCGGCCTGCCGACGCCGCCGACATTCGCGGTCGAGGGTCTTGCCATGGCCGAAGCGGTCGCCAGACGCGAACTGCCGTTCGCGCCACTGGTGCTAAAACCGCTTTTCGGCGCCCAGGGCCGCGGCATCCGGCTGATCGAAACACTGTCCGACCTCCCCGCCGAGGACGAGGTGAACGGCGTCTACTATCTCCAGCATTACGTGCCGCGTTCTGGCCCTCCTTTCCGCGATTTTCGCGTTTTCGTCTGCGCCGGCGAGGTTTTGGCGATGATGAGCCGCCGTGGCGACGACTGGATCACCAATGTCAATCGCGGGGCGGTGCCCGAGCAAGTCTCGGGGCAGGTTTCGGGGCATGGCGAAACCGAACTGGCGGCGCTGGCACGGGCCGCCGCCGCCGCTATCTCAGCGGATTTCGCCGGCGTCGATATCGTGCCGGCGGCAGACGGCAAGCTGTTGGTGCTGGAGGTCAACAGCATGCCCGCCTGGTCCGGGCTTCAATCGGTGGTCGCGGTCAACATCGCCGATGCGATTGCCGACGCCCTGCTGAAATTCCTGGCTGATCGCCCAGCTGATCACCCAGAGGCGGCGGCGGCGCGACCCTACCGCCTCACCGCGCCGGCGAATTCGTGACCGACGGCATGGCGCATTCGCGAGAACGCCTCCGGGCTGCCTACAAGGACGCCTGCCGGATGGAGATCGAGGCGCTGAAACCGGGCAACGTCCATCTGTTCGCCGACGGGCACGGCATGTCCGCCGCCCAGTTCATGACCAGCGCCGAGGTCTCGTCCGTCCCGCTGACCGATCCGCGCCTGCCGGTCGGACAGCGCATGCTGGAAGCGGTCCGCGCGACGCGCCTGGCGGTCGCGACCAATACCAATCTCGGCATCATCCTTCTTGCTGGGCCTCTGCTATGCGCCGCCGAAATGGCGGGCGCCCAACTGCACGACAATCGCCTGCGCGATAATCTCGACGCGGTGCTGCGCGCGATGAGCATCGACGATACCAGGGCTGTATTCGAGGCGATCGTCGCCGCCGCGCCGGGCGGCCTCGGAGAGGCCGAGAACGATGTGCGGCAGGAGCCGAAGGTTCATCTGCTCGACGCCATGTGGGAGGCGGCCGACCGCGACATGATCGCCCGCCAATATGTTACCGGTTTCGGCGACGTGTTCGGCGTCGGGCTTGCGGCTCTGCAAGCGGCCTTGGCACGCGGCGAAGGCGGCATGTGGCCGACGGTGTTCGCCTATATGGCGTTTCTCGCCGTCTTCCCGGACAGTCATGTGGTGCGCAACCATGGCGCTGAAGTCGCAAATCAGGCGCGGCAACAAGCCCTTGCCGTTGAGGCGGCACTGCATGGCAATGACGACGAGGCGTCACGCATTCGTCTGCTCATGGAGCTCGACCGCCGGCTGAAAGCGAACAACGTCAACCCCGGCACCTCGGCCGACCTGACCGTGGCTACTCTTTTAGTCCACACTCTCGGCGTTCAGCTTGCATAATCGCAACGTTGGTGGTTGACTTTCAGGAGCGGAAGCTGGGCTTCCGCGGCTATCCAGCCAACCGGTCCGGATCCCCGGGCGCTGCCAACAAGGATAGCTGTCCATCGAGCGCTCGCTCGGTTTGCGGCGTCTTTGGACACCATAACTGTGTCTTGGAGGAAAATTGGCATGGCAAAGATCTCGAAAGTAATGGTTGGTGAATCGCTCGTAGGAGACGGCAACGAAGTGGCGCATGTCGACCTGCTCATCGGCCCACGGGGGAGCGCAGTCGAAACAGCATTTTGCAACGCGCTGACCAACAACAAGGACGGCTTTACGTCCCTTTTGGCGGTGATCGCGCCCAATCTTCAGTGCAAGCCCAACACCGTGATGTTCAACAAGGTCACGATCAAGGGCGCCAAGCAGGCGGTGCAGATGTTCGGCCCGGCCCAGCATGCAGTCGCAAAGGCCGTGCAGGACAGCGTCGCCGATGGGACCATTCCTGCCAATGAGGCGGACGACCTGTTCATCTGCGTCGGCGTTTTCATCCATTGGGACGCCGCCGACGACGCCAAGATCCAGAAGTACAATTACGAAGCGACGAAGGAAGCCATCCAACGCGCCGTTGCAGGAACGCCAACGGCCGCCGAAGCCACGGATAAGCGGGACCAAGTGAAGCATCCGTTCGCGGCTTAGACAAGAGACAGCCCCGCACAGGCAAAACCCTCCGCGGAGCCGGATGGTCTGTTGCGCCGCCTGAAAAAGCTTCTGGGCCTTTAGAGCACCGGACAAAGAGCCTGCCCTCGGGCCTGACCCGAGGGTGGACCGGTTTTGGGAAATCCGATGCTCCAGCAAAGAGATAGAGCGGCGAGACGATCGACTTGACGGCCCGCCGCTCTACAAGGCCCTGTTTCCGCGGCCGAAGTTCGAGGCCACACGAATGTCAGGTGCCCAGCGTTTGTCAGGTGACAAGCGCTGCGAGGTGCCCCGGCGTGAGCGTGCCGTCATGCAGCGAGGTCGCAACCAGCGCCGCGGCGATACCGAGTGACGAAAGGGCGCGAATGTCAGCCTCATTGCGCACCCCGCCGGCCGCGATGACGGAGCGGCTTCCAGCCTTCGTCTTGATGGCCTTGAGCCGCGTGAAATCGGGACCGGTGGCGGAACCGACCTTGGCCAATGTCATGACGATCACCTTTTGCGGCCAAAGCGCCGGCTCGTCGAGAAATGATGCCGGACCGCGAAACCCATCGTCGAAGAAATCCAGCGACAGGATAAGCTCCGGATGATCGCAAAAACGCCGCAACAGCGCGTCGTCCTGCTGCGATTCGGACCCCACGACCGGGCAAAGCCAAGATTCGGCAAGTGCCGCCGAAAGTGTTTTCTCGTCGGTGACGCCGGCATCGACCCAAAGCTCCGGCGGCTCCGCCATCGCCTTCAGCCGGGCAAGCGCGCCGCTGTTTGGCGTTCCGCCTTCGATGGCATCGAGATCGGCGATATAGAAGGTCGGAAAAGGGTAAAGCCGGCGCAGGCCCTCAGTGACCGCAACGACATCGGAAGTTTGGCTAAGCGGCGTGACGATCGGCCTGTAGCGATCGCGTTTTCCTTGCTGGGCGCGCACCACCTCGCCGCCTTTCAGGTCAAGAACCGGAATGATACGCAACGCTCTTTTTCTCGCTGACCAACTGCCCCTGACCAACTATGATGAAAGCTTGAAGTGTGGAAAAAAGAAAGAGCATCGTTGCCGGCTTCGATATTGGCGGCGCCCATCTGAAGGTGACGCGTGCGCAAGACGGCCGCATCGTTGAGGCTGTAACGATCGCCACGCCGCTTTGGCTAGGGCTCCATACCCTGACCTCGGCATTCGAGGAAACCGCTCCGATCTATGCCGGCGCCGATCTCAACGCATTCACCATGACCGGCGAACTGGCTGATATCTTTCCGTCTCGCGGCGCCCGCGTCGCGGCCCAGCTGGGTGTGGGTTTATCGCGGGGGCCCCGCGCAAAAATTATATTTGCCGGACCGTCCGGCGTTTTTGGGGGGGTGAAGGCAGCGCGGCGG
>NZ_JBVVQV010000001.1:200258-441199 GCF_055811235.1 Mesorhizobium sp. WSM4810 | reverse complement strand
CCTCCCCCCCCCTCCCCCCCCCCCCCCCCCCCCCCCCCCCCCCCCCCCCCCCCCCCCCCCCCCCTCTCTCCTCTCCCCCCCCCCCCCCCCCCCCCCCCCGGCCCTGCTGGATGAGATTTCAGCGCGGGTCCCAGGCGAAAACTTGATCTATGCCGGACCGTCCGGATTTGTCGGGGTCGAGCAGGCAGCGCGGCTGAGCGCCGACGTCGCCTCTGCCAACTGGCATGCGACAGCGTCATTGGTGGCGAAACTCGCCGGCGATGCCCTGTTCGTCGACATGGGATCGACCACCACCGACATCATCGCCATTAGAAATGGCGCCGTCGCCAATGACGGCTACACCGATGCCGGACGGCTGCTGAGCGGCGAACTGGTCTATACCGGCTTCACCAGGACGTTCCTGTTCGGCGTCGCCTCGTCGGCCCCCGTCCGCAGCAGGCTGACACCGCTGATGAACGAGTATTTCGCCTCGATCACCGATGCGCACCGGATCCTCGGGGTGCTCGACGAAAAGGACGACAGGCACGCTTCCGCCGACGGCAAGGAAAAGACCGTCGATGGCTCGATCGCGCGGCTGGCGCGCATGATCGGGCGCGACGCCGCCGAGCTGACCCTGCCGGAATGGCATGAAATCGCGCGCTGGTTCAGCGAACAGCAGTTGCGCAAGATCCACGACGCAGCGTCCCTGGTTGCCGGGTCCCTTGTCCCGGATGTGCCAATCGTCGGCGCCGGAACCGGCCGCTGGCAGATCAGGCGGCTGGCCGAACGCATGGAACGCCGCTTCGTCGATTTCGCCGAGATCATCCCCGCAGATGACGCCGTTCGCGGCGAAGCCAGCAGCGTCGCGCCCGCGTCAGCGGTGGCGCTGCTGGCGGGATCGCACTTGTAGGCGCTACATCATGGCCGTCCGATCAGTCGGATCGATGAGATATTTCCCCCGGCTCGAAGATCCCGACCCGTACCAGCGCAGGTCGCAACAGGGTGGAAGGTTCGCGTTCGGCACCCGCTCGGCGCATGTCCGGTTTGCGGCCCATCTCAGCCGTAGAGATCGGCTTCGCAACTTCCTGAAAGCAGACCTTGCCGGAGATCACGCTGGAGGTCGTAGTTGCGCCAATACCAGTCAGCCAGATTCATACTCGCGGATGACCGCAATGGGGCCGAAACCTGCCCTTCCGCTTTCGGGACGAAGTTACAGACAAGCGACCATTCCGCTGATCGACCCAATGCGGACGTTCGCTCTCCGAGAACGAATTCACGCCCATGACCCTAGGCAGACGCCTTACAGCCGGCCGGCCAACGTCCGCTCTGGACGTGGAAGCTGACGTCGCGTTGCTCCCGCCCGAGACATAAGGCGGGAGACCGCAATTTGTTGCATCAAGCCGGCAGCGGCTCGTGGAAACGGCACCAGCCATTTGGGCTGATTGCACCGGCAACGATCTCGCACCCGTTTGGCTCTCGGAAGTGAGTACACCCACCGCAGCGTCGGCCACGATTTGGGGTGTCCTGGTACAGCGCCAGCGCCTTGGTTGTCTTTCCGGCTGCCATCGGTCCAGTCATACAGGCTGAAAGGCCGCCGGCGCTGGCAATCGCCGCACCGGTCACAGAGACTTTCAGGAAATTGCGGCGAGACAGCGCTCGGCTTGAAGCTGCCGATCCGTGGTTCACATCATCATCTTTACTCATGGTCTTTCTCCAAGAGCAGCCCTCGTCGCAGTTGGCTCAGGTGCTCTTGAGCGTGCCGTTCATCCCTTCCGGATAGAAGCCGCCCTTGCTCACTCCGTCCTTGTCGGTGAGGTAGACGATCCGGAGCACCTCCTGCGGCGTTCTGGTGAACGCGATCGCATCGGGCGTCGACGGAACGATGTTGGCTTTTCCGTCCACCTGGATTCCCTGGTCCTTGTCTTCCGATCCGTCGATCTTGTCGCGGGCGTCGGAAACGGCGTTGGCGACCTTCCAGGCTTCCTCTCCCTTCCGGTATAGCGTCGATCGCGCCATGCCCATGTGGTAGGCCTCGACCGCCAGGATGCCTGCGGCGGCGGCGAGGAAGTCCTTGTTTTTCAGAACTGTCGCCGCCCCGGCATATGCGGTGACGCCGACATCCTCGAACAACATCCCGCCGAGAACGAAGTTCGTTTCGTTGCCGAAGGGGTCAAAGTCCGACCCGAGGCCCGCCGCTTCCGCGACGGCCTTGAAACCGGCATCGAAATCGATCGCCGGCCGGTCAACAGCGTCCGTTCCAAGCGTCTTGCGGTAGAAGCGGACGTGCGCGAGTTCATTTTCGGCGACTTCCTGCATGAATTCGCCGATGGCCGGCGTCTCGAAGGAGACTTGCTTGCCGCCAACGACGTCGCCGGGTTTCGAACCAACATCGGCTGCGTCGATGCCCATTCCGGTGGTGCCGCGGAGGTAGTATTCAGCCTCCATATATTCGAGGTTGAGCGCAAAGCGGAAAATGTCCTCGTCCGATATGTCCTGTGCCAATACCGGAGAAGACCGTGCGATTCCGCCGAGTGCCGCTCCGGCACCGAGTACGACAAGTCCCTGAAGCGACTGACGCCGGGATAGGTGAAGTGCGCCCTGCATGGCGGTCTCCTATGTTTGTTGATTCAACGCCGCTGTCAGCACCGCGGCGCCGAGTGCATTTGCCTGATGATTAGATGGTCCGGGCCGCCAAAATATTCCCGCGTCCCGCTACAACATCCCCGCGAAAGGAGCCGGCGTAATCTCGGCGTGAACGGCGTCTACGTGCGCTCAGTCGCCGTGTTCAACGGATGAGTATCCTTTCGAACCAGGCGGATTGCGAGCCGGTCAAAGACTGATTGCGCGAGGCGGTCACAACGGACGCCAGCGAAGAGAAACGTATCCGTGAACACGGTGGCGAGCTTGTCCCGCAGCGCCTCGCGGAGCAGCCGGCGTGCGCGATAAAGACGGGTGCTCACCGTCTGAGGTCGCAATGCCAAGAGAAAAGCAGTTTCCTCAATGCTCATTTCCTCGACGTCTCGCATGACAAAGACGATGCGAAAGGGCTCTGGCAAGCCACCGACGGCTCGCTCCAGGAGGTTGCGGATTTCAGCGAGAGCGGCCGCCTCTTCGGGATCAGGCTTGTGGGCGCTGAACGGAGCGACCATGCCCTCGATGGCTTTCACGTCGACGGTGGGCCGCCTTTTCCGGCGGCGTCCCAGCGCCTCGTTCAGCGCGATCCGGGTGAGCCAGGTCGACAGCTGCGCCTCCGCGCGGAATTCGGCCAGATGGGTGAAGGCGTGGATATAGGTCTCCTGAAGTACGTCCTCGGCCTCGGTGTCGTCGTTCAGGACGGCGCAGGCGACCCGGTAAAGCCGCTGATTGTGACGCTTGATGATTAACCAGAATGCGGCGGAGTCACGCTGTCGCGCGTGTTCAACCAGCCCCGCGTCGTCAAGGTCCTCGATCCTCACTGCCTCGGTGGATCCGGTCGGCTTCATCATAGGCGCTCCAGATGCATCAGCCTGCCGCGATGCGGGCGGGGTGGCTCCGCGCGGCGTGGCCTGAGGAAGTTCACCTCAAATTGCTCTTCGGAAACAGCACGCGATCGGGTTTTGCATTCATTCGCGCCAGCATTTCCTTGATCAAGCGTGTTTTGGTGCGCCCCGCTTCCTTCGGCGGCACGAGGTAACGCACGATGGCCTCGAGCCAGGTGTTTTCACTGACGCGAAAATGAACCACGGGATGCTCCCTCACTTCGAGTTCGTCCACCGGCGTTTGCGACAGGATGTGCTTATAGACCTTCACCTTCTGGCTCATGATGTCGCCGATCTGCTCGTCGACGACCTCTCTCATGGTTTTCGCTACGAATTCCAGATCGCTTTCATAAGCGAGCTGAAACTTGATTTCGTTCCAGACATAGGGAAACAGCGGCCAGGAATAGTTGAAGACCGGCGTGTCAAACACGGTGGAGTTCGGAAACTTGATGACGCGTCCGCTCGGATGATCGGTCCAAAGATGTTCGCCGCCAAATTCCCATAATGTCGTGTCGAGATAGCTGACATCAATGACATCGCCATGGGCATCGCCGATGCGAATGCGGTCGCCAACGCGATAAGGCGCCCTGGCCAAAATATAAATCCACGCGATGAAACTGGAGATCGGCATTTGCAGCGCAAAGCCGAGAATCAGTGAAATCAGGCCGAGTGAAACAACCGCAGTGTACCAGTTCACAAATAAGACTGAAATGGCCACGAAGACGATGGCGACGACGACGACTAATCGAAAAATACGTTGCAAGTTGAAGCGCGAAACACGATTGGGAATTCGGCCAATGAGAAAGACTTCGATAACATTCGCAACGGTCAGCATAACGAAAATGAGAAGGCCGCCCCTGACGTAGTTCAGCACGCGAACGCGCAAAGGCGCGTCAAGCCATTCTAAGCGCCAATTGATCAGGACTTGGATGCCAAAAAGCAGCAAGGCAGCGGCAGCGAAACCAACCGTCCACCAGACGTCTTCCTTGCGTAGGCTGAAGCGGAATTTTTCCTCGGGCTTTTTCGCCTTCTGTTCCATAGTTTTTGGGTCAGCAGTCTGTTGCGCGGCCCGTTCGAGTCGGGAAAGGTTCTCCTGTTTCTTGGCGCGCGGTTCCATGGGTTCACCTCCCGATGTGGCCATCAACACCCAGCCAGTGCCTTCTCGTTCCTCGACGGCGGCATTCCGGCAAACGACCCAACGTCAGTCGCTGACTGGCTCCCTGCCGGTCCCCGACAGCTGGCCTTCATTCCGGCGGGCCCGTCTTTGGTGAAATAGGGCGGCAAGCACGTCGCCACCATATTCGGCAAGTGCCTTATAGCCCAATCCGAAATTAAGTTGAATTTGGTATCAGCAGCTCCCCGATAGCTCACCGGTAGAGATCTCGACTGTTCATCAAGCGGCCGTTGGTTCGAATGCAACTCAGCCTTCATCGGCCGGCGCGTTTCTTGCGTGAGGCGGACTTCGCTCCTGCGGCGGGATCATGCCGGCGGATAGCCGCCAATCCATTGGATTGCACGTATTGACTCGAGCCCATCACAACGACTGAGCGAAAGGCGGGATTCGGGATCGAGCTGAGCGTCGACGAACGGCTGAGATTAGGCGCGTTGCTGCCATTCGCAACGCCGAGAATGAAGGTCTCGAATGGGTCAGAACCGACCGTTAAATTGACGGACGTCCAACGGCGGAAGTCGAGCCCTTGGCGGAAGTTAGTACCAGCCTCCTAGGCGCCAAAATAACGCGGCAACGGAACTCACGACGTTGGACGTTAGATGGGGTTGGTCAATCGACCCTGTTCACTCGCCCATCGTCTTTAGAGCCCGGGCGTGATTTATTCAAAGCGCATGTCGATCCGCCGGGGGCTGGTTCGTCGACTTATTAGCGAGACTGTTCAGCGGCCACCACGTCCGCGGCTCGCCTCAGGAGGAGTTCTCAAATGCGCTTCATGTCGTTCGTCACTTCCGCCCACGCCGGACCGCCAACGGCGGAACTCATCGAGGCGATGAACAAGCTCGCCGACCGGGAAATCAAGGCCGGCCGCATGGTCGACATGGGCGGGCTCACGCCGGTCGCGATGGGCGCGCAGGTGCGCATCGCCGAGGGGAAGCTCAGCGTCATCGATGGCCCGTTCGTCGAGGCGAAGGAGGTCATCGGCGGCTACGCGATCATGGAGTTCCGGAACAAGGAAGAGGCTGTGGCATCGGCGGTCGAGTTCATGCAGCTCCACAAGGATTTCATGCCGGATTGGGAGGGCACGTGCGAGGTCCGCGCGTTTGCCGGCCCTTGAGGCGACGTTCCTGCAGACGCGGTCGGCGGCCATGACGGTCGCCGACGCCCATCGCACGATCCTCGCCGTGTGGCGGATCGAGCAGCCCCGGCTGATCACCAGTCTGGCGAGGATGCTGCGCGATGTGCCGTTGGCCGAGGATTTGACGCAGGAAGCCCTGCTGGCCGCCCTTGAGTGGTGGCCCGCCACAGGCGTTCCGGAAAAACCCGGCGCCTGGCTGATGGCGACCGCCAAGCGCCGGGCCCTGGATCATCTGCGCCGCAGCCGGATGCTCGAGCGCAAGCACGACATTATCGCCTGGGATATGGAGGAGGAGCAGCAGGCCATGCCCGACCTCGACTCGGCCCTGGACGACGACATAGGCGATGAACTGCTTCGGCTCATCTTCACCGCCTGTCACCCGCGACTATCGCGCGAGGCGCGCGCGGCGCTGGCACTGCGGATGATCTGCGGCCTGACAACACAGGAGATCGCCAGGGCCTTCCTGCTGCCGGAGGCGACAATCGCCCAGCGCATCGTGCGCGCGAAGCGGACTCTTTCGGAATCGGGGCTGGCCTACGAGACCCCAAGCGGCGAGGAGCTCTCAAAGCGGCTCTCCTCGGTGCTGGAGGTCGTCTACCTCATCTTCAACGAAGGCTACACCGCGGCGAGCGGCGAGGACTGGCTGCGCCCCCAGCTCTGCAATGAAGCGCTTCGCATGGGCCGCGGGCTCACCTCCATCGTGCCGCACGAGCCCGAAGCCCATGGACTGCTCGCTCTGATGGAGCTGAACGCCTCGCGCACGGCGGCGCGTACTGATGCAGGGGGCGAGCCAATCCTCATGCTGGACCAGAACCGCGCACTCTGGGACCAGCTCCAGATCCGGCGCGGGATGCAGGCGCTCGGGCGAGCACGCGAATTAGGCGGAGCCGGCGGCATTTACGTCCTCCAGGCGACGATTATCGCCTGCCACGCCCAGGCGAGGACAGCGGGCGATACCGACTGGTCGCGCATCGCCGGACTTTATGCGGAACTGGCGGCTGTCGTGCGCTCGCCAATCATTGGCCTCAACCGCGCGGTTGCCGTCGGCATGGCCGAGGGGCCAGAAGTGGCGCTGGCGATCGTAGACCGCCTTGCGCGCGAGCCGGCGCTCAAAGGCTATCACCTGCTGCCGAGCGTTCGCGGCGACCTCCTCCACAAGCTCGGCCGCTACGAGGAGGCGCGCGCCGCGTTCGAAGCAGCCGCGGCGCTGGCGGGCAACAGGCGGGAACATGCCCTGTTGAGGCGGCGCGCCGCCGAGGCGGCCGACGCAGCGATGTCATCATAATCCCTGATCAGACAAGGACATGATCGACCCAGGATCGACTGCTTCCGGGCATTTGTCATTTTCCTGCAAGATCTGACTTGGATATCGCGGAACGTCCGCTGTCCCACCCGGCCCGAACTTCCAAGGTGAAACGGCAGCTTAGGGTCAGAACCGCTGGTTGCGCTCAATGTGCGATTTTGGGAACGGATATAGGCTCCCGAACGCTTCTGACATTCAGCCTCTAAGCCGCAAGTCCGCCAACGGCCGCAAGGCTGACTGTCAGCAACGCGCCGCCAAATCGACCGTTCAACTACGAACCCTTGCCGCGTGAAAGCCGACATCCCTGTTGAGGACGTTAGGCGTTCCGGAACTACGGCAAGAGATCCGTCACAGCGCGCCCACTTCCGTCCATTGCCATAGGGAAGCTGGCATGTTCGTGGATGATTTTCCAAGAACCGGCGATGCGCCTTAGCACGATGGTTCGCCGGCTCCAGGAGTCGACCTTTGTGCCATCGGTCTTGATGCCAGTCATGCGCGACAGCCCGAAGGCCACTGCAAGATCGCCGTCGATCATGAGCTGCGGGTCAGCCATGTGAACGGTGACGCCGTTGCGCCAAGTTGCAAACCAAGCATTTATCCCTTCGATGTCGCGTGCCTGTTCGCCTCGATAGGCAAGCGGCGGCGGCAGATCGAAAACCACGACATCCGGGTCCATGGCATCGACGTTGGCGCGGGCGTCCCCCTTGGCAGTTGCGTCTTCCTGGCCCCGGATGACAGACAAGACTTCCTTTTCAGACATATCGTTGCTCCTTCATTTTCTGGAACGACGAGGCCGGGGCGATCAATCCGACATCGACACCATTCGTAACAAATATGGCCGGTCCTAGCTGCTGTTGCATCGTGGCATCATCGGGGCTCTAGTGGCCCACCACGAGTGCCAATACGACTAAGAGCCCGACCAGCAAGATGGCTGGTCGAACGACATCAACCGCGGCGGGTTGGGGCATGGCGGGTGGCGTCTTTAGTTCCAGCTGAGTTATCAACGCGGCATGAGACTTTCGATCATTGGCCCCACTCGTGCACCGGCAGCATGCCGCGTGGTTCACGAGTTAGCCGGCGTGGATCGCCTCACTTCGACCATTGAGATGGCCGTTGCTACTGCCTGAAAGCAGACATTGTTGCGACCATTCTGGACGTCGCGGTTGCGGCATAACCGACGTTCGCGCGAGAACTGGAGCCAAGCGGTCAATACGTTGGGATTCAGTTCGCCGCGCCGACCCGCTTGCGCTCCCGGGTTTCCAGCAGCTTCGTCAGCCAGTCTGGATCCATCTCCGGCACGGAGGAGAGAAGCAGTTCGGTATACGGAGCATGCGGCGGCGTCAGGATTTCGGTCTTGAGCCCCTGCTCGACGACTTTGCCTTGATGCATGACGACAATTTCGTCTGCGATTGCCCGCACCGTCGCGATGTCGTGCGTGATGAAAATGTAGCTGACTCCGAATTCTTGTTGGAGCCGCATAAGAAGCTTCAGGATCTCTTCCTGTACGATCTGGTCGAGGGCCGAGGTCACCTCGTCGCAGATGATGAGCTCCGGATTAGCAGCCAGCGCCCGGGCAATGCAGATGCGCTGCTTCTGACCGCCCGAGAGTTCGCCCGGCAAACGGTCGAGGAAGCTTTCGTCCATCTCGATCATGTGCATGAGTTCGCCAACGCGGCGGTCGCACGCCGCCCCTTTGAGGCCGAGATAGAACTCGAGTGGCCGGGAGATGACCTCCTCGACGGTCTGACGCGGATTGAGCGCGTTGTCAGGCATCTGATAGATCATCTGGATGCGGCGCAGAATGTCTTTGGGCCTTTCTTTCAGTGTTCTTGGCAAACGATGCCCCGCAAATGAGATCGAGCCCGAGACCGGCGGCAGCAGGCCGGTGATGACGCGGGCGAGCGTTGATTTACCGGAACCAGATTCACCGACGACCGCTACCGTCCGTCCGCGCGGCACCTTGATCGATACATCCTGCAGAACCTTGACTTTCCCTGCGTAGGCGGCGGTGATGTTATCGATCGTGAGCAGATGGTCCGCGGCCGGCACTTCGGGTTTGGCTAGCTTTCGCACCGCCCAGAGCGTCCTCGTATAGTCTTCGGCCGGCGCCGCAAGCATCTGGCGTGTTTCGGCCTCCTCCACAGTACGGCCATGGCGCAGAACCATGATCCGGTCCGCCATCTGCGCAACCACCGCCAGATCATGCGTGACGTAGATCGCGGCAGTGTTGAACTCTTCGACAATCTTGCGGATCGAGGCGAGGACCTCCACCTGTGTGGTCACGTCGAGCGCCGTCGTCGGCTCGTCGAAGATGATCAGGTCGGGCCGGCAGGCCATCGCCATCGCGGTCATTGCCCGCTGCAACTGCCCTCCGGAGACCTGGTGAGGATAGCGGAAGCCGATGCTGTCCGGATCCGGCAGGTGAAGACGCCGGTAAAGTTCGATGGCATCCCGATTCGCTGCCTCGCGACTGGCGATCCCGTGCGCCACGACCGTTTCGACGGTCTGATCGAGGAGCCGGTGGGCCGGGTTGAAGGAGGCGGCCGCGCTTTGCGCGACATAGGCGATGCGCGAGCCTCTGAGCCGCCGCCGTGCGGTTTCGCTCATGGCGAGGAGGTCGATCCCGTCGAACAGGATCGATCCTTGCGTTATCCGGCAACCTGGCTTGGCATATCCCATCGCGGCAAGCCCAATGGTGGATTTTCCGGCGCCGGACTCGCCTATGAGGCCGAGAACCTCACCGCGCTTTAGCGAGAGATCCACACCGCGAACGATCGGGTGCCAGCGCTCGTCGGAAAACCCTTCGACGTGAAGGTCGCGAACGCTGAGGAGTTTCGTTCCCTTTTCGCGTGGGCCAGAATCCTTACTTTTCATCGCGCAACCCGCTTGTCGTGTGCAGGAACCAATCGACAACGAAATTCACAGAAACCGTGAGAAGGGCGATCGCGCCTGCCGGCAAGAGCGGAGTAATGTCGCCATAGGTGATGAGGGTGGCGTTTTCCCGCACCATCGAGCCCCAGTCGGCTGTCGGGGGCTGGATGCCGACGCCGAGAAAGGAGAGCGCGGCGATGGTGAGGAAAACGAAACAGAAGCGCAGACCGAATTCCGCGATCAGCGGCGGCAGCACGTTGGGCAGGATCTCCTTAGTCAGAATCCATCTCGGCCCTTCGCCACGCAGTTGCGCGGCTTCGACATATTCCATGACGGCAACATTCAGCCCGACCGCACGCGCCAGCCGAAATACGCGGGTTGAATCGAGCAGGGCGATGATGAGGATCAGGCTGGTGACCGAGGAACCGAAGATGGATAGCAACACCAGCGCGAAGATGAGGCTCGGGATCGACATCAGCACGTCTACCGCGCGTGACAAAATTTGGTCGAGCCAACCCCGGTACATCGCGGCCAGCAAGCCTAGAGTGACGCCGACCGCGAAGGACAGAAGCGTAGTCGCGAGAGCGATGCCGACCGTATTGCGCGCGCCATAGATCAGCCGGGTGAGCACGTCGCGGCCGAGTTGGTCGGTCCCGACGATGAATTCCTGGCTCCAGGGCGCGAAGGCTTCGCTGAAAACCTGCGTTTCCCCGTAGGGCGCTATCCAGGGCGCCGACAGCGCGACGAAGACATAGCCAAGGATGACCACGATGCCGAACCAGGCGCTGAAGGGAGCCTTTCTGAGTGCGGTTTTTACCCGCGAGGCGCGCGTGCGCCTTTGTCTCGGAACCGCCACGGCGTGTTCGATACTGGTCATCGCGGGTGCAAAAGCCTCGGATTGGTGGCGATGGAAATGATGTCGGCGGTCAGGTTGAGCAGGATGTAGGTTGCCGCGAAAATCAAGGCGCAGGCTTGCACGACCGGAACATCCCTCGACTTCACCGCATCGACCATCAATTGGCCGATGCCGGGATAGACGAACACTACCTCGACCACGACCACGCCGACGATGAGATAAGCGAGGTTGAAAGCAATTACCGTGACGATGGGCGCCCAGGCATTAGGCAGGGCGTGTCTGAGGACGATTGCCATTGGCGACATTCCCTTGAGCCGCGCCATGTCGATATAGGGGCTTGCCAGCATGTTGATAATCGCCGCTCGCGTCATACGCATCATATGGGCAACAATCACCAGCGTCAGGGTGATGGACGGCAGCGCTGCGCGCCAGACGTGCTCCCAGAACGGCGTTTGGTCGCTGATATTCGCCAGTGTCGGAAATTTGGGAACCAGGTTCAGGACCCAGTTGATCGAAGACGCGAGCCACTCGGGTAGGGATTGTGCAAATTCGGTTCCGATGAACGTGTCGCGCGAGATGATGAGATAGGCCAGCATATAGGCGACGAAGAATTCGGGGAACGAAATCGTCGTCAGCGTCACCGTGTTCACCACACGGTCGAACCAGCTGTTGCGATAGAGAGCGGCGAGAATGCCGAGTCCCAGCGCGAGAGGGACCGCTATAAGGGCGGTCATCACGGCGAGGAACATCGTGTTGTAGAGCCGGGGCGCAATGATCTCGGCGACCGTGCGCCGGTAGCCGGTGCGGCTTGCGAAGGAAGAGCCGAAATCCCCCTGCACGATCTGTCCGACCCAGGCGAAATAGCGCTCGACCGGCGGACGATCGATGCCGATCTCGCGCTGGAAGGCAGCGACCGTCTCGGGCGTCGCAGATTGCCCAAGCATCGCCTTGGCGAAATCGCCCGGAAGCATGGCAATCGCCGAAAATATGATGATCGAGACGATGAAGAGCGTGATCAGGCCAAGGCCCAGGCGCTGCAGAACCGTTCTAACGACCGGGTTCATGGACGGTACCTTCGAGCCTTTCCCCTGAAAACAGCGAACCGCCCGCGCCGCGGGCAGTTCGCCTGGCGAACGTCACGCGGTGGCTATCCACCAGCGCTCGGCCATCTTCAGTCCGTCATTCTCCCAGTTCGGCGCCACCTCGCCATGCGCCAGTTTCTTGGACTTGGCGCTGACAAAATTGTTGAATACCAGGACGATGGCGCCGCCGTCGTCATGCGTCAACTGCTGCATTTCTGCATACATCGCGGAGCGCTTGGCCTCGTCGGTCTCCGCGCGTGCCTGGATCAGCAGTTCGTTAAAGCGAGGATTTTTCCAGAACGTGTCGTTCCAGCTGGAATCGGCCGAGTAGGCCTGCGTGAACATCCAGTCGGCCGTTGCACGACCGCTCCAATAGGAGGCGCACCACGGTTTCTTGAGCCAGACATTGTCCCAATAGGCGTCCTCGGCCTCGCGCACCACATTGACATCGATGCCGCATTGGGCCGCCGTCTCGCGGATGAGGGCGGCTGCGTCCACGGCGCCGGCGAAAGCGGCGTCGGCGACGGAAAGGTCGACCTTGAGATTTTCGATTCCCGCTTTTTTCAGATGGAAGCGCGCCTTTTCCGGATCGAACTTGTGCTGCGGCTCCGGATTGATGGCGAACTTGATCGCCGGTGCGATCGGGTTGTCATTTCCGACGGTTGCATGGCCAAGGAAGATCTTCTGCGCGATTTCCTCGCGATCGATGGCCCATTTCAACGCCATGCGCACATCGGGGTTGTCGAATGGCGCCACCGTCACGTTCATCGGCAGCGTGTAATGGCCGTATCCGGTGACCTCGAGGATTTCGATATTCGGCTTGCGCTTCAGCATACCGAGCGTTTTCAGGTCGGCGCGGCCGATATAATCCACCTCGCCGGTTGACAGCGCCGCCATACGCGCTGCGAGGTCCGTGATGGCGATAAACTCCACCTCGTCAAAATAGGGTTTGCCGTTCTTGAAGTAGTTGGGATTGCGCTTGAGCTTGGCCGAGACGCCGGGCTGAAAGTTCTCAAGCACGAAGGCACCGGTCCGGACGCCCGATTCCCAGTCCGCCTTTCCGTCCTTGGCAGGCATGACGACAAGGTGATAGTCGCTCATGATATAGGGAAAGTCTGCATTGCCGCTGTTTAGTTTAAAAACGATCGTTTCCGGACCGTCCGCCTTGATATTGGTCACCGATTCCAGCAGCGACTTCGCCGCCGATTTGGTGTCGACTCCCATGTGGTATTGCATCGAGGCGACCACGTCGTCCGCTGTTACGGTCTTGCCGTTGTGGAAGGTCGCACCTTTGCGCAGCTTGAAGACCCATGTCGTCGCGTCGTCCGAGGTCTCGAAGCTCTCGGCAAGGTCCGGTTGGATGCTGCCTTTCGCGTCGACCTCGGTCAGGCTGTTGGACATGGCACCCGAAAAGGCGGTTTGCGTGAAGGTGTCGAGATAGCCGGCCGGATCGATCGAATCCGTCGTCGCGCCATGTGCCATGCCGAGCTTGGCGAAGCCGCCCCGCTGCGGTTCCGCCCGCGCCACGGTCACGAAGAGCTTGTCGCCGGCGGCGACCGTCAGGCCGGCCGCCAGCCCGAGCTGGATGAAATCACGGCGTGAAACCTTGCCGCGGCCGATCAGGTTTTGCGCCAGGCGGAGTTTATATTCAGATTCTGACACTGCTTCCTCCCATTGCGGATTTCCCGCATTCTTGTTGTTGGCATTATCGAGCAGATCTGGCGGATTCAGCCGATTTGCCTCCTTTCGATTTTCAGCGTTTTCGACACAAATCTTACGCCGTTACATAGATTTCACCAGCTTCCACCGTGACCGGGAATGTTCGGGCACGTACGCCCGGATCGACCAGGGCCGCACCGGTTTTTATGTCGAATTCCCAACCGTGCCAGGCGCAGCGCACGATCTCGTTCTCGCGGTGATAGATGAACTGCGCTTGGTCGACCGGCGCCGTGGTTCCGCATTGCGGTCCCTCGCAAAGCGGAGCGCCTCGGTGCGGACAAACGTTCAGCAAGGCATGGAATGAATCTCCGATGCGGAAAACCCCGACTGAAAGGCTGCGGATTTTAGCGATGTAGGGAGTTCCGGTCTCGATTTCGTCGACCCGGCAAATGTATGTTTTCTCAGCCATTGTCTGCTCCCGTCAGGCGGCATTAGCCGCTTGCGTGCGGGGAATGCGTTTATAGACCTCGAGCGCATTCAACCCCATGATCTTGCTCCTCCAGGCAGGCGGGATGTGCAGCGTGTTGGCATCGTCATAATCCCAATGCGGGTAGTCGGAGGCAAACATCAGCGTGTTCTCGCCGTCCATCGCTTCGAGAGTGGACCAGAGATGCTGTATGTTCGCGGGCTGCTCCAGCGGCTGCGTGGAAAAGCGGATATTGCGCCGGCAATACTCCGAGGGCAGCATCTTCAGCCACGGCGTTTCCTTGCGCAGCGCTTTGTAATCTGCGTCCAGACGCCATAATACCGATGGAACCCAGGCCACACCGCACTCGATGATCACGAAATACAGGTCCGGCCATTTTTCGAAAACGCCATGCGCGATCATGCTTGCCACATGCGACAAGGCCGACATGTGAAGAATAGCGTGCGTCTCCCAGAAGAAGGTCGTGGGAGCCGGTGCCACCGCGTTCCAGTTGATGCCGCCATGGCCGCCCAGGTGGATCGCGAATGGCAGCCCGACTTCGGCGCAAGCCTCGAAAATGGGATGGTAGAACGGATCACCGTAGGGTTTGACCGAGCCCTGGGAGGCCAGAACCTGCACCATACGCGGATGGTTGCCGAGGCGGCGGATCTCGGCTGCTGCGAGCTTCGGATCCTGCGGCGCGATGATGATGGAGCCCATAAAACGACTGTCTTTGGGAAGCCATTCGGCGATTTGGTAGTCGTTATAGGCGCTGACCAGTGCACTTGCGTAATAGGGATTGGCCAGCGTGGAGGCTTCGATCGGCTCGTCGCCGGTGAGGATAGCGGCTCCGACATTGTATTTGTCGAGGTGCTTTTCTTTCATGACGAGATAGTTGTCGGCCTCCGTCTCGGGCCTGACGTCCTTCCGGGAGAAATCCTGCGGGTGAAACCACGGACGGTGACCGTGGGGGAAGGCGCCTCTCGGACCAGTTTTTTCGCCTTCTGTGAACATGTCTTTCCAGACGCCGGAAAGATATGGCTCGAGCACCGTAGCGCTCGACCAGTAATTGTGACAATCGCAATCGACTATGAACACCCTAACCAACTCCCCTGGCGCGGCAGGCCGGCTAACCCAGCCGGCTTCTTCAACCGCAGCTTCCGCCTTGGGAATTATTTGATCAAGCTTGTGATCTGAGGTAATACGATCGGATTTTTCGATCGCGAGGCCACATGCAGCTGGATCACATTGAGACCTTTCTCGACATTATGGAGTCGCGAAATTTCAACCGTACGGCCGATCGTCTTGGGGTTACGCAGTCGACGGTCAGTACCCGCATCAGGAACCTAGAGCAGGCCATCGGTTCGGAGCTCTTCCTGAGGGGACGCGCCGGCGCCGAACCGACCGCGGCGGGGCGACGTTTCGAAGCCTATGCGCGCGCGATGCTGTCGACATGGTCTCAGGCCCGCCATGACGTTCGGGCATTCAACCGGTTCGAGGGCACCTTGCGCGTCGCTGCGCAGGTCGGGATGACGCGATCGATATTGCCGGGTTGGGTGGAAACTCTGTTCCAGGTGCTGCCGAAATCGTCAATTCACGTAGAGTCCGACTACTCGCCGCAGATGATTTCCGACTTGAGCTTGGGAAACCTCGATATTGCTGTGGTTTACGCGCCCCGATACCTCCCTGAAATCTCCTACGATCCTCTCATGGTTGAAGAATATGTGATGGTGTCTACGACGGCCAGGATCCTGTCGGAGGTCAACGCGGATATGTACATCCGGCCGGGCTACACGGTCGCGCTTGAAAAAACCCACGCCGAGGCGCTGCCGCAATTGGCGATAGGCCGTCTTTCGATGGGCTCGGAAACCCTCGCCGAAGCGATGCTGCGGCGCATGGGTGGCACTTGCTATATGCGCAGTGACGATGCTCGGCGGTATACCGCCGAGCGGCCGTCTTTTGTGGTCGAGGGCGCGCCCGCGCTTCAGCAGCCGGTTCACACCGCTATTTTGGCGCGCCGCAAGCACGAGCCGATCATCCGTAGAGGGATTCGCGCGCTCCATCTGGCCGTTATGTCCATGGAAAGCTAGATCGAAATATCCGATTGTAAAGCCGACATCTGCCGCTTTTTTGAAAGTATCCCGGCTGCCATTCTGGTCGGGTCAAGCAGAGTCCAATCATGAACGCGCACGCTCCCTTTTCGGCCACCGATTTCGCTCCAGCGCTGCGTCAACGGCAATGGGCGGAGAGCTCAAGACAGTTCGTGCGCTGCCGGCGCGTCATCGATGAGATACACGACGTTAAGACATTCGTCTTTTCAGCTGCTTCTGGCCACATGTTCAGCTTTAGTGCAGGCCAGTATTTAGTCCTGAACCTGACAATCGACGGCACCCGGGTAACGAGACCGTACTCGGTGTCGTCGCCGCCGACTCGACCGCTCGACCTGCAGATCACGGTGAAGCGGGTGAAGGGCGGGCTTGTTTCCAACTGGCTTCACGACAATCTCCGGCCGGGCCACAACATTGAAATCGAAGGGCCGGTCGGACGTTTCAACTTCGACGATCTACCATCCGAGAAGCCGCTTTTCCTTTCGGGCGGCAGCGGCATCACTCCCGTTATGTCGATGCTGCGGGCGCTAACCGACCGGGCATCTGGCCATGACATCCGTTTCATTCACTGCGCTCGGACGGCGGACGACATCGCCTTCCGCTCCGAGTTGGAGGCGCTCGCCGCGCGATTCTCCAATGTCGATGTAAGCTTCATCTGCAGCCAGGAAGGTTCGGCGTGGCAGGGCCTTTTCGGTCGCATCGACGGCCCCATGCTCTTGCGGCTGGCTCCGGACCTTCACCAGCGCACGTCTTACGTTTGCGGCCCCGAGCCGTTTATGCAGACGGTTCGGGCCTGTGTCGCGGAGATCGGCATCGCACCCTCCCAGTATCACGAGGAAAGTTTCGGCGGCGCCGTGGGCAATTCGATGGCTCCTCAATCGGCTGCCGCTGGCCCGACTTGTGTCCGTTTCGCCCGGTCTGGCGTGGAGCACCTGTGTGCGCCTGGAGAGACTCTGCTCGATGCGGCGCGCAATAGCGGCCTCTACATCCCTACCGCATGCCAGCAGGGCATTTGCGGAACCTGTCGGACGGTCAAGCTCTCAGGTGACGTCGTGATCGACGACCTTGGAGGACTCAGCCTTGAAGAGAAGGCGGCTGGTTATGTGCTGGCTTGCTGCAGCCGGCCGCTAGGCACCGTTTGCCTCGATCTCTGACCTCATTGCGAATTGATGGCCAAGCCCGGCGTTGGGGGCATGCCAGTGGCTCACATGATTGGATAAACGGCGCGCGCACTCATGAGTCGGTTCCGGCAACCTGCGCTTGGCCGCTGGATCCTTTGAATGTCGGCTTTCGGGCGGCATCGTGCGGCGGGAATGGTCGGATTGGGGTCAGATCGCGTCGGTACCCGCGGGGGGCTGAAGGGCCGCTTCTTATAATCCGGGCCCCATTCCGGTCATCGTCCATACCGGGCTCAATGACCGCAAAGGGTCGAACACCGCCGTTTGAGATCAGCGCCACCGTGTACCACGCTAAACCACGTCGGCCCGGACGCTTACCCAGGTTCAGCATATCCGGTTCAGCCCCGCGCATCCTCGCCGCTGGCATCCTCGGCCGCAAGGTGATCGCCGACCCGCTGTATCAGCCAGCCCCAGGCTTCTTTTTCGCCCTCGCCCGCGGTCTTTTCGATGGCAATCGAAAGGTAGGCGATTTCCGCCTCGATCTTGTCGCCCGGCAGCATGCCGAGCCGGCTGACCAGGATGGCCAGTTCCAGCACCGCCGCCTTGGCGCGGTTGAAGCCGGTGAACGGCGCATGCGTTTCCTCCCGCACCACGCGGCAGAAATGGCGAGGCCGCATGGCATCGTCGTCGACAGTTTCGACTTCGAGGACCGAATGCGCGAGCGCCGCTGCGAGACGCGGCACCGGACACCCGTCGACGGCAACGGTCGGCCAATGCTTGCGGCCAGTCAGGCAGCCGGCAAAGATGCGGACGTCATCGGTGTAATTGGCGATGGCGAACGGCACTTCGGCGAGATTGTCGAGCGTGATCGACGGCCGGAACGGGGCGATGACCCAGCCGTCCTTCTCGGCGATAATGCCGATCGGCGCGATGTGGACGCCCCCGGCTTTGCTGACGGTGGTGATGATCGATTCGCGAATGAATGGCATGGTTCAGCGATCTTTCTTCGCGCGAAGCGTGTGGCCCGCTTCGGCAAGGCGGCTGCGGTCGGTTTCGGGAGCCGGCGCGGCAACGCCCCATGCGAGCGGCTCGTCCTGCACATAGCGCTTGCCGAGGCGCCACGCGATCTCGGCCTTCATCAGTTCGGCGCCGAGATAGAACGCGTGTGCTCCATCCGCCTCAACGCCAAGCCCGGCAAAGAGTTCGAACGCATCCGTGGCAACCGCGTGCCCCTTGCCGTTGAAAACATGGATGCCGTCCTCCGCGGTCATGATGCGGAAGTTGGTGTCACGCACCTCGGCCGCGAGGGCTGCGATATCCTCGGTCGAGGCGGTGAACGGCTTGCGATCGTGAACCTGCAGCAGCCCTGGATGATAACTCCGCGGCAGCGCACCGTCACTCTTGGCGGCAAACAGGATGCGGCGGGCAATGTCGTGCTCCTCGATCGTTCGCAGCGTATGCGGGCTGACATGCACGGCAAGCACGTTTCGGATCTGAAGTTCCGAGCAGAGCCCGGCCAGAACCGCGGTGACGCCGGAACTGTCGGCGTCGGTCAATTCGGTGAGATTGCCTGTCCCCATCAGCAGCTCGACCTCAGGCCAGCGGCGTCGCGCCTCGATGAAACGCCCAAGCGAGGCGGCAAAGCCGAAATGGATCGGATCAAGCACCGGATCGGCGAGGAAGCCGACGCCGGCCTTCTTTGCCGCTTCGATGGCCCGGCCAAGCGAATCCAGGTCACCGGGCGTGGCCGGGATCAGCACTGGCACGGCCTTGTGGTCGAAGGCCAGCGGCAGCGTGTTCTCATCGAGGCTGAGAAGGTAGTCCGCACCGGCGCCTGCGCCGATCGACAGTTCGTCGGTGCTGGCGGAATCGACGCTGACCAGAAATCCCTGTGCCTTCAGCTCGCGCACCGCCTCGTCCAGCAACGGAAACGGTGTTTCCGGCAGGCAGCCGAGATCGATGATATCGGCGCCGGCCGCGGCCAGCGTCCGTGCTCTCGCCACCAGCGCCTCGACCGACAGCATCGGCGCATCGACGATTTCGGCGAAGATGCGCATGTCGTGACGCGAAAGGTCAGGCGGCTCGCCCGCCCGGCCGAGAAAGGCCGGCAGATCGGCGATCTCGTCGGGCCCGCGGACGAAGGGCACGCCGAAATGGTTCGACAGATGCTCGATGTCGCCGCGATAGCGGCCGGGCAGGATGACGCGGTCGGTGCCGCCTGCCAGGCTGAGTCGCCGCTTGATGATGTCTTCGCTCATCAGCGCCGCGACCTTGACGCCGATGTCGATGATCTCCCAGGCAAATTCGGTTTCGCCCAGTCCGGCCAGCAGCCTTTCCAGCCGGACCTTGGCCAGATGGCCGGTAAGAAAGACCAGCCGCTCAGCCATGGCTTGCGAGTTCGGCGTGGCGCCGCCTGACCGAGGCTTCGAGATCGGCAAGCGACTCGACCACCTGGGTTCGCTCAAAACTCTTCAGCTGGTTGGTATTCTCCAGGTCGATGCTGCGCGGATAGACCTTGACCAGCCCATGCGGCGCCTTGGTTTCGAGTTCCGGCGCGGTGTCGCAGGCAAAGACGATGGCCGGCACCCGGCATTTTCCGGCCTGGGCAAAGACGTTGGTGGCGAGCGTGTCAGAAATGCCGTGCACGCATTTGGCGACCGTGTTGGAGCTGGCCGGCGCCACCACCACCGTATGATAGACGCCGTGATAGAATTCGCCGACCGGGATCGCGCTCGCCGTCTTGTCGTGCAGCACGCGCGTCGTCTCCGGGAAATCGAGCTTGAGCTTGTACATGCGCAGCACTTCGTTGGCGGCTTTCGACACAAAGACATCGCAATGCTCGATCTGGTGGATGAGTGCAAAACTCTCCGTAAAAAAATGACCGGAACCGGTCAAAACCCATGCCCAGCGCGGCGTATGCAGCGTCGCCATCGCCTACCCTGCTTTGCTTGCCGACCGGATCGAAGCCGCGATCGCAATGCCGGGCAGATTACCCGCCGCGAGCAGCGCCCCGGCCTCGGCGGCATCTTTCGGGCCGGCGAGGTGGACATCGACACCGTCGGGCAGCATGGCGGCGAAGCCGGCGTCGACGATGCCTCTGACCGCCAGGCTGTCGATCGTGTCGCTGCCGGAGAAGGCGCCGGTCTGCTTGATCAAGAGCAGCGCGTTCGCGCCGAGCTTGCCGGCAAGCCAGGCGGCAAGGGAATCGGAGGTAACATCCCAGGACGCCGGAATGTCCGGCGCCGGCAGCGCCAATGACGACGGCAGCCACACCGGGATCTTCCCCGCGTCCAGCGCCCGCCCCATTTCTTCCAGCGACCGTGCCGGCGCCAGCCTTTCGTCACGGTCGAGGATGACCTGGGCGAACTGCTCCATGGCGAGGATCGCCATGGCGTGGGCGGCGGTGTCGGAAAAATCCATGTAAATCTGCGTCTCGCGCACCTGGTCGGCGAACAGGCCGCCGCCGGGCACGATGACGATCGGCAGCTTGGAACCCGCCAGCGCCGCGATCCAGCTTTCCAGTTCCGCCGCATGGACGGTGCTGCCGCCAAGCTTGACGACGGACGGCTTGACGACGGCTCGCCTGACGGCGTCGGGCCTTTCCTGTCGCGGCCGGGAAACAGCGCCTGGGTCTTTTCGGCCGGCAGGGCCGGAGGCAACGCCGCGGCCTGCCGATTGGCGCTTGCGTTCGATCTCGACGCCGACGCCGCCTGGGCCGAGTTCGAGTTTTTCCACCCTTACCGTGACCCGCACGACACGCGGGTTCTCCAGGATGTAGGTCGCCACCTGCTCGGCCAGGGCCTCGCTAAGCTGGACGTGGCCCCGCGCAACAATGGTGCGAATGCCGTCCATGATGATGTCGTAGGAGAACACATGGCGCATGTCTTCGGGATGGTCGGTGACCTGCAGTACGTCGGCGGTCACGTCGAAACGCACTTTTTGAGTATGGCCGTGCTCAAAACTGTAGGCGCCGATCTGGACCGGCAGGACAAAGTCCCGCACGAAGATCTTGTCGGTGCCCAGTGCCGGGTCGGTGCCCGGCGAATAGCCCCTCGCCGCCAGGAGGCGGTAGTCGATGCTCGACGCGCCGCCGGCCCGGGATGTTTCCGGGATCAGTTCGCGGATCTGCGCAATTGCCTCGGCGCTGATCGAACCCACGCGGCCGGAATCGCCGCACAGCGCCCCGCGAAAGCCGAGAAAATCGGGAGCGAAGGGCAGCAGGCGTGGAATATCAGGGGCTTCCAGCGATCCGCTCAGCCCAACCATGAGGCCGAGCGATTTCGCTCGATCGATGAATCCCGGGATACGCTCGGGCGGCAGATGGTCGAGCAGCCGCCCGTTGGCCTTGTTGGCAGTGTCGACCATGGCGCCATGGAAGCGATGTTTGGCAAGCATCGGCAGAAGCTCGAAATCCGGCGCCAGGTCGGCGAAAAGCACCGCGATCAGTTTCGTTCGCGCGGCGAGCGGCGCGAGCGCTGCCGCACAAGCCGCGACATTTGCCGACGGAAAAAAACCTACCTTGACGTAATCGACGCCGGTTGCGGCGATCTCTTCAGCCCTGGCGCGGATGGTCTCGGGTTCCATCGGCAGGTCGCCGCAGACCGCACTGAACGGCGCCCGGCCGGCGATCAGCGAAATCGTCCGGCGGATGATCTGCGTGGACACCGCGCCCAGCGCTCCCGCCTTCGGATCCTTCAGATCGACGATGTCGGCACCGCCTGAAAGCGCGATCTCCGCCTCGTCGACGCCGGTGACGCTGGCCAGCATTCTGGTCATTGACGGACTTTCTCCGGCATGAGGAAAAGGACGCTTTTGGGCCCGAATACCGAAATCCGCTCGGTCGCCGTTCGGGCGAGCAGGCATGGCACTAAAGCAGACGTGAGAAGTCCACTTTCAGGGTTTGATAAAATTTGCGGGTCAGCTAAGCTCATCACGGGCACCTTGACTTCGCGCCGCTCCGACAACAATCGGACTTTAGCGCAAGAACGGGTAATTTTATCGATGACGAGCGCGGTGCCGGGCACTCTGGCGGCCTTTTTGTGCTTTTTTTCCCTGACCGTCAACGTTCCGGGCGCGCTCGCCCAGGAAGCGACGGGCAAGCAGCCGACCGCAACGGCCAAGCCGGAAAAAAAAGTAATCGAGATCAAGATAGGCTATTTGCGCGCCTATGCGCCGCAGCTGGCCTTGTCGGTGCTCGACGTCCCGCCGCGCGATGAAGGTGTCGCCGGCGGCAATGTGGCGATTGCCGACAACAACACGACCGGCAGCTTCCTCGGCCAGAAATTCAGCCTCGACGTGACCGAGGTGAAGCCGGATTCCGATGTCGTCCCGGCCTTCCAGGAGATGATCGCCAAAGGCAACCGCTATGTGGTCGCAGACCTCTCGGCCAGGCAGTTGCTGTCGATCGCCGATCTTGCCCGCGACAACGGCGTTTTGATCTTCAACGCTGGCGCCACCGACGACAGTCTTCGCGAGGAGGAATGCCGCGCCAGCATCTTCCACACCATCCCGACGCGCAGCATGCTGGCCGACGGGCTGGCGCAGTATCTCATCTGGAAGCAATGGCGGCGCTGGGTGCTGATCTACGGCTCGCACGAGCGCGACCAGCTTTTTGCCGAGGCGCTGCGCCGGGCGGCGACGCGCTTCGGCGGCGAGATCGTCGGCGAAAAACTGTTCGAGGATACCGGCACGGCGCGGCGGACCGATTCCGGCGTCGTCCAGATCCAGCGGCAGATGCCTGTCTTCACCCAGGACCTGCCGGAGCACGATGTGCTGCTGGTCGCCGACGAAAGCGAGGTGTTCGGCACCTACGTTCCGTTCCGCACCTGGATTCCGCGGCCGGTCGCCGGCACCGCCGGCCTCACCCCCTTGGCCTGGCATCCGGCCAGCGAGCAATGGGGCGGCACCCAGATCCAGAACCGCTTCGCCAAGGCAAACGGCCGCCGCATGGTGTCGAAGGACATGGCGGCGTGGACCGCGGTGCGCATCCTCGGCGAGGCGGCGACCCGCACGCAGGGCGCCGACCCGCGCAAGATGGCCGATTTCATCCGCTCCGACGATTTTTCGATCGCCGCCTTCAAAGGGCAGAAACTGACCTTCCGCAAATGGAACCAGCAGTTGCGGCAGCCGATCTTCCTCGGCGACACCAGGTCGGTCGTCTCGACATCGCCGCAGGAGGGATTTTTGCACCAGCTGTCGGAGCTCGATACGCTCGGGGTCGATGAGCCGGAAACAAAATGCGTGCTTAAGTAGAAAAGTTCGGGAGGAATTTCAGTGCAGAGACGAGCTTGCGCACTCGCCATAGTTGCGACCTGCTTCATGGCCGGTCCGGCGTCGGCCTACATGGCCTATGTCTCCAACGAGAAAGACAACACGATGACCGTGGTCGACACCGCGACGATGCAGGTGGTGAAGACCGTCAATGTCGGGCAGCGTCCGCGCGGCATCACCATCTCGCACGACGGCAAGCACATTTATCTCTGCGCCAGCGACGATGATTCGATCGAGGTCATCGACACGGCGTCGCTGGAGATCGTCGACACCTTGCCTTCCGGGCCCGACCCGGAGCTGTTCGTGCTGTCGCCTGACGGCAAGACGCTCTATGTCGCCAATGAGGACGACAATCTCGTCACCGTCATCGACATCGAGGGCAAGAAGGTGCTGGCGGAAATCCCGGTCGGCGTCGAACCGGAGGGGATGGGTGTCAGCCCGGACGGAAAGACCATGGTCAACACGTCGGAAACGACGAACATGGCGCATTTCATCGACACGTCGACGCACGAGATCACCGACAACGTGCTGGTTGACACGCGTCCGCGCTTCGTCGAGTTCACGCCCGACGGCAAGCAGGCCTGGGTGAGCGCCGAGATCGGTGGCACGGTTTCGGTGATCGACAATCAAACGCGCGAAGTCGTCCAGAAGATCACCTTCGAGGTTGCCGGCCTGAGGCCCGAATCCATCCAGCCGGTCGGTGTGCGCATCACCGCCGACGGCAAGAAAGCCTATGTGGCGCTCGGACCGGCCAACCGCGTCGCGGTGGTCAACACGCAGACATACGAGGTCGAGAAATATGTGCTGGTCGGCCAACGCGTCTGGCAGCTTGCTTTCACCCCGGACCAGAAGACCATCATCTCGACCAACGGCGTGTCGAACGACATCACCTTCATTGACGTGGCGACCGACGAGCCGGTGCAGTCGGTGACCGTCGGCGCGCTGCCGTGGGGCGTCGTCGTCTCGCCCAATTGAATTCCGCCAAATGAACCGTTGAATAAACCAAGTGAATCAAGCCGACAGAAAAACAGCAGAAGGGCAGGAAATCATGCGGAAATTTCGGGCAGTCGCTTTCGCCGCGCTGGTGGGCATGGCGCTCACCCAGGGCCAGGTCTCGGCGCAGGACGGCGATGACGATGACGCCGCCGCCGGAGCGGCCAGCACGGAGGCCAGTCCGAAAGCCGAGAAGGCGACCCGGGCCAGCAAGGACGTGCCGGAACTTATCCTCGGCAGCAAGGAAGACCAGTTCACCGCCAACCAGAAGGATTTTGAGCTGATCGCCGGCCAGGGCTATCGCTGGAAGATCACCGCGGCCGGCGGGCTGGAGTACAAATTCCACACCGACCTGTTCCGCAATGTGTGGAACAACCAGATCGTCATCAACGACCTCGAGGTGCACATGAACGGCGCACCCGCATGGCTCGAATTCGACGCCGACGGCACCATCCAGGTACAGTTCACCACCGTGAGGCCCGGCATCTACACATGGTCGGTGCCCGACCTCGCCGACAAGGGCATGAAGGGCACGATCACGATCAAGTAAGGTTTGAAAAGCAGGACCTGCGCGATCGCGCCCCGTGGGCTAGACTTGGGCCAGACTATTGTCGACGACAAGGGAGCCGACCGGCGTGCAGCATGTGAGGACAAACGGACCGGGAGATCAGGTGGCGGCGCTCGACGTCGCCGCTGTCAGCCATTCCTATGGTTCGAAGCGGGCGCTCAGCGACGTCTCGTTCTCGATCGCGCCGGCGACGTTCACCGTGCTTCTCGGTCTCAACGGCGCAGGAAAGACAACGCTGTTCTCGCTGATCAGCCACCTTTACGACACGCGCCGCGGGTCGATCCGCATCTTCGGCCATGACGTCAGCCGCGCCTCCGGCGAGGCGCTCAGGCGTGTCGGCATCGTGTTCCAGGCGCGCACGCTCGACCTCGATCTCAGCGTTCACCAGAACCTCTCCTACCACGCCGCGCTGCATGGCATCGGCGGACGCGAGTCCCGGGAGCGCATTGCCGCGCTGCTCGATATCGTCGACATGCCGGGTCGGCAGCATGACAAGGCACGCAGCCTTTCCGGCGGCCAGATGCGGCGCATCGAGATCGCCAGGGCGCTGCTCCACCGCCCGTCGCTGCTGCTGCTCGATGAGGCGACGGTCGGTCTCGACATCCAGTCGCGCGCCGGCATTCTCGCCACTATCCGCAAGCTCGTCGAAACCGAGGGGATCGGCGTGCTGTGGGCAACGCATCTGATCGACGAGGTTGACGACGGCGACCATGTCGTCGTGCTGCGGCAGGGCGAACTGGTCGCAAAGGGCAAGGTGGCCGATGTCGTCAGGACGAGCGGCGCCGGCTCGATCCGCGACGCCTTTTCCAGGCTCAGCCGCATCGAGACGGCCGGCACCGCGGAGAAATCGCCATGAGCGCTCCTTCAATGCCTGAAAAAGTCGCCGGCATCATCCCGGCGAAGTTCGAAAAATTCGGCCTGCGCCACTATCTCATTTGCCTCAAGGGCGTCGTCCTGCGGGAGTGCCTGCGCTTCCTGCACCAGCGCGAGCGCTTCATATCCTCGCTGGTTCGGCCGCTCATCTGGCTGTTCATCTTTGCCGCCGGATTCCGGCAGGTGCTCGGCGTGTCGATCATCCCGCCCTACAAGACCTACGTGCTCTACGAGGTCTACATCACGCCGGGGCTGTGCGGCATGATCCTGCTGTTCTCAGGCATGCAGTCTTCGCTGTCGATGGTTTATGACCGCGAGATGGGCAACATGCGCACCCTTTTGGTCAGCCCCTTCCCGCGCTGGTTCCTGCTGGTGTCGAAGATGCTCGCCGGCGTCTCCGTATCGATCGCGCAGGTCTATGCGTTCCTGATCGTTGCCTGGTTCTGGGGCGTCAAGGCGCCGCCGATCGGCTATCTCATGGTGCTGCCGGCGCTGTTCCTGTCGGGCATGATGCTTTGCGCGCTCGGCATGCTTTTGTCGTCGATGATCAAGCAGCTCGAAAATTTCGCCGGCATCATGAACTTCGTCATCTTTCCCGGCTATTTCGCCTCGCCGGCGCTCTATCCGTTGTGGCGCATCCAGGAGGCGAGCCCGCTGCTCCACAAGATCTGCCTCGCCAATCCGTTCACCTATGCGGTCGAACTGATCCGCTTCGCCTTCTACGGCCAGATCGAGTGGCTGTCGCTGGGCGTCGTTGCCGCCTGCACTGTTCTGTTCCTTGCCGCCGCCATCATCGCCTATGACCCTTCGCGCGGCCTGGTGACCCGCAAACATGACACCGGAGGAAATGGCTGATGGCACGAATGAGCCTTGTTCGCAGCCTGGCTGTGGTTGCCATGCTGACGCCGAGCATGAACGCCAGGGCAGCGAATACCGATCCGGACTGGCCCTGCATACAGCGCAAGGTGCCGCAACTCTCGCTCGGCCAGATCTGGAACGGGCCGGAGCTTCCGCCAGCGGCGAAGGATTTTTCGAAGGACCCTGCCGTCTCCACCCTGGTCGAGGAGGTGGCGGCCCGGCGGATGCCGCTTGCCGAAGCCCAGAAGAAAATCAAGGATTTCGCCGCCTCGCTGCCGGCCGAGCAGCTTGCGCCGAAGATGGCAATGCTGGTGCAAGGCATGTTCGATCACATGGACGCCGAGCGTTCGCAGGTGATCTCAGGCATTTCCCGGTACGCCCACAAGCAGCTCGAAATGGCCGCCGCCTTGCGCAAGGCAGCGTCCGACGTCGATGCGTTGCGGGCAAAGCCGGATGCGAATCCCGACGACATCGAACGGCGCACCGAACAGCTGAAATTCGCAACGCGAATTTTCAATGAACGCGTCCAATCACTGACTTACGTCTGTGAAGTGCCGACGGTCATCGAGCAGCGGCTTTATCAATTGTCCAAGGCCGTCTCGGAAACTCTCGCCGCAAAGAAGTAGAACCTCTATCTCCGCAGCGGATCTCACGTTCCCCGGCCGGGCAGCACGCGCCAGCGCTGCACGAAATAACCGGGATGCGTCTCGATCCACTGGGCTACCAGCGGCTGCGCCTGCATGAAGGCGGTCCCTGGGTTCATCGCCAGGCCGTCCACCATCTGCTCGCGTTGTTCACAGGTCTGCGGCACATCCGTCAGGCAGACCATCATAACCAGCGTGTAAAGCATTGCCCCATTACCCCCATCGAATTCCCGAACCCCATGCCCGGGAGGTTTCCGAGATACCGACAAGACTGCAGGGGTCGCACATACAGATCGCTTACGGGTGTGAAAGGACGTGGCCCCCAATCTTTCGCACTGCAATATAACATATCGCTTATCTAACACCAACAACCGCCGGGCGTTCTAGGCAATTGCTTCAGGTTGCGCTGCGCCAATGCGGCGCCGACGTTTCCAGGGCCGATGATTCCGATTTTCACGGAGTGTCTTCGATGTCGTCAGACCGGCAGCCCGTTCTGCTTGCGCAGGCTCTTGTCAAATGCGGATGCGGGGACGAAACGGCGCAGGAGACTGACCTGGCGCGCCATTTTTCCCGCAGCATAGCGCCTCTTCGGAACGGGATCGGTCGCAGCCGCCAAAACGGTCTTGGCGACCAATTCGGGCGAATCGCCTTTTTCCATTGCTTTCCGCACGACTGCGTTCATGCCAGCGCGCGCAGCGTCATAGATATCCAGCAACTGGTCCGGCCTGGCGAGATTATCTTCAAAGGACGTGCGGGTATAAGCGGGTTCGACCAATGCAACGCGAATCCCGAACGGGCGCAGTTCATGGTCGAGCGATTCGGAATAGCCTTCGATGGCATGTTTGGTCGACGCATAAAGCGCGAAATAGGGAGCTGGGATGAACCCCTGCACCGAACTCAGATTGACGATTCTACCCTTGCCTTGACGGCGCATTATCGGCAGGATCGCGTTGGTCACGCGGAGCACGCCGAAGACGTTCACATCGAACAGTGCCTGAGCCTGGACCATTGACGACTCTTCCGCGCCACCAAACAGACCCATGCCGGCATTGTTGACGAGCAGGTCGATGCGCCCGGTCTCGGCCAGCACGTCATCGACCAGTTTCGCCACCGACGCGTCATCGGTCACGTCACAGACCAGCATGGTCAGGCCGTCAGAGTTTTTGGCGGCTGCGCGACGGCTGGTGCCGAACACGCGGAAACCGGCGCTTTGCAACGCTATGGCCGTCGCGCGCCCGATGCCGGAGGACGCCCCCGTCACCAGGGCGACGCCAGGATTGGTCTTGTTCATGGAAATCATTTCTTTCTTTGGGTTGGATTGATTTTGGATTGGCGTGGGAGAAGCACGAAAGGTCGGAGGCATCAGTTATGAACGCCTCTGGCGTTCGCACCGGCGAGTTCGTCCGTCCAGCGCCGGAACAGCGCGCTGGCGTTGACGCCGCCAAAGCCGAAGCCGTTTGAGATCGCGTAGTCCATTGTCATCGGCCGGGCCTGGTTTGCGACGAAGTCGATGCCGTCGCCGGCTGGATCCGGCGCGCCCAGATTGAGGGTTGGCGGCGCCACCTGATCCCTGAGCGCCAGGATTGCGAAGATGGCTCCAAGCCCGCCGGCGGCTCCAAGCAAATGTCCGGTCGCCGATTTGGTTGCGCTGACGGCGATGGTGGAATCTGCGCCGAAGAGTGTTTTGATCGCCGCCATTTCCCCGAGATCACCGACCGGCGTCGAGGTCGCGTGCGCATTGAGGTGGCGAACCTCACGCGGCGAAATGCCGGCCTGGGCCAGCGCGACCTGCATGGCTCGGCGCGCCCCGTCGCCATCCTCGGGACCGGAGGTGACGTGATGAGCATCCGCCGTCGTGCCGTAGCCGACGAGCTCGGCGAGCGGTTTCGCGCCGCGCGCCAGCGCGTGGCTCAGTTCCTCGATGACCAGCACGCCGGCTCCTTCGCCCATGACGAAGCCGTCCCGCGACACGTCGAACGGCCGTGACGCCTGAGCCGGCGCCCAGTTGAAGCCGGTTGAAAGAGAGCGTGCGGCAGCAAAACCACCGAGACTGACGATGTTCATGCAGGCTTCCGTTCCGCCGCACACGGCGATATCGGCCTCGTTGGCGCGGATGAGGCGAGCCGCATCGCCGATCGCCTGGATGCCGGCCGCGCACGCCGTCACCGGCGCGCCGAGCGGCCCCTTGAAGCCATGGCGGATCGAGATGTGGCCCGCCGCGAGGTTCACCAGGAAGGACGGCACCGTAAACGGCGACAGGCGGCGGACGCCGCGCTGGTCGACCGTGCGCACCGCCTCGGTGATGGCGGGGAAGCCGCCGATGCCGGACGCGATGATGGTGGCCGTGCGCAGGCGATCGGCTTCCGAGACAGGCGCCCACCCTGCTTGCGCCAGGGCCTCTTGTGCAGCGGCGAGCCCGAAGATGATGAACCGATCTACCTTGCGCTGGTCTTTTGGCGCCAGCACGGCATCCGGATCGAAACCAGCCTCCGGATCGTCTTCCAGCGAGGGAACCACCCCGCCGATCTTGGCCGGGAGGTCTGCCACCACATCGTCCGGAAGCCTGCGGATGCCCGAGCGACCGGCCAGCAGCCGCGACCACGACGCTTCGACATCGGCAGCAAGGGGCGTGACCGCTCCCATGCCCGTAACAACAATCCGTCGCATCTGCTTTCCTATCGAGTTGGCTGCGTCGCCAGCCCTACGCACGCCGTTCAAGCGCCGGCTGCTTCGCGAACCTGGCCGGTCGCCGCGTCCAGGAAGGCTTGGGCGAGATCCGGATCGTTGACGACGCGCGACAGCATCAGCGCGCCGACCATCGTCGAGAGAATGGCCATGGCCTTTCTGTCGGGCTCCTCAGCTTTGGCGTCGGCAATGAAACGGCCGAGGATTTCGAGATGCTCCTTGATCCCGGCTTCGAACGACGCTTTCACCTCGCTGCCCTGTCTGGCGGCATCCGAGCCGAGCGCGACAATCGGGCAGCCGTCCATCTTTTCTCCGCGATGGCCCATGCTGAGGTAGAATGCGATCACCGCGCCAAGCGGATCCTCGGATTTTGCCGCAGTCGCGGCCGACCAGCGCAGCGTGGCGCTCTCCATCGCCCGCCTCGACGCCTGCACCGCCAAATCGTCCTTGGAGGCGAACTGCTTGTAGAACGCGCCCTGGGTCAGCCCGGCAGCCTGCATCAGGTCTTTGAGGCCGATGCCGTCAAAGCCGCGCTCCCGAAAAAGCCGGCTTGCCACATTGATCACGGTTTCGCGGTTTTCCGCCGCCTGAATGCGACTCACACGCATGTAGACCTCCTTAAATTAGCTTGCGTTCGACATCTATAACAGATATAGAGTACGAACGCAATCCAATTTGGAGGAGAGGTCAAATGCTATACAGTCAAATCGTCGAGAAATCGATCCGGCAGAGCTTCGACCACGTCAACAACCATCGCTGGGATGAGGCGGTGAAAGCACTCGTGCCGCATGTCCATCACCGCGTTTCCGGTGACCACGCGCTTGGTGGTGAGCGCCACGACAAGCAGGCCGTGCGCCGCTGGTTTGAGCGCCTCGGCCGCGTCCTGCCCAATCTCCATCTCACGGTCAACCATGTCTGGGTGACGGGCTGGCCGTGGCATACCACCGTATTTGCCCAGTGGGACGGCACCGCGACGCTGCTCAACGGCGACGCCTCCTACGTCAACAGTGGTCTCCACGTATTCACGCTGCGGTGGGGCAAGGTCTATGCGCTTGAGGAATTCTACGATTCACAAGCAGCGGCCCGCGGTCTTGCCGCCCAGGCGGCAACTGGCCTCGAAGAGGCTGTCGCCGAACCAATTGTAGGCTAGCAGAAGCGCAGTCAGCGGGCCTGTCAGGCGACCTCTCGGCAACGGTCGCAAAAGTTCAGCTTCGGGCTTTGTTAGGTGGATCCAGGCTGCCCAGTCCTCCGGCTGGAGCACAACGACTTGTCGGTTGTGGTAAGGAGCCACGTCCGGCCCCGGCTCAGTCGTCATGGTGAACGTGGGCGGCTTGTTGCCGGCGCCTTCTTTCCACAACGCAGCGATCGCCATAAACGGGGAGCCATTAAGCGCGAACCTGTGTTTCGCTTTGGGATACTTCGTTCCCGTGAATTCGAAGAACGCAGACGCCGGAGCAACGCAACGCTTGCTGCCGCCGAATTGACGGCCCTCAGAACGGAAGTTGAATAGGGGTCCGCCCTTTGGTCCCGTTTGCGGAAATCCGAACGTCATCGAAACCAGTTCAATAGTGTCGCCGGCGGAGCGCATTACAGGGGGCGGGATCGTTGATCCGGATGTCATCCGCCTGCGGCAGATCAAGCTCGGTCTGATGGCTGGGGATGTTGAGTGCCAGCGATTGCATCATCCGGCAATATTCCGCCCAGGCGATATGCTGCTCGTAATCGTTGCACATGGATCTCCCCGCCCGTCGAATCGGATGATCAATTCAAGATAGCGTGCAAGGTTCTGTGCTGACAGGCTGCTTGACTAAATGTTCTCTTTTCGTTCGGCGTCGGACGCGAAAGGAACCGATCGTGAAAAGCCCGGTTCGGACCCGTTGCAAAGTTAGCCCCCGTTGAAGATCTCTCGTGTTGGTATATCGAACCACGCCATGACCGAAAATATGAACCCTCCGATCGATCCGTTCGATACTGGGCTTCTCAGCGTCGCCGACGGAAATGAAATTTATTGGGAAGTATCGGGCAATCCCGACGGGAAGCCCGCTCTCTATCTGCATGGCGGCCCCGGCAGCGCTCCTGGCTCGGGCAGCTATCGCCGTCGCTTCGACCCGCAAAAATATCGCATTGTGGGGATCAATCAGCGCGGATGCGGCCGAAGCCGCCCCCGTATCACCGACGCTCTCGGCGAACTGCACCGCAACACGACACAGTCGCTCATCGGGGACATCGAAGCGGTCAGAAGACACCTCGGCATCGACACGTGGCTAGTGTCGGGCGTGTCCTGGGGGACGACCCTTGCGCTCGCTTATGCCCAAGCGCATCCAGATAGAGTCTCGGAACTGGTGCTCGTCGCAGTAACGACGACAAGCCGGGAGGAGGTCAATTGGATCACCGAAAGGGTTGGCCGCATCTTTCCCGAAGCCTGGCAACGGTTTGAGCAGGCCTCCGCTAGGCGCGATGGGGAGCGCATCGTGGAGGCCTATGCGCGACGGCTTGCCACTGGGGACATTGAGGATCGGCTAAGGGCAGCACGTGCCTGGAACGATTGGGAGTCGACGCACATCTCGCTTGATCCGAACTGGGTGCCGATTGACCGTCGCTTTGACGAAGAACAGGGCTTGGCTTTCGCGACCCTTGTCACGCACTACTGGTCGAACGACGGATTTCTTCAGAATGGAAAGGAGATACTCCGCGGCGTCTCCGCAATTGGACATATTCCCGCCGTTCTGGTTCATGGTCGCCGCGACATTAGCGGGCCAGCAATAACGGCCTGGCGTCTCCATCGGATATGGCCGGCAAGCCGCTTGAACATCGTGGAATCCGAAGGGCATGGCGGACCGCAGTCGATGGAACAGATGCGTGTCGCGCTTGATTCATTCGCGCCGAGCCAATGATGAATGAGCTCGTCAAGCTGGGAGCCTCTGGGACCGGTTCCACGGCAGCAGTTCGTCGATCCGGTTGATTGGATGACCGTCGGGAATGCGGGCAAGCACGTAGGTGAGCCAGGCCTCTGGGTTGAGGTCGTTAAGCCTGGCGCGCCACGCGTTTATCCGAAAGCGCTGATGATCCCTTACCAGAAAGGCGAAAGATGAGTTTTGACGGCATCGTAAGATGAGGAAGCTCTTAGCGCTGGCGCTCCTGATCGCTTTGCCGCCGCTCGCTTTTTACAGCTGGTTCGAAGTGAGCGTCCGCCGGATCGTGACTGAGCAAGGTCTTGACGGGACCTATCGCAACGCCCTCAAGCATGCTTCAGCGTCTTCCTATCTCTATTCCGGACTGAGGCTTCTCGGGCTTTCGGAGGCAATAGCCGAAGAGATGGTCGTCCGGTGTGGACTGGTCAATGAATTTGCTGAACTCTACGTGAAACGCGGAAAGCCTGACACGACCTTGGAAATCATGAAAGACCTACAGAACAATATGGTCGGTATCGGGGTCGCCAGATGGCTTGAGACCAATTCCGCCGAAACACGTGTCGCTCTTTTCGTGGTATTGGGGCAGCAAGATATCCTTGCCTTGTCCCAAAATACGCTAGGTTTTTCGGACTCCAGCGTATCGGCGGCTGACTATCCAGGCGCTAAGAATTGGTTCATGGCGCGGCGGGAGCAGATCGATCAGGAAGTGCAATCCGCATTGGACATAGGCGCTCGGCGCAACGGCAACTTGATTGGAACGTCTATGGTCGAAAGATGAGTTTTTGACCTGATCGTCAAGGGCGGCAGCCTACCCGACCGAAACACCTATTCCAAATATCCTAACTGCTCCCGTGCTCTTGGGCTTAGATGTGATGGTCAGGTTCGGGTCTGCGTGTCAGCCCGGAATCGCTTGGTGTGCCAATGGATCTTGCCGTCGATCTTCATCGGCTTGTGGATCATCAACCGCTTAGGAGGATTCTCGGGGTGAACCTCGAGCAACGTGATCTTCTATACATTTTGCTCTGTTATCCAGATGTGTGGCACTATCTGCCTGAAGAGGGATATCTCAAATGTTCCGGGTCATCCTTGTCGCACTCTCTCATCTGGCTAGCGGGACGAGTTTTCCCGCGACTGTCTCTCATTCCACTTTGAGCGACTCTGGCGGTTACATTCGAAGGATCACAGAGTATTGCTCATCAAAAGGCGGAGAGCCTCGGTCCGTGGCTGCAGATGGCAGTGAGATGTTAAAAAACGACAGGTTTTGCACAATATATCCCGACAAAATTTTCGAATCCTCTGAGCCTTGTGCGTATGGCTCTATTGCGAAATGCGTAAGAAGTTCGATTGAAACGACCTTCACAGCAAACCTAAATGACGGGGAATTTTCTGGGACGCCATGTGTAAGTCACGATACTTGTAAACTGTATTTCAATTTTTACGACGTCGGCAAACATTACGTAGAAGAAGACGGATGCGGTTATCAATTTGGCGGTATCGCAAAATTTAATTCAGAGGCTCGCGCCATCTATTTCCTATCTATCTCTATAAAACCAACCTGTCTTGGCGGCCATTGAGGAGCATGTTGTGCCGGGTAGCCTTGCCCAGCGTCACGCGCCCAAGCATTCAGCACCATAGGTGCGAGCATCCAGGTTGCGACAAGAATGCAGGATGGGGCTTTGCCAAGCCAAGGCAGACGCCGCACTGGTTCTGTTTCGAGCACCGCGCGCTCTCGGCGGCCGCTTGCGGGAACCGCTTCGACAGCCGCTCGTCGTTGACGGTCGCGAGAGGAGCACCGCGCCGAATATTGTCGAGAGAATGGCCTTGCAGCTGGGCTCCTTGCCCCTGCCCTCGCCAACCCAGCTACCGAGCGTCCCAGAATATTCCCTGATCCCCGGCCTCGAATGATGCCTCACGTCGGCGCCCTGCCCGGCGGCATCCGAACCGAGCGCGTCAATCGGGCAGCCCTCCATTCTGTCTGCGCGATGCGCCATGCGACTCACATGCATCATAAATTTTCATTTCTTAGATTGCATTCGTAATCTAACTCAGTTATAGAGTTCGAACGCAATCTAAAACGAAGGAGATACGAGATGATCCGCAAAACCCTGAGCGCCTCCGTTCTGGCCGCGCTGTTTGTTGCCGCCCCGGCGTTTGCCGAGGAAGCCACCATAGGACGCCCGATCGAAGCCGGCAGCCTGCACGAGGGACACCTCGACATGGTCGTCTATTACGTCCCGGCCGAAGGCGGCCTCCTGGAGGTCACCGCCACCTTCGCGCCGAAGACCGGCGGCGATCCGCAGCGCGTCGTCATGGGCCTCGCCGACGGCGACTCCGTGGCATTTTCGATGCCCGGCCACCGCGGCCCGCTCTACGCGTTCTCGCGGTCCGGCGAGGAGGTGACAGTGTCGTCCGAGACCGGCATGCGCGCCGATGCCAATGCACCGACCCGCCTTGCAGACGGCAGCCTGCGTGCTGCTGGGTTCGCGTCCGTCGGGCCGATGTAAAGGTCAAACGCAATCTTTCTTGAGAGGCGACGAACGTGAAAAAGAGACCCGCTGTTGTGCTGGGGGGCGTGCTGATCGCGATGTCAGGAGCGGCGGCATTCGCCACACTTGCCATTCCTACGCAGGGAGCCTCCGCCGTAGGCGACCCGAGGCAGGAACCGCCGATCGTCAGAGTGGTGACGGCAGCGCCGGTGACCGGATCCGAACGCGGCTTTACCGGCATTGTCGGGGCGAGGGTGCAGAGCGATCTCGGCTTTCGTGTCCCCGGCAAAATCGTGGAGCGGCTCGTGGATGTGGGTCAGGAGGTCAAAGCTGGTCAGCCACTGATGCGCATCGACGACACCGACCTTCGCCTCGCGCTCACGGCGAAGCGCAACGCCGTTGCCGCAGCGCGCGCAACAGTCGTTCAGACGGAACCGGATGAACGGCGATACGCCAGTTTGCTTAGGGATGGATGGGTCCCCCGACAGCGCTACGAGCAGGCGAAGGCCGCGGTCGATACGGCCGAGGCGCAACTCGCCGCCGCCGAAGCCGAAGCACGGGTTGCCGAGAACGAAGCGATCTACGCGGTCCTGCTGGCCGACGCGGATGGAACGGTGGTCGAAACGCTTGGCGAGCCGGGGCAGGTCATCTCCGCCGGCCAGACAGTGGCCCGGATCGCCAAGGCCGGCTCCCGCGAAGCGGTGGTCGCGCTTCCCGAAACGATCCGGCCGGCGATTGGGTCGGCGGCCGAGGCCAGCGTGTATGGCGGCGATGGGCGTCGTTACACGGCACATCTCCGGCAATTATCGAACTCCGCCGATGCCCAGACCCGTACCTATGAGGCCCGTTATGGTGCTCGACGGTGAGGCCGCGGCAGCACCGCTTGGCGCGACGGTGACCATTCGGCTTGCGGGCCAGGCACGCCAGCGGGAAGTCCAGGTGCCGCTGGGAGCCGTGCTCGATAACGGCAAGAAGACAGGCGTTTGGGTCCTGGACAACGCCACCTCGACCGTACAGTTTCAGCCTGTCAAGCTTGTTCGTGTGACCAGCGAAACCGCTGTGGTCTCCGGACTGAACTCCAGCAATCCGATTGTTTCGCTCGGCGCCCATCTCCTGCAGGAGGGCGCTCGCGTCAGGACTGCGTCCGAAAGCAGGGGCAACTGATGATGAACCTAAATCTCTCCGCGATCGCCGTTCGCGAACGCGCCGTTACACTGTTCTTCATCCTCCTGCTGGTGGCCGCCGGCGCCTACGCTTTCGTCATGCTCGGGCGGGCGGAGGACCCCAACTTCACCATCAAGACCCTGACGGTCACGACGGTATGGCCGGGCGCAACGGCGCGCGAGATGCAGGACCTCGTCGCCGAACCGTTGGAGAAGCGGCTTCAGGAGATGACCTGGTACGACCGGGTCGAGACGACCACACGGCCGGGTTACGCGTATATGACGGTCACGCTGAAGGACAGCACACCGCCATCTGTCGTGCAGGAGGAGTTCTACCAGGCTCGCAAGAAGCTCGGGGATGAAGCCCGCAACCTGCCGTCCGGCGTCTTCGGGCCCTTCGTCAACGACGAATATTCGGATGTAAGCTTCGCCCTTTACGCGCTGAAGGCCAAGGGCATGCCGATGCGTGAGTTGGCGAGACAGGCCGAGGCGATCCGCCAAGACCTCCTGCACGTGCCCGGCGTCAAGAAGATCAACATCCTTGGTGAACGTCCCGAACAGATATTCGTCGAATTTTCCTACGCCAAGCTGGCCACCCTCGGCGTGTCGGCACAGGACATCGTCGCCGCCTTGCAGCGGCAGAACACCCTCACGCCGGCAGGCTCGATCGACACCCAGGGGCCGCGGGTCTTCATCCGGGTGGACGGCGCTTATGACAGCGTTCAGGCGATCGCCGACACGCCGATTGCCGCTGCGGGGCGGACGCTGAAGCTCTCAGATATCGCCGAAGTCCGGCGCGGCTATGAAGATCCCCCCACCTACCTCATTCGACGTCAGGGTGAGCCCACCATCATGCTCGCGGCTGTCATGCAGGAGGGCTGGGATGGTCTCGCGCTCGGCAAGGCGCTGGAGGACAGGACAGCAGCCATCGCACAGACACTGCCACTCGGGATGACGCTCGACAAGGTGACCGACCAGGCCGTCAACATCACCTCTGCGGTCGACGAATTCATGATGAAGTTTGCGATGGCGCTCGGTGTGGTGCTCTTGGTGAGCCTGTTGAGCCTCGGCTGGCGCGTCGGCATCGTGGTGGCGGCTGCCGTCCCTCTGACGCTTGCCGTCGTGTTCCTCATCATGCTGGAGACCGGCCGGTTCTTCGACCGCATCACGCTCGGCGCCCTCATCCTGGCGCTCGGTCTTCTCGTGGACGACGCCATCATTGCCATCGAGGTGATGGTGGTGAAAATGGAAGAAGGCATGGACCGCATCAAGGCGGCGGCCTATGCGTGGAGCCACACTGCGGCGCCGATGCTGTCCGGAACGCTCGTGACGATCGCCGGCTTCCTGCCGGTGGGCTTCGCGCGCTCGACGGCCGGCGAATACGCCGGCAACATCTTTTGGGTCGTAGGGTTCGCCCTCATCGTCTCCTGGATCGTCGCGGTGGTCTTCACACCTTACCTCGGCGTCAAGATGCTGCCCGCGATCAAACCGGTCGAAGGCGGTCACCACGCGATCTATGACACACCCAATTATCGGCGCTTGCGGCGGCTCATCACCTTCGCCGTGCGCCACAAGTTCATGATCAGCGGTATCGTTGGCATCGCCTTCGTGCTTTCCGTTGTCGGCATGGGCTCTCTCAAACAGCAGTTCTTCCCGACATCCGACCGCCCCGAAGTGCTGGTGGAGGTTCGCCTGCCTGAAGGCACCAGCATCGAGACGACGACCGCTACGGTCGAGAAGCTCGAAGGCTGGCTGGACGACCAAGCCGAGGCCAAGATCGTCACGAGCTATGTCGGTCAGGGCGCACCCCGCTTCTTTTTCGCAATGGCGCCGGAACTGCCTGATCCTGCCTTCGCCAAGATCGTCGTGCTGACCCAGGACGCCGAGGCGCGTGAGGTGTTGAAGCACCGCCTCCGCGAGGCGGTGGCAGAGGGGCTTGCACCCGAGGCCAATGTCCGCGTCACGCAACTCGTGTTCGGCCCCTACACGCCATTCCCGGTCGAGTTCCGGATTATCGGACCTGAGCCCGCGCAACTCTACAGCATATCCGAGAAGGCCCTCGACATCATGCGGGGCGTCCCGGACGTGCGTCAGGCCAACCGCGATTGGGGCAATCGCACACCCGTGCTCCGCTTCGTCCCGGATCAGGATCGACTGAACCTCATCGGCCTGTCGCCGGCAGAGGTGGGCCAGCAACTCCAGTTCTTGCTCACCGGCATCCCCGTTACGCAGGTTCGCGAGGACATCCGCAACGTCCCCATCGTCGCACGCAGCGCCGGCGGCGAGCGGCTGGATCCGACACGTTTGGCGGATTTCTCACTGATGAGCCGGGACGGTCGCCCGATTCCGCTCGACCAGATCGGCCATTCGGAAATCCGTCTGGAAGAGGCGATCATGAAGCGCCGTGATCGCACGCCTGTCATCACGATCCGCTCGGATATCAACGAAGCGACTCAGCCTCCAGAGGTTTCCAAGGAGATCGTGAAGGCCCTTCAGCCGCTGATTGCATCCCTTCCGGCCGGCTATCGCATCGAACTGGGCGGATCGATCGAGGAGGCTGAAAAGGCCAACACCGCGCTGGCTAAAGTCTTTCCGGCAATGATAGCCGCCATGCTGATTGTTATCATGCTGCAGGTACGATCCTTCTCAACGATGTCCATGGTGATGCTGACGGCGCCGCTTGGTCTTGTCGGCGTGGTGCCGATGCTGCTCACCTTCAACCAGCCCTTCGGATTCAACGCCATTCTGGGCATGATAGGCTTGGCCGGCATCCTGATGCGCAACACGCTGATCCTGACCGAACAGATCAAGGAGAACCGTGCTGCCGGCCTTGACGACTACCACGCCGTGATCGAGGCGACGGTGCAACGCACGAGGCCCGTGATCCTGACGGCACTCGCCGCTGTGCTGGCCTTCATCCCGCTCACGCACTCCGTCTTCTGGGGATCGATGGCCTATACGCTGATCGGCGGCACGGCGGTTGGCACGGTGCTGATCCTGCTCTTCCTTCCCGCGCTCTACGCCGCGTGGTTCGGCATCAAGCCGACTGCTGACGAGGTCCGTGAGGGCGCGGCGGAGGAACTGGAAATGCACACGGCAATTGCTGCTGAATAGGGCCGTGTTGTCGAGCAGGCGGATCAAGATTTCGCCGCTGGCTTTGCCTGAACATACGCAGGGCCAGTCGCACGACCTTACCGCTTGCAAAATGATCGTCCAGGGCGAGCCCGGCAGATCCATCATCAGTTCTGGAGACATCCATGAATCATCCGGTCGGAACGCGAACGGATCCCGACGAGGCGCGCTCGCATCCTGGAGGTGGCGGAGGCGCATTTTCGCCGCATCGGCTACCATAAGACGTCGGTAGCCGACATCGCCTCCGAACTCGGCATGAGCCGGGCGAACGTCTACCGTTTCTTTTCCTCCAGGGATGCAATCAACGAATCCATCTGCAGGCAGGTCGTGAACGAGGTCGCGGACATCGCCGTTGCGATCGCACGCACCAACGCGCCGGCCTTGGAGAAACTCGACCGGCTCCTGACCGCCGTTCACCAGCACAACAAGACGAAATTGATCAAGGAAAGAAGCATGCACTACTTGATCGTCGCCGCCCTGCGCGAGAATCGGGCGGTCATCAAGGCGCATGTCGGGCGAATGTTGGAAATCCTTGAGGCGATCATTCGCGAGGGGACCGAGGCGGGCGAACTCAAGGTCGAGGACCCGGCAGAAGCGGCGCGTGCGGTCAACGCCGCGTTCACGCCGTTCTTCCACCCGATTCTGATCGAGCACTGCGTTCAACACGGCGAAGACACCGAAGCGGGCCTACGCACGCAGATTCGCTTTGTCCTGAAAGCCCTCGGCAAATCGAACTAGCCGCCCTGGCAGGTGGCTGCCAGAGACGCATTCCGCCCTCAATTCAGGCGCGACCTCCAATGTTCGGTCGTTCGTGCGGATAGAGCTTGCCGAACAGCGGCAGGTACATCGCGCCCTTGCGCATCAGGAAATCGTGGAACGTCGCCATCGCCGGCGAGATCGCGTGATCGCTGCGCATCACCGAAAACCATTGCCGGCGGATCGGCATGCCGACCACGTCGAGGATGACCAGCCGGCCGGCTTCGGTTTCGGCGGCGATGGTGTGGGCAGAGATGAAGGCGATGCCGAGCCCGGCCATCACCGCCTGCTTGATCGTCTCGTTCGAGCCCATCTCGACGCCGAGATCGTCGATGCGGCCGGGCACGTCGCTGAGGAATATTTCCAGCGAGATGCGCGTGCCGGAGCCCGGCTCGCGGATCAGGAAATGCTCTTCGGCGATCCGCTCCTTGGATATCTCGCGCGCCGACGCCAGCGGGTGGTCGGGCGGCGCGATGATGACCAGCGGGTGATCGCCGAAGACCGAGGCACGCACCGGAACTTCCCTCGCCGGGCGTCCCATCAGCGCGACGTCGATGTCGTGGTTCTTCAGACTGCCGATGGTTTCGGCGCGGTTGCCGATGGCGAGCCGCATGTCGATGTCGGGATGTTCCTTCATGAAGCCGGCCATCAGCCGCGGCGCGAAATATTTGGCGGTGGAAACGACGCCGAGCCGCAAGCTGCCGATACGCACGCCCTTGATCGCATCCATCTTGTCTTCGAGCAGGCGAAGCCGCTCCTCGATCGCCTGCGCCGTCTCGACGAAGGCCAGACCTGCGGCAGTCGGACGCATGCCGTCCGACGTCCGGTCAAACAAGGCCAGCTGGAACTCCTCCTCGACCTGCCGCAACTGGATCGTCACCGCTGGAGGAGACAAGCCTAACGCCTTGGCCGCGCTAACGATTTTTCCATGGCTGATGATGGCCTGGACGGTCTTGAATTGCTTGAGCGTGAGGTTTCTCATGCGCCATACTAAATTTTTTTTAGCACGAAAGTAAAGTTATTGAATTTTACTTATCCATGGCAGTTTGTTCTCATTCCCCAATCCGGCCGGAGGAGTTTGCGGCTGGATCGGGAGGTTACGATGCCAGCGGCAACGCTCGACGCATTTTTGAATTCCTATCTCGGCCCACCCGACGAACTGCGTTCGGCAGTCGTCGCGACCGTCCGTCAGCTGACGCAGGCCGCCACCAAGGTCCGCAACACCATCAATCAGGGGGTGCTCGGCACCGCCTTTGCCGGGACCCGCAGCGCCAATGCCGACGGCGACATCCAGAAGGATCTCGACATCTTCGCCGATGACATCTTCCTCGACGCCATGCGCCACGCTCCGGTCGCGCTCTACGCCTCCGAGGAACTGGAGCAGCCGGTCCTGCTCGACAGCCAGGCGCCTCTCGCCATCGCCATCGACCCGCTCGACGGCTCTTCCAACATCGACACCAACGTGTCGATCGGAACGATCTTCTCGCTCCTCCCTGCAACTGGCGCGCCGGACGAAAATCCGGCCGCCTCTTTTTTGCAGCCAGGCGTGAACCAGCTGGGCGCCGGTTTCTTCATCTACGGGCCGCAGCTGGCGCTGGTTCTGTCGCTCGGCAGCGGCACGCATGTCTTCGTTCTCTCGACCAGGCTCGGCACCTTCGTCCAGGCTTACGAGAGCCGGATCATCCCGCAGCGTACCCAGGAGTTCGCCATCAACGCCGCCAACTACCGGCATTGGGACGAGGCGGTACGGCTCTACATTGACGACTGCCTCGAAGGCACTGAAGGCCCACGCGGAAAGGACTTCAACATGCGCTGGATCGCATCCCTCGTCGCCGACTGCTACCGCATACTGATGCGCGGCGGCGTGTTCCTGTATCCAGGCGACAAGCGCAAGGGTTACCGCCAGGGACGGCTGCGCCTCGTCTATGAGGCCAACCCGATCGCCTATCTCATCGAACAGGCAGGCGGCGCCGCCACCGACACCATCACCCGCATCCTCGAAATCGAGCCCGAGGGCCTGCACCAGCGCGTGCCCGTGGTGTTCGGATCGGCGCGCGAGGTCGCGCGCATCACCCGCTACCACACCGAGCCCAGCGCGATCGGCGAGCGTGCGCCGCTGTTCAGCCGCCGCGGCCTGTTCAGGGCCTGAGCATCATGTCGGCAAAGCACCCCATCATCACCATCACCGGGTCGTCGGGCGCCGGCACCACCTCGGTCAAGCGCATCTTCGAGCTGATCTTCCGGCGCGAGAACATCGACGCCGCCTTCATCGAGGGCGATGCCTTTCACCGCTACGACCGCGCCACGATGAAGGTCAAGGTGGCCGAGGAGGAGAAGGCGGGCAATCCGAACTTCACCCACTTCCATGCCGAGGCCAACGAGCTCGCAATCCTCGAAGAGGTGTTTGAGGAATACGGCCGCCGCGGAACCGGAAAGACCCGCACCTACATCCACGACGAGGACGAGGAGAAGCAGTACGGTACGCCACCGGGACAATTCACCGAATGGCGCGAATTCCCGCCGAGCGACCTGCTGTTCTACGAGGGCCTGCATGGCTGCGTCGTCACCGACAAGATAGACTTGGCCAGGCATGCCGACCTCAGGATCGGCGTGGTGCCGGTCATCAATCTCGAATGGATCCAGAAGATCCATCGCGACCGGGCAACCCGCGGCTATTCCACCGAGGCGGTGATGGACGTCATCCTGCGCCGCATGCCGGATTATGTCCGCTACATCGTCCCGCAGTTCTCGCAGACCGCCATCAACTTCCAGCGCGTGCCGATCGTCGACACGTCCAACCCGTTCATCGCCCGCTGGATCCCGACGCCCGACGAATCGATGCTGGTCATCCGCTTCGCCAATCCCCGCGGCATCGATTTCCCCTACCTGCTTTCGATGATCCACGACTCGTTCATGTCGCGGCCGAATTCCATAGTGGTGCCAGGCAACAAGCTCGATCTTGCCATGCAGCTGATCCTGACGCCGCTCATCCTGCAATTGATCGAACGCAAGAACCGTGTGTCGTGAGGAGGACGCCATGAACAGCCAAGCAGCAGCCCTGAAGCCCGTCGCCGCCGTCTCGGAGCGCGACATGGCGAACGCCATTCGCGCACTGGCGATGGACAGCGTCCAAAAGGCCAATTCCGGTCATCCGGGCATGCCGATGGGCATGGCCGACGTTGCGACGGTGCTGTTCGGCCGCTTCATCAACATCGATCCGTCGGCGCCCAACTGGCCCGATCGCGACCGCTTCGTACTTTCGGCCGGGCACGGCTCGATGCTGCAATATGCGCTGCACTACCTGCTCGGCTACGAAGACATGCCGATCGAGCAATTGCAGCGGTTTCGCCAGCTGGGCAGCCGCACCGCCGGACATCCCGAATATGGCCATGCGCTTGGCATCGAGACGACGACCGGTCCGCTTGGACAAGGCATCTCGACCGCGGTCGGCATGGCGCTGGCCGAGCGCATGCTTGCTGCCCGCCACGGCGCCGATCTCGTCGATCATTTCACCTACGCGATCGCCGGCGACGGCTGCCTGCAGGAAGGCATCAGCCACGAGGCGATCGACCTTGCCGGTCACCTGAAGCTCGCCCGGCTGATCGTCTTCTGGGACGACAATGCGATCTCGATCGACGGACCGACGTCGCTGTCGACATCGATGGACCAGCCGGCTCGGTTCGAAGCCGCCGGATGGCATGTGCAGTCGGTGGACGGCCACGACACGGAAGCCGTCGCTGCGGCAATCGAAGCGGCGCAGCAGTCGGATCGGCCGTCGCTGATCGCCTGTCGCACGGTGATCGGCAAGGGCGCGCCCAATCTGGGCGGCTCGGAAAAGACGCATGGCGCGCCGCTGGGCGATGCCGAGATCGCCGCGACGCGCGAGAACATCGGCTGGGCCTGCGTGCCGTTCGAGGTGCCGGACGACATCCTGTTTGCCTGGCGCGAAACTGCCGAGCGCGGGCAAGCGGCGCGGCACGCCTGGGAGCAGCGGCTTGCCGCCTCGCCGCAGCGCCAGGCCTTCGAGAGTGCGGTCGCCGGCACCCTGCCCGACGCGGTCTTCGAAGCGCTCGGCGCTTTCCGCAAGGAGCATGTCGAAAAGGCGACCAAGGTCGCAACGCGAAAAGCCTCCGAAATGGCGCTCGGCGCCATCAACGCCGCAACCGAGCTGACCGTCGGCGGCTCCGCAGACCTGACGCATTCGAACCTGACGATCACCAAGGGCATGGATCGCATAGCGCCTGGTGCCTATGCCGGCCGCTACATCCACTACGGCATCCGCGAGCACGGCATGGCTGCGGCCATGAACGGCATCGCGCTGCATGGCGGCTTCGTGCCTTATGGCGGCACCTTCCTGTGCTTCGCCGACTATGCGCGCGGCGCGATGCGGCTGTCGGCGCTGATGGGCCAGCGCGTCATCTATGTGATGACCCATGATTCCATCGGTCTCGGCGAGGACGGCCCGACCCATCAGCCGATCGAGCACCTGGCGATGCTGCGGGCGACGCCCAACCTCAACGTCTTCCGTCCGGCCGACATCATCGAAACGGCGGAGTGCTGGGAGTTGGCGCTGAAGAGCAAGAACCGGCCGAGCGTGCTGGTGCTCTCGCGGCAGAACCTGCCGATGCTGCGCCACACAGATAGCGAAGAGAACCTGTCCAGCCGGGGCGCCTATGTCCTGCGCGAGCCGGCCGGGCACCGCGCCGTGACGCTGATCGCCACCGGCTCGGAGGTCGAGATCGCCGTTGCCGCCGCCGAACGGCTGGAGACCGAGCACGGCATCGCCGCCGCCGTCGTCTCGATGCCGTGCTGGGAGCTGTTCGAGGAACAGGATGCCGACACCCGCAAGGCGGTCCTCGGCTCGGCGCCGCGCGTCGCCGTCGAAGCCGCAGCACGGCTCGGCTGGGACCGCTGGATCGGCGACACCGGTGCTTTCGTCGGCATGGCCGGTTTCGGCGCCAGCGCCCCTGCCCCGGATCTCTACCGGCATTTTGACATCACGCCCGAAGCCGTCGCCGCAGCGGCGCTGAAGCTCATCTAGGAAGGACCCCAAAATGGCCCGCATCACCCTTCGCCAGCTTCTCGACCATGCCGCCGAGCACGGCTATGGCGTTCCGGCATTCAACATCAACAACATGGAACAGGGCCTTGCCATCATGGAGGCGGCCAGGGCCTGCGACGCGCCGGTCATCATCCAGGCCTCGCGCGGCGCCCGCTCCTATGCCAACGACATCATGCTGGCCAAGATGATGGAGGCGTTGACCGAAATGCATCCGGCCATTCCGCTCTGCATCCATCAGGACCACGGCAACAACGAAGCCACCTGCCTTTCGGCGATACGCCACGGCTTCACCTCGGTGATGATGGACGGCTCGTTGATGGCGGATGCCAAGACGCCGGCGAGCTACGACTACAACGTCGCCATCACCGAACGTGTCGCACGCATGGCGCATTGGGTCGGCGCTTCGGTCGAAGGCGAGCTTGGCGTGCTCGGCTCGCTGGAAACCGGCCAGGGCGAGGCCGAGGACGGCCACGGCGCCGAAGGCGCGCTTTCGCACGACCAGCTTTTGACCGATCCCGATCAGGCGGTCGACTTCGTCACCGCCACCCAGGTCGACGCGCTGGCGATCGCCTGCGGCACCTCGCACGGCGCCTACAAATTCAGCCGCAAGCCGGACGGCGGCATCCTCGCCATGCAGGTGATCGAGGCGATCCACGAAAAGCTGCCCAACACGCATCTGGTCATGCATGGCTCTTCCTCGGTGCCGCAGGAACTGCAGGACGTCATCAACCGATATGGCGGCGAGATGCCCCAGACCTTTGGCGTTCCGGTCGAGGAGATCGAGCGCGGCATCCGGTACGGCGTGCGCAAGGTCAACATCGACACCGATTGCCGCATGGCCATGGCCGGGCAGTTCCGCCGAGTCGCGACGGAGGACCCGCGCGAATTCGATCCGCGCAAATTCCTGAAACCCGCCATGGATGCCCTGCGCGACCTTTGCCGCGATCGTTTCGAGCGCTTCGGCACCGCGGGCAACGCCTCGAAGATCAGGGTCATCGCCATGGACGAGATGGCCAAACGTTATGCCGCGGGAAAACTCGACCCGCAAATCGCAACCGCGAAAGCCGCCTGAGCGGCAAACAGGAGACCTGTCATGAACAAGATCGACATGCCGTCAGCTGGCACGCTCAAGGAAGGCAAGGAACGCTACAAGTCGGGCGTCATCCCCTACAAGAAGATGGGCTACTGGGAGCCGGACTACCGGCCCAAGGAGACCGACCTGATCGCCATGTTTCGGATCACGCCGCAGCCAGGCGTCGACCACGAGGAGGCGGCGGCCGCCATCGCCGGTGAATCCTCCACCGCGACATGGACCGTGGTGTGGACCGACAGGCTGACCGCCTGCGAGCTCTACCGCGCCAAGGCGTTCAGATCCGAGCCGGTGCCGAACACCGGTCCCGGCACCAAGACCGAGCAGCAGTACTTCGCCTACATCGCCTACGACCTCGACCTGTTCGAGCCGGGCTCAATCGCCAACCTGACCGCATCGATCATCGGCAACGTGTTCGGCTTCAAGGCAGTCAAGGCCTTGCGGCTCGAGGACATGCGCATCCCGGTGGCTTACCTGAAGACCTTCCAGGGCCCGGCGACCGGCATCGTGGTGGAACGCGAGCGGCTCGACAAGTTCGGCCGGCCGCTGCTCGGCGCGACGACGAAGCCGAAGCTTGGCCTGTCAGGCCGCAACTATGGCCGCGTCGTCTACGAGGCGCTGAAGGGTGGCCTCGACTTCGTCAAGGACGACGAGAACATCAACTCACAGCCGTTCATGCACTGGCGCGACCGCTTCCTCTACTGCATGGAGGCCGTGAACAAGGCGTCGGCCGCCACCGGCGAGGTCAAGGGCCATTATCTCAACGTCACCGCCGGCACGATGGAGGAGATGTACGAGCGCGCCGAATTCGCAAAACAGCTTGGCTCCTGCATCGTCATGATCGACCTGGTCATCGGCTACACGGCGATCCAGTCGATGGCCAAATGGGCACGCCGCAACGACATGATCCTGCACCTGCACCGCGCCGGCAACTCGACCTATTCGCGCCAGAAGAACCACGGCATGAATTTTCGCGTCATCTGCAAATGGATGCGGATGGCCGGCGTCGACCACATCCATGCCGGTACCGTTGTCGGCAAGCTGGAAGGCGACCCGCTGATGATCAAGGGTTTCTATGACACGCTGCGCGAGGAGCGCACGCCGCAGAACCTCGAAACCGGGCTGTTCTTCGACCAGGACTGGGCCTCGCTCAACAAGGTGATGCCCGTCGCCTCGGGTGGCATCCATGCCGGCCAGATGCACCAGCTGATCCATTATCTCGGCGAGGACGTCGTCCTGCAGTTCGGCGGCGGCACGATCGGCCATCCGGACGGCATCCAGGCCGGCGCGACGGCCAATCGCGTCGCGTTGGAGGCGATGATCCTCGCCCGCAACGAGGGCCGCGACTATCTGCGCGAGGGCACCAAAATCCTCGAACAGGCGGCCAGATGGTGCACGCCGCTGAAAGCTGCCCTGGAGACATGGAAGGACGTCACCTTCAACTACGAATCGACCGACACGGCCGACTTCGTGCCAACCGCAACGCCCAGCTTCTAGACGAAAGGAACCGTCGCCATGATGACCAATCCGGGAAACAAGGTCACGCAGGGACAGTTTTCGTTCCTGCCCGACCTGACCGATGAGCAGATTTCGGCGCAGATCAAATACGCGCTGAAAAACCACTGGGCGGTCAGCGTCGAGTACACGGACGATCCGCATCCGCGAAACACCTATTGGGAAATGTACGGCAACCCGATGTTCGACCTGAAGGACCCGGCGGGCATCCTGCTTGAAGTCAACAATTGCCGGAAAGCCATGCCCAACATGTATGTCCGGGTCACCGCCTTCGATTCGAGCAAGGGCTGGGAAGCGCCGCGCATGTCGTTCATCGTCAACCGGCCGCCCAACGAACCCGGGTTCCGGCTGCTGCGCCAGGAGCGCGACGGCCGCAGCCAGGGCTATTCGATCGTGCCTTATGCGACCGACAGGCCCGAAGGCGAGCGGAGCTAGCCGAAACCATGCTGGACGCGATAGCAAAGGGCACTGCCGCGCCGGACGCGCCGGTCGATCTGCAGGCCGAGTTCGAGGCGTCCAACATCGATGAGGTGCTGGGCAAGCTCGACCGCGAACTCGTTGGCCTGAAGCCCATCAAGACCCGCATCCGCGAGATCGCGGCGCTGCTCCTGGTCGACCGGCTTCGCCGCAAGTTCGGCCTGACCTCGGGCGCGCCGACCCTGCACATGAACTTCACCGGAAACCCCGGCACCGGAAAGACCACCGTGGCGCTCAGGATGGCCGAAATCCTGCATCGTCTCGGCTATGTCCGCGAAGGCCACATGGTCGCAGTGACGCGAGACGATCTCGTCGGCCAGTATGTCGGCCACACCGCGCCCAAAACCCGCGAAGTGATCAAGCGCGCCATGGGCGGGGTGCTTTTCATCGACGAGGCCTACTATCTCTACAAGCCCGAGAACGAACGTGACTACGGCCAGGAATCGATCGAGATCCTGCTGCAATGCATGGAAAACAACCGTGACGATCTGGTTGTGATTCTTGCCGGTTACAAGGACAAGATGGACCGCTTCTTCAACAGCAATCCCGGTATGCGCTCGCGCATCGCCCACCACCTCGATTTTCCCGACTACGGCGTCGGCGAGCTCAAATCGATCGCCGAGATCATGCTGGCGGAACAGAATTACCGTCTCAGCGAGGCGGCGGCCAAGGCGCTCGAAGAGTATCTGCCGATCCGCATGCGGCTGCCGCATTTCTCCAACGCTCGCTCGGTCCGCAATGGGCTCGACCGGGCGCGGCTTCGCCAGGCCAACCGGCTTTTCACGTCGCGCGACCGGGCATTGACGAAGACCGACCTTATCACCATTGAAGAATCCGATATTCGCGGCAGCCGCGTGTTCGCGGAAGGCAAGCTCGAAGGCGAACCGGAGACGAAGCCGCGCTGACAAGACGCCGGTTGGCGTGCAGCGATCGAACGCAAGACAGAATGGGAGCCGACCATGGGTACCAAGACAATCATCGCCCCCTCGGTGCTTTCTGCGGATTTCTCGCGGCTCGGCGACGAGGTCGAAGCAGTCGTCCGGGCGGGCGCCGACTGGATCCATCTCGACGTGATGGACGGTCATTTCGTGCCCAACATCACCTTCGGTCCGCCGGTGATCAAGGCGATCCGTGACCGAACCGACAAGGTCTTCGACTGTCACCTGATGATCGCGCCGGCCGACGCCTATCTCGCCGCCTTCGCCGATGCCGGCTGCGACATCATCACCGTGCACGCCGAGGCCGGGCCGCATCTCGACCGTTCGCTGCAGGCGATCAGGAATCTCGGCAAGAAGGCCGGCGTGTCGCTGAACCCGTCGACGCCGGAAAGGGTCATCGAATATGTGCTCGACCGGCTCGATCTGGTGCTTCTGATGACGGTCAATCCGGGTTTCGGCGGCCAGGCTTTCATTCCGGCGGTCGTCGAAAAGGTCAGGCGGGTCAAGGCGCTGATCGGCAATCGCCCGATCGACATCGAGATCGACGGCGGCATCACCCCCGAGACCGCCCCGCTGGTCACCGCGGCCGGCGCCAATGTGCTGGTCGCCGGCTCGGCCATCTTCAAGGGCGGCAGCGAGGCGGCCTATCGCGCCAATATCGGCGCCATCAGGCAGGCAGCCGACGGCGCGATCCGGAAAGCCGCGTAAACCATTTCATCGGAGGACGACATGGGGGCAATCCCACCTGTCTGCGATTTCGGCTGGCAAGCCATCGATGCCGTCTTGCCCGGTGTCGACGGCAAATCGCATTCGATCTTCAGCCATGCCGGCCCGAACGGGCTGGTGGTGGCCTTCATCTGCAACCACTGCCCTTATGTGAAGGCGGTGATTTCACGCATCGTCCGCGATGCCAGCGACCTCAAGCCCGAAGGCATCGGCTTTGTCGCGATCAGCTCCAACGATGCCGACGCCTATCCCGATGATTCCTTCGACAACATGAAGCTCTTCGCCAGGGCGAACGGCTTCACTTTCCCCTACCTCCACGACGAGCGCCAGACGGTGGCGCGTGCCTATGGAGCCGTTTGCACTCCGGATTTCTTCGGGTTCAACAGCGAATTGACGCTGCAATATCGCGGCCGGCTGGACGCGGCGCGGCGCGACGCCGGGCCGCCCGGACTGAGACGCGACCTTTTCGAGGCGATGAGGCAGATTGCCCGAACCGGCGACGGACCGCTGGACCAGATCGCTTCGATCGGCTGCTCGATCAAGTGGAAGGATGCTGCATGAACGTCGGCGCAGGCAGGCGGTTTCGATCGCCAAAAGCGATCCTGTTCGATCTCGACGGCACGCTGGTCGATTCGGCGCCCGATATAACCGCCGCCGTCAACGAGCTGCTGGCCGGCCGCGATCTGTCGCCGCTGCGCCTGGAACAGGTCAGGGCGATGATCGGCGGCGGCGTCAGGAAACTGATCGAGCGAGCCTTCGCGGCATCCGGCGCGCCGCTCCTCGGCTGCGCGCTCGATGAAGCCAACCGTGCCATGGCGCCGATCTACCGCAGGCATCTGACCGGCCTGACGACACTGATGCCTGGTGTCAGGGAGGTTCTCACCCACTTCCACTTGAGCGGAATAGCGATGGGCGTGGTGACCAACAAGCCGCAGCTGGCGGCTCGCGAAATCCTGCTGCATTTCGGGCTGACGGAGCATCTCGGCGCGATCGTCGGCGGAGACGCGGTAACTTGCCTGAAACCGGCGCCCGACGCTCTGCTACTGGCGCTCGACCAGCTTCAGGTCGAGCCTCGTGACGCACTGATGGTCGGAGACAGCGGCGCCGACGTGGCCGCCGCCCGCGCCGCCGGCATGCCGGCTATCCTGCTGCGTGGCGGCTACACCCAAATTGCCGTTGAAGCGCTTGGCGCCGACCTGGTTTGCGACGGCCTGCTCGACCTGCCTTCCGCCATGCGCAGGCTGCAAGACGCCGCTTGACCGGCGCCAACCAGTGCGGGCGCCGGCCGAACGCAGTTTGCGAACGGCCGGCGAAGTCGCGTTACTTCTGCGGAAAAACCGGGTTATTTGGAGTATTGCTTCAGATAGGCGATGACGTTGGCGAGATCCTCGTCCTTCTTGAGACCGGGAAACGCCATCTTCGTACCTTTGATCATGCCCTTCGGGTCGCGAAGATAATTCGTCAGCGTGGCTTCGTCCCATTTGACGCCGGATTTGCCCGCCTCGGCCATCGGTTTGGAATATTTGAACCCCGGATGCGTGCCGGCCGTCCGGCCGATAACGCCGCTCAATGACGGGCCGATCTTGTTCTTGTCCTCGTCGACGACGTGGCAGGCCTTGCACTTGGCGAAGACCTTCTCACCCGCCGCGGCATCCTGTGCCTGCGATTGGTTTGTAATAAACGTCGCAACGGACACGACGGCGAAAAATGCGACTGCACGCATGGCATTTCCTCATTGATCGTCAAGGTGCCCTGGACGATTAGCGCATGCCTTTGTCTGATCATCGGCATGCATCGTTTTATGCAGAGCGAAAACGTCTCCCTTGTGGAGTTGCAGCGCCTGCACCCTGGAAGCTACCCGGCAGATGAGCGATGTCAACCATGCAGATCATTCAGACAAGGGCGCGTCCAAGTCGTATTGGCGACTGTCGACGTCGGCGCTGCCCCTCACCCGCCTGCCGGCACCTTCTCCTAGAGTGACGGGGCGAAGGGGGCTGGCCGCACCGTCGGCGCCCTTCTGCGACGCTGGAGATTGGCGAAATCATTTGCAAAGGCGTCTTTCTCCCCGTCACTATACGGGGAGAAATGCCCGGCAGGGCAATGAGGGGCAGCGCAAACGGACTCGATTGTCTTGCAGGTAGTTTCAACTCGGCTCCGGTAGACCCAATCCATTCGCCGTTGTTGACGGCCATCTGGCGAACGCGTAGCCTCAAACCATTCCGGTTTTCCATGGGCACCTCGGGACTCCGGCAGCTGGTGATTTTGTCCAGGCTCGCGGATCGGGCCGGATTTCGCCAAAGCGGGCGTCTTCAAGCGCGCAAGAGGTGCTGAATGGATATGGTCGACCTCATCTTGACGGTTTGCCTGATTGCCAATCCGGGCAATTGCCGAGACGAACATCTCTATTTCGAGAGCCGCGGTTCTCTGTTCCAATGCATGATGCTGGCGCCCACCGAAATCGCGAAATGGGCGCCGGATCACCCGACCCTCAAGGTCAAGCGCTGGAAATGCGCTTTGCCGAACAAAGACCGTGCGATCTGATCGGCGCCCCGGCCCGTTATGGCCCCGGGAGGAGACATCATCATGATTTCGCGTCGAGGAACGCTCCGGCTGGCGGCTCTTGGAACGGCCGCGGCGCTTGTCCCAAAGCCCTCATTCGCCACGAACAGGATTCGCATCGGTGTGCTGAAATTCGGCACCGTGAGCTGGCCTCTTGACACGCTGAAGCACCACAGATTCGACGGAGCCAACGGTATCGATCTGGAGGTCGTCGATTTCGCCGGCGAGGATGCAACCAACGTCGCCTTGCTGGCCGGCGCGATCGACATGATCGTCTCCGACTGGCTGTGGGTCTCGCGCCAGCGCTCCGAAGGCGTCGACCTCACATTGGTCCCCTATTCGACCGCCGTCGGGGCGATCATGGTGAAGGAGGGAGCGCCGATCCGCACGATCTCCGATCTCAGGGAAAAAAAGCTCGGCGTCGCCGGCGGACCTCTCGATAAAAGCTGGCTGCTGATCCAGGCGCTGGCCAGACGCGATCACGGCCTCGACCTGCCGGCAACCAGCGACATCGTCTTTGGCGCGCCGCCGCTGATTTCGGAAAAGGCGATGCAGGGCGAGCTCGATGCGGTGCTCAATTTCTGGCATTTTTGCGCCCGCCTCGAGGCCAACGGCTTTCGTCGGCTGATCGGCGCCGACGCTGCGGCGAGAGCGCTCGGGGCCTCGGGCGCCGTATCGGCGCTCGGCTATGTCTTTCATGACAAATGGGCGAACGAACATCCGGACGCTATCGCGGGCTTCATCAAGGCTTCGGCGCAGTCCAAGGACTTGCTGGCCCGATCCGACGATGAGTGGCTGCGCCTTGCGCCTGATATCCGCGCGCAAGGCGAGGAACTGGCAAGACTGCGTGACCGCTATCGCGAAGGCATTCCCAGACGCCCGGTCGCCGAGGATGCGGCCGACGCCGGCAAGCTCTATCGTGTGCTGGCCGAGATCGGCGGCGAAAAGCTGGTCGGCCGCGCGCCCGAGATGGCGCCCGGCACGTTCTGGCAGGTACCCCCGCAATGAGCGCACCTGACACCGGCGATCGCCCGCCTGGCGCTGCGGCCGGCATGTCCAGCCAAGCCGGCCTGGCAGCGGCGCTGACACCGGTGCTGACGGTGGCGGCCTCTCTGCTCGGGCTTGGCCTGCTGTGGGGCCTTGCGGCAAATGCCTGGCCGAGCCGTGCCTTTCCAGGGCCGGGAATGGTCTGGCAGGTGCTGCTCGCAGAGGCGGCGAACGGCGAACTTTTCTACCATCTCGGCGCGACGCTCGGCCGGGTTGCCGCGGCATATGTCGTCGCGATGGTTGTTGGCTCGGTCATCGGCGTCCTCCTCGGCAGCCACCGCCGCGCAGACCGGTTCTTCGCTCCCTGGGTGGTTCTGTTCCTCAACATTCCCGCGCTGGTGGTCATAGTGCTTGCCTACATCTGGTTCGGCCTCAACGAAGCGGCGGCGATTGGCGCGGTTGCCGTCAACAAGATCCCGAATGTCGTGGTGACGATGCGCGAGGGCGCCAGGGCGCTTGATCCGAGTTACGCCGAAATGGCCGCCGTCTACCGCTTCGGTCTCCTCGACCGCGCCCGCCATGTCCTGCTGCCGCAACTGCAGCCCTATCTTGCCGCCGCCTCACGATCCGGCATCGCTCTCATCTGGAAGATCGTCCTGGTGGTCGAGCTGCTCGGCCGCTCCAACGGCGTCGGCTTCCAGATCTATCTTTATTTCCAGCTCTTCGACGTCGCCGCCATCCTTGCCTACACCCTGGCTTTCGTGGCGGTGATGCTTGTCATCGAACTCTTTCTGGTGCAGCCCGTTGAACGACATGCAACCCGTTGGCGCCGTCGTCCCGCTTAGGGTCGACATCGCCGAAAAGACTTTCAGGTCCGCGCAAGGCGTCTCGATCACGGCGCTCCAGGACCTTTCTTTCGAGGTCCGGCAAGGCGAATTCGCCTGCTTGCTGGGGCCGTCCGGCTGCGGCAAGACCACGACGCTGCGCATCCTGCTTGGGTTGGACAAGGACTTTTCCGGCTCGTTCCAACTGCCTGAAGGCGGCTCCAACCGGATCGCCGCCGTATTCCAGGAGCCGGTCTTGCTGCCGTGGCGGACGGTGGAGCAGAATGTCAGGCTGGCGCTGCCGAAAAGCCTGAGAACGAAGAACCTTGACGGGCTGTTCGACACGCTCGGCCTCGCCGGCATGCGCTCGCTCTATCCGGCCGAGCTTTCGCTCGGCCTTGCACGCAGGGCAGCGCTTGCCAGGGCCTTCGCCACCGAACCGGCGGTGCTGTTCCTGGACGAACCCTTTGCCTCACTCGACGAACGGACCGCCGAGCGGCTTCGGCACCTGCTTTTGACCGTGTGGTCGGCGCGGCCCACGACCGCCCTGATGGTAACCCACAATCTGCGCGAGGCCCTGATGCTGTCGGACCGCATCATCGTGCTCGCGCAGCGGCCGGCCCATGTGCTCGGCATGTTCGACGTAAGGCTGCCGCGGCACTATCGCAATCCACAGGTGATGAGCGACCTTTTACGGTCGTTCCAGCAAAAATTTCCGGGCGTGGCCTGATCGCCTTACAGTTCGGAATTGGGAGGAAGCCATGCCGATCGACAGGATACGACGCAAGCTTGTGAACGGCTTCGCCTGCACCGCGGTCAGCGCCGCGATGCTGCCCTGTTGCCTCGGGCGGGCCGCTGTCGCCGCAGCCTATGGCCTTGAATTCAAGCTCAGGAAAGTCGCCGACGGCGTCTTCGCTTTCCAGGGCGTCGATGAATTGATGAGCGCCGCCAACCAGGGCGCGATCTCCAACCTCGGCGTCGTCGTCGGCGCCGACGCCGTCGCCGTCATCGACAGCGGCGGCAGCCTGATCGAGGCGAACGCCCTCATCGCCGAAATAGGCAAGATAAGCGCCAAGCCGGTCCGCTACCTGATCAACACCCACATGCACCCCGACCATGTCTTCGGCAACGCGGCGTTCCGGCAGATCGGCGCCACCATCGTCGGCCACCACAATCTGCCGCGTGCCCTCGAGGCGCGCGGCGCCTTCTACCTGCAGAGCTTTCGCGAACAGATCGGCGGCGCGCTTATCAAAGGGATCGAGATCATACCGCCGACGATGCTGGTCGACGATCGCCTGCAGCTCGACCTTGGCGGACGCGTGCTCGAATTGCAGGCATGGAAGGCGGCTCACACCGACAACGACCTGACCGTCTTCGATAGCGCGACCCGCACGCTGTTTGCCGGCGATCTGGTTTTCATCGGTTCCTTGCCGACGCTCGACGGATCGCTGCTCGGCTGGCTCCGCCAGATGGACGCGCTCGCCGCGATCGGCGCGGTGCGCGCCGTGCCGGGTCACGGCCCGGTGCCGGCCGACTGGCCGGCGGCGCTGACGGGAGAGCGGCGCTATTTCGAAATTCTGGCGCGCGATATTCGCAAGGCGATCGCCGACGGGACGCCGCTCCGCGACGCCGTCAAGACCGCCGGCGCAAGCGAACGGAGCAATTGGCATCTGTTCGACGAATACAACGAGCGCAATGCAACAGCCGCCTTTGCCGAACTCGAATGGGAATAGATCACAGCGACAAGCGCTGTGGATCGATTTGCCAACGCATCGTCAAGGGTCTATCCTCGACATCGGCCTGGGCACCACCTCTCTGACATTGGTAGAGGCATCGAAATGCAGAACCACGCTTACCGGAGCCGGCAGCTCGGCTTGCCGCTGGCAGCCGTCTTCGCCGCGATCATCCTGGCCATCGGCGCGCTCTTTGGCGCCTCCGGCGCCGCCAACGCCCAGCAGACAACCGCCTCTTCGGACAGGATCTGGCAGGATCTGAAAGGCGACGTGTTCGGCGATCGGGCAATTCTGGTCGATAGCGGCGTCGTCAGGATCGAGGCGCCGAAGCGGGCGCAGGATGCCGCCATCGTGCCTGTCGACATCTATATCGACCCGACCAAGGCGCCCGCCGGCATCAAATCCGTCACCTTGATCATCGACGTCAATCCAGCGCCGGTCGCGGCGACGTTCGAGATCGGCAAGGACGCCGGTGTGACACATCTGTCGACGCGCGTGCGCGTCGACGACTATTCCTATCTGCGTGCCATAGCAGAGACGCAGGGCGGCGAGCTTCACATGGCCCAGACCTTCGTCAAGGCGTCAGGCGGATGCTCCGCCCCGGCGCTCAAGAACCAGGACGAAGCGATGGCAACGATGGGACAGATGAAGCTGCGCCAATTCCCGCCGCAAGAGACGATGACAAAGGCGCAGGAATTGCAGCTGATGATCCGCCACCCGAACAATTCGGGCCTGCAGCGCAACCCCTTGACCCAGTATTTCATCCCCGCGCATTTCGTTCAGAAACTGTCGGTCTCGCAGGCAGACCGGCTGATCCTGTCGATGGAAGGGGGATATCGATTTCGGAAGATCCCAATTTCCGGTTCGATTTCACCGCGCACGGCACTGGCCAAATCCAGGTCGAAGCGATCGATACGGACGGCAAGGTATTTCGCAATCAATGGCCGCTGGAGGCTACGGGGCTTTGAAGCCTCGAATCCGCATGCAGCCGCCGTCGGCGGTCTTACACGGCGTCTAAAAGCAGCGCACGTCGGCTTCCGCCTGCGCGCGTTTCAGTCCCGTGCTTGCGGCTTTTGCCGGCGCGCTTTCGCGGAACAGTCCCGAACGCTCCCCAGTCGTCAGCGACATGCTCTTGAAGGTCTCGGCCCTTTCATAATCCTCGAATGGAAGGATCGAGGCGATGACGTCGATCGAGCAGGAACAGCTCTCCAGCGCCCGACGTGTCTGGCCATTCGTCTGCATGCAGCCGAGCACATAGTCGACAACCGTCACCGTCGGATAATCTGAGGCGGCGCCGGCCGGATTGGCGAAGGCCAGGGCCGACGTGAGCAACAGCGGCAAGCTCGAAAAGCCGACATATCTGATCATGGGGAACCTCCGATTGGCCCGGAACGTGACAGATCGAGCCCAATGGATCGAGACGGATCACCGCACCAGTTGGCCTCCTGTCGCCACGCCCGTCAAGTTCTCATGCAGGCCATATAGTACCAAAGGACAGGGCCGTCCCGGCCGGCAAAAGGCCTCCCCGACAGCACGAACATCGGCTCCGAATCCTGGTGCTGAGCTTGATTTCAGGTCTCCTCCACTATCGCCAGAGGGAGCGACGCACGCATACTTAAAATCATACGATCCAGCGAATATTCCCAAATAAAAATCAATACATTTCGCCCAAAAAATACGTAAAACTGAACCACTTATATAAATCGCGCTTCATCCACAGTCGATCAATAGCTTTCAGTCCGGATTTTTTCATATCTATTTCTCTATATTGCAGTGCAACATAGATGGAAGTGATTTTTCTTGCCTTCCTTCTGGGGATGACATAGCTTCATCCTGTTTCCGGCTTCAAGGGCGTCACCGTCAATTAGGGAGCGGCGACAGTCTTTCGTAGGCCAGGTGGGATGGGCAGTAACGGTGCCCTCTGCTCATTCGGCTTAGGTCGTGACACGCTGCCGGAAATACTTCCCCCACATGAATCGCTTGGGCAAGCCCTGGTGGGCTCAACGGACGATTCGTCATTGTGCACCCTGGGAGGACTTTGATGCGTGTATTAGCGAAAACTGCCTACCTACTAACGACCGCGGCGCTCATGTCGTTCGGCGCGGTCCACATGACGTCGGCCAATGAAGAACTGATGAAAATGGCCGAGAATCCCAAGGACTGGGTGATGCAGACGGGTGACTACGCCAACACCCGCTTTTCCAAGCTCAACCAGATCACCAAGGACAATGTGAAGAACCTGCAGGTCAAGTGGACCTTCTCCACTGGCGTGCTGCGCGGCCATGAAGGCGGGCCGCTGGTCATCGGCGATGTGATGTATGTCCACGCGCCGTTCCCCAACACCGTCTATGCTCTCGATCTCAAGAATGACGGAAAGATCCTCTGGAAATACGAGCCCAAGCAAGACCCGAATGTTATTGGCATCATGTGCTGCGACACGGTCAACCGTGGCGTTGCCTATGGTGACGGCAAGATCATCCTCAACCAGGCCGACACCACCGTCGTGGCGCTCGATGCCAAGTCCGGCAAAGTCGTCTGGACGGTCAAGAACGGCGATCAGATCGACGGCGGAAAGGGCGAATCCGGCACGTCGGCGCCTGTGGTCGTCAAGGACAAGGTTATCGTCGGCATCTCCGGCGCCGAATATGGTGTTCGCGGCCACCTCTCGGCCTACAATCTTTCGGATGGCAAGCTTGCCTGGCGGGCCTATTCGACGGGACCCGATGCAGAAACCCTGATCGATCCCGAAAAGACCACCCATCTCGGCAAACCGGTCGGCGCGGACTCGGGCACGAACACCTGGGAAGGCGAGCAGTGGAAGACCGGTGGCGGCACGACTTGGGGATGGTACGCCTATGATCCCAAGCTTAACCTGATCTACTACGGCACCGGCAATCCATCGACCTGGAACCCGGTCCAGAGGCCGGGCGACAATCGCTGGTCGATGACGATCATGGCTCGCGATGCGGATACCGGGATGGCCAAGTGGCTTTACCAGATGACCCCGCATGACGAGTGGGATTATGACGGCGTCAACGAGATGATCCTTGTCGACGGCATGGACATCAAGGGCGCCAAGCGCGATGTGCTGGTGCATTTCGACCGCAATGGCTTTGCCTACACCATGGATCGCGCCAATGGCGAGCTTCTCGTCGCCAAGAAATACGATCCGGCGGTGAACTGGGCGACGGAAGTCAACATGGACCCCAGCAGCGACCAGTACGGCCGCCCGCAGGTGGTGGCCAAATATTCGACCCAGCAGAACGGCGAAGACACCAACTCGACGGGCATCTGCCCGGCCGCGCTTGGAACCAAGGACCAGCAGCCGGCGACCTATTCGCCGAAGACCGGTCTGTTCTACGTGCCGACAAACCATGTCTGCATGGACTATGAGCCCTACAAGGTGAGCTACACCGCCGGTCAGCCTTACGTGGGCGCCACCGTGTCGATGTATCCTCCCCCTGGAGCCGACCACATGGGCAACTTCATTGCCTGGGATGCTGCCAAGGGCGAGATCGTCTGGTCCAAGCCCGAGAAATTCTCGGTCTGGTCGGGCGCGCTGGCGACCGACGGCGACGTGGTCTTCTACGGCACGCTCGAGGGCTACATCAAGGCAGTCGATCATGACGGCAATGAACTCTACAAGTTCAAGACCCCGTCCGGCATCATCGGCAACATCACGGCCTACGAGCATGGCGGCAAGCAGTACATCGCCGTTCTGTCCGGCGTCGGCGGATGGGCCGGTATCGGTCTGGCAGGCGGACTGCTTTCGCCCGACAACGCCGCTGCCTGGCATGGCGCCGTCGATCAGGGCCGTGCGCAAGGCGATGAGGCTGCGGTCGTTGGGACTGCTGGTCTGGGCGCGGTCGGTGGCTACGCAGCACTTGCCGACTACACGACGCTGGGTGGCCAGCTCACCGTCTTCGGCCTCCCGGACTGATATACGGGAGCACGCCTCGGGCTTGTGAGAAGACCAAGGCTTGAAAAGCGAGAGCCCGGATCACCGGGAAGCCAGGACCGGGCTCTCAATTTCGCCGCGCACCCACATCGATCCATGCCGCTTCACGACAGCAAAACCGTGTGCAGGCGAAATCAAGAAATCAAGGAAGTAGCTGAATGTCCGTTCGCATTGTAATTTCCGCTCTCGCCCTGGCGCTGCCTCTGGCAAGTTCAAGCCTCGCGCATGCCCAGGACAGCGCTGAAAAAGCCAAGGCGGTGACGGAAGAAGGCGGCAAGCATTTCGACGCGGAGGGAAATCCGACCTTCAAGATCGAAAACGGAGCCGTCGACTGGTACACGTTCAGCGGTTACCGCCGGTATCACTCCGATTGCCATGTCTGTCACGGACCGGACGGCACCGGTTCGAGCTATGCGCCGGCCCTGCTCAACAGCCTGAAAACAATGGATTACGCCACCTTCATCTCGATCGTCGCCGAGGGCCGCAAGAATGTCGGCGGCGGCAAGGAAAATGTCATGCCTGCCTTTGGCGACAACAAGAACGTCTATTGCTACATGGATGATCTCTACGTCTATCTGCGTGCCCGCGCCGACGGTGCGGCGCCGCGCGGCAGGCCGCCGAAGAAAGCAGACAAGCCACAGGCAGCGAAGGATGCCGAAGCATCCTGTATGGGTGGATGATATGATTGGCCGTGACGCGTTGAAGCTGTGTTTTGTCCTGCCGATGCTCGGCGCACTCGCCTTGCTGCCTGCCAACGCCCAGGCGCAGGACGCCGGCCTTGGTGCCGCGGGCGAACTGGTCGACCCAGACATTCTGCGCGTCTGCGCCGATCCTTCGAACATGCCGTTCACCGACGAGAGCGGCGAAGGCTTCGAAAACCGGCTGGCCGAACTGGTCGCCGCGAAAACCGGCCGAAAGTCCGTCGCCTATACATGGTTTCCTCTTGTCGCCGGCTTCGTGCGCAACACGCTGGCGGCCAACCGATGCGACATCATCATGGGCTATGCCCAGGGCGATGAACTGGTGCAGAACACCAACGCCTACTATCGCTCGTCCTATGTGCTGGTGCACCCGAAGGGCAACGGCATGGAAGGCGTCGAGACCATCGAGGATCCGAAACTCACCGGCAAGCGGATCGGCGTCGTCGAAAGCACACCGCCGACTGCCAACATGGCCGCCAACAAGCTCATGCGAACGGCAAAAATCTATCCGCTGGCGGTGGATACCCGCCTCACCCCCTCCATGGGGGAGGTCATGATCAAGGACATGCTCGCCGGCAAGATCGATGCGGCGGTCATGTGGGGACCGATGGCAGGCTACTATGCCAAGCAACTCGGCGCCGATCTCACGATCGTTCCGCTGGTGAAGGAAAAGACCGGCTCGCGCATGTCATACCGCATCACCATGGGCGTGCGTCCATCCGACCAGGAATGGAAGCGGACGCTCAACCGGGTGATCAGGGAAAACCAGGCGGAGATCACCAGGATCCTGCTGGACTACGATGTGCCGCTGATCGACGAACACGATAATCCGATCACGCAATGACGAGAAACGCATGAAGGGAAAGGAGACGATTTTGCTGGTTGCCGCGAGCCTTCTCGGTCTGACCGAACCGTTGTGGGCTGGCGATATCGCCGAGCCCGGCGGCTACCGGATGGACGACTATCGGGCGCCGGTGCCGCAGACGCTGCAGGGTGCGAAGGTCGTGACGACGGCGGAGGCGGAGGCGCTGTGGCGGGAGAAGAAGGCCGTGTTCTTCGACGTCATGCCGAACACGCCGAAGCCGGCCAATTTGCCGGCGGGAACGATTTGGAGAGCCAAGATCAGAAAGGACATCCCAGGCAGCACCTGGCTGGCCAATGTCGGTTACGGTGCTATCTCCGAGGAGACCGCCAACTATTTTCGCCAAGGCCTCGCGGCCGAAGCCGGTCCCGACAAGTCGCGTGCCATTCTGTTCTATTGCATGACGAATTGCTGGATGTCTTGGAACGCCGCGAAACGGGCCATCGAATGGGGCTACAGTTCGGTGATCTGGTATCCCTCCGGCGCCGATGGCTGGGAACGTGCCAACCTTCCGCTGGAGGAAAGGAAGCCTTATGTGATTAGCAATTGAGCATGCGCATTGTTATTTTCTTGTTTTTCGACTTTTCAGAACCTGCCGTTTCATTTGTCCATTTTGAGAGTTGATGGACGAACCATTGCAATGGTGCCCAGCAATGGTTGACTGAGAAAAGGATCGGCCCCTTCGGGCTGGTAGAAGAGGAGGTATGCCATGAAGAAGAGCTGGACAAAACCGACCATGTGCCAAGTTGCTGCGGGCTTCGAGATTTCGCGGTATCTGCCTGCTGAAATTACTCCCAAGAAGTAGGCCGCAGAGGTGCGTGTCCCCGGCAACGGGGACACGCACTGCATCTCGCGCGAGGTCTTCGTGAAAGGCTTTGATGCGTTCAATGCGGGCGCGAAGCCATTCGCGGTCGAAAATTTGCTGTTGGTTGAACAAGCCGCAGAGCGGGCATTGCAATGCGCTTGAAGATCATCGGCTCGGCGGCAGGCGGCGGCTTCCCGCAGTGGAATTGCAACTATCGCCTGAGCCGCGCGGCTCGCACCGGGATGGCTGGCGTGCATTCGCGAACCCAATCAAGCATCGCCGCCTCAGTGGATGGGGCCGGCTGGGTTCTCTTCAACGCCTCGCCCGATATCCGCCAGCAGATTGCGCAAACGCCTGAATTGCAGCCGGCGCAGGATGCGCCGTTGCGTTCGACGCCCATCCGCGCGGTGGTGCTGACCAATGCCGATGTCGATCATGTCGCCGGCCTGCTCAGCCTGCGTGAGCGGCAGCCCTTCGCCATCTACGCAACGACACAGGTGCTGGCGACGCTGGAAGCGAACTCGATCTTCAATGTCCTCGATCCAGCGCTCGTGCCGCGACGCATCTTGCCGCCGGCCGAAGAACTGGCGATATGCGACGCAGACGGCCACGACACCGGCGTGACTGTCGAGAGTTTTCCCGTGCCCGGCAAGATAGCCCTCTATCTCGAGGGAAGAAGCCGGCCGGAAGCCAATTTCAGTTCCGACGCCGGCGACACGATCGGCGTCCGTATCGGCGGTGCCGGCAGTCACGGCTCCGTCTTCTACATCCCAGGCTGCACGCGCATCGATGCAGCCCTGCGCACGCGCCTGGCCGATGCCGCCTGCGTCCTGTTCGATGGCACGGTCTACACCGACGACGAGATGATTGCCGCCGGCGTCGGCCAAAAGACCGGTGCGCGCATGGGGCATCTGGCCATGTCGGGAGACGAGGGGTCGATCGCCGGCCTGGCCGATGTGGGGATCGGCCGCCGTGTCTTCGTCCACATCAACAACACGAATCCGGTTCTGGACGAGAATTCGGCCGAGCACGCAGCGGTCAAAGCGGCTGGCTGGGAAGTCGCCCGCGATGGGATGGAGATGGAATTTTGAGTGATTTCCACGACGCGGCCAGGAACGGCCTGTCCTCCAGCGAGCTCGAAGCCGTGCTGCGGCAGGTCGGCGCCGAGCGCTATCACAACCGCCATCCTTTCCACCACAGGATGACCAGCGGTGCGCTGTCGAGGACCGAGATGCAGGCCTGGGCGCTGAACCGCTATTGCTACCAGGCCGTCATCCCGCGCAAGGACGCCATGATCCTCGCACATGCGCAGGACCCGGCGTTTCGCGCCGCCTGGCGCAAACGCATCGAGGACCATGATGGCGAGGACGGTTGGAGCGGCGGCATCGCGCGCTGGCTGCATCTGGCGACCTCGCTCGGCCTCGATGCCGATGACGTGAAGAGCGAAAGGCTGGCGCTGCCGGCGACACGTTTCGCGGTCGGCGCCTACCTCGCCTTTTGCACGAACCGGACGCTGTTCGAGGCGGTCGCATCGTCGCTGACCGAGATGTTCTCGCCGCTCATCATCGGCGAACGGGTCCCGGCGATGCTGGCCAAATACGATTACATCACCGAGGATACGCTGGCGTATTTCAGCCGACGGCCCGAACAGGCCTCGCGCGACGCCGACTTCGCCCTCGCCTACGTGCTCGGCCATGCCGACACGGCGGAACGCCAGCAGCAGGCGATCGATGCGCTGGTGTTCAAATGCGATATACTGTGGGCCATGCTCGACGCGCTTCAACACGCCTATGGCGAGCCCGGAAACATCCCGCCCGGCGCCTTCCGTCCGGAGCCAGCCCAATGATGGCGCTGCGCGAAAGAGCTTTGGTGTCGTCCCGATCGGTGCCGTCGCTGCCGAAGCACGTGCGCATACAGTACGATCCCGTGCGGCAGGCGTTCGCCGTGCTTTCGCCGGAAAAGGTGTTTTGGCCGAACGACATCAGCCTCGATATATTGCGCCGCTGCGATGGACGGTCCACGGTCGGCCACATCATCGCCGAGCTTGCCGCGGATTATGACGCCGAACAGGAGGCCGTGGCGGCCGACGTCGTCGCCTTCCTGCAAGAATGGTCGGACAAGCTGCTGGTAAAACTATGAGCGAGCCCCTTCTCCCTCCGATCGGCATGCTGGCGGAACTGACGCATCGCTGCCCGCTGCAATGCCCGTATTGCTCCAATCCGCTCGAATTGCTGAAGGCCAATCGCGAACTCGATACGCAGACCTGGCTCGACTTGTTCTCGCAGGCCGCCGATCTCGGCGTTCTCCAGGTGCATCTGTCGGGCGGTGAACCGACGCTGCGCCGCGACCTCGAGCAATTGATCGCCGGGCTTTCGGCGCGCGGCGTCTACACCAACCTGATCACCGCCGGCGTCGGCATTGCCGAAGGCCGCATCGAGGCGTTTGCCGAAGCCGGGCTCGACCATCTGCAGCTGAGCTTTCAAGGCGCACGGCCGGCGACCACCGACCGCATCGGCAATCACAAAGGCGGCCACGAAAAGAAGCTGGAGACGGCACGCCGCGCGCGCGCTGCCGGCCTGCCGCTTACCATCAACGCGCCGATCCATCGCCACAACATCGAGGAAGTGCCGGAATTCATCGACCTGGCGCTTTCTCTGGGCGCGGAGCGGCTCGAGATCGCCAACGTGCAGTATGCCGGCTGGGCGCTGACCAATCGCGATCAACTGATGCCCGAGCGCGCTGCGGTCGGCCGTCAGGCGGAGATCGTCGCGGCGGCGCGCGAACGGCTCACCGGCATCATGAACATCGATTTCGTCACGCCGGATTATTTCGCCATCTATCCCAAGCCGTGCATGGGCGGCTGGGCGCGCGACGCCTTCATGGTGGCGCCGGACGGCACCGTGCTGCCATGCCATGCCGCACAGACCATCCCGTCGCTCAGTTTTGAGCGTTTCGGCCCGCGCAGCCTGGCCGAAATCTGGACCGATTCGCCGGCATTCAACGCGTTTCGCGGCACCGACTGGATGCAGCAGCCCTGTCGCAGCTGCGAACGGCGTGAGATCGACTGGGGCGGTTGTCGCTGCCAGGCGATGGCGATTGCCGGCGACGCCGCCGCGACGGACCCGGCTTGCGCGAAATCGCCGATCCATGCGCGCATGGCCATGCTGATCGACGAAGCCCAGCGTGCTGCGGCAATTCCTTCGAACGACGAACAATTCGTCTATCGGCGGATCGGCGTCGTCACCGAGCCCGCCTGATCTCTTCCCCGGTCTCGCGCTCGCGCACCGCGTCGGCGAATGCCAGTGCGTCGCGATTGACCGCAATGTTGTGCACGCGAAAGATCGCAGCGCCCTTCAGCCGCAGGATGACGCTTGTTGCCGCTGTGCCGACGTCTCGCCCCTCGTCACTTCCGCCGACCAGGTGACGGGCAAGGCGCTTGCGTGACGTGCCGACGAGCAATGGAAAACCGAGCGCGCGCAATTCACCGAAGCGAGCCATGAGCTCGAGGTTTTCCTCGCCGTCCTTGGCGAAAGCGAAGCCGGGGTCGAGCACAATCCGCTCGTCCGGGATGCCGGCGTCGCGCGCGATCTCCAGCGATCTGTTCAGGAACAGGAACTGGTCGGCGATCACATCCGCCAGTTTTTCGCGGCCGCGCCCGGTGTGCATGATGACCAGGCCGGCGCCGGTTTCCGCCGCAACCTGCGCGATGTCTGGTTCGCGCTGCAGGCCATGCACGTCGTTGACGATATGCGCGCCCGCGGCGACCGCCAGCCGCGCCGTCTCGGCCCTGTAGGTGTCGACCGAAACCAGGCTGCCGCCGTCGGACGACAGCGCCTCGATGACCGGCAGGATGCGCGCTTGTTCCTCGCGCGCCGAGACGGCGCCGGCGCCGGGCCGAGTGGATTCGCCGCCGACATCGATGATCGCCGCGCCCTCGCCGATCATGCGCCGCGCCTGCTGCAGCGCCCGCTCCGGCCGGTCGAAGTCTCCGCCGTCGGAGAAACTGTCCGGCGTGACGTTCAAAATCCCCATCAGCAACGATTGCGCGCCAAGATCGAGATACCGTCCATGAGCAAGCTGCCAGCGCGTCATGCGTCAACCTTTTTCATCTCATTTCATATCAGATGCAATTCGCGACAAGATTGTCACTCACACGAACCCGGTTTCCCCATCTACCTATGCTCGCGAAACAAAAGGAGCGTAGCAATGACCAGGGAAACGATCAGCTTCACTTACACGACCTATATTGTCTCGACACCGGGAAAGGTGTTCGAGGCCATAACCAAACCGGACCTCGCACGGCGCTACTGGGGCCACGAGAACGTCTCCGACTGGAAGCCCGGCTCGAGCTGGCAGCACATCCGCGCTGATGACGAACGGACCGTCGAGCTCGTCGGCAAGGTCGTCGAGGTGTCGCCGCCGACCCGTCTCGTCATCACCTGGGCAAACGCTTCGCAGGCGTCCGATCCGACGAGCTACAGCCGGGTGACCTTCGAGCTCGAGGAATACGAGGCCATGGTCCGGCTGACCGTCAGCCATGACGACCTCGAAGCCGGCAGCGGCATGGCGAACGGCATCAAAAAGGGTTGGCCGATCGTCCTCTCCAGCCTGAAATCCTTCCTCGAAACGGGTCAGGCGATCGATGTCTTCGCCAGGCCGCGCGCGTCGGAACTGGCGGCCTGATCCAGAACAAAGGACCGAGCAGATGAGCACTCTGTACACCGGCGGATGCGCGTGCGGCGCGGTCCGCTACGAGGCAAAGGCAGCCCCGATCTTCGAAAACCACTGCCAATGCCGCGATTGCCAGAAAAGAAGCGGCACCGGTCATGGATCCTATCTGACGTTTGCGTCGCGAGCGGACGTGGCGATCACCGGCACGACGACGGACTGGCGTGTCGCGGCGGACAACGGAAATGTCAAAATCCATTCCTTCTGCCCGGTCTGCGGAACCCCGGTTTACCTGACGTACACCGCCATGCCGGACCCGATCACGGTCCATGCCGCAAGCCTTGACGATCCAGGCCGGTTCAATCCGACCGTGGTGACCTACGGTATCCGGGCCCTCCCCTGGGACAAGATGGAAACCGGGCTGACGACGTTCGAGAAGATGCCGCCAGGCTAACCGGCCGGCGGCAGGGACAGACGCGCACAGGCAGAAAGGAAAATAGTGCATTGTCACCGTAATTCGCGGTTGGGCCCATGACACTCAGCGATTGCCGTACTCCTCATGGCGGCGCCACCACGCCTGGGGGAACTCGAGGCCGTTCTCGTTCCTTTCCCACGGAGCCAGGTCGAGGAAACGGTAGACCCCCATAAACGCCTCGGTGCCACGGGCGTAGGTCGAGTAGGTGTGGTAGACGGCACCGTCCTGGAGCGCGAAGACGCTCATTCCCTCCTTCTGCGGCTCGGCCCTGTCGACATGCTGATAGTTGTAGTCGGCGCCGTCTCTCTGCTGCTCTTCGGTGAAGGCGGGGCCGAAGTCGTATTTGAAATCGCTCCCGAGCGAGGAAACCCACGGGAAGCGCCAGCCCATTTGCTGCTTGTAGTCCTGGATCTCCGGCAACGGGGCGATCGATTCGCAAACCAGGGGAATGTCGCGGCCGTTCAAGTGGGGGATGACGCAGTCGAAGTGATCGGCGATCAAGGAGCATCCGGTGCATCCTTGGCGCTCCTCGGTGAGCCGGTATCCGTAGCCGAACATGAAATGATAGACAAACAGCTGCGAGCGCCCCTGGAAGAGGTCGGCCAGCGAGGCGCTGCCCTCCTCGGTCTCTAACAGATACTCCTTGTCGATCCGAACCCAGGGCAGCTCCTGTCGCTGTCGCGCCAGTTCGTCGCTCTGCCGCATGAGCCGTTTCTCCGCCTCGAGCAGTGCGAGCCTCGCTCCGAGCCATTCCTCCCGTGTTCCGGTCTTGTGTTTCGTCATCGCTTCTGTCCCCTTCCTCGGGGATTTTCCTTTCCGTTTCTCGAAACAACTTGTTGCGTCAGGCGTTAAACTCAATGCCGGAGGCGAAACATGGCAGCTGGATGTGGCGGTTTCGTTTGGAGGGCAGCATGAAATCGCCGACAGTGAGGATTATGGCCGCCGCCGATGAAGATCCGGCGATCGGAACAATCGTGCTGGCGTTTGCAGCCGATCCCATGGCGCGATGGACCTGGCCGCATGCACACCAGTACCTTGCGGCCATGCCGCGACTGGTCCGCGCGTTCGGGGCCAGGGCATTCTCAAACGGAAGCGGCTTTTGCACCGATGGCTATGTCGGGACGGCGCTGTGGCTGTCGCCCGGTGTGCATCCCGACGAGGAAGGGCTTGGTGCGCTTGTCGAGAGCACGGTTGCGCCCTCCCTTGCCCCTGAAGTCGCCGCTATATTCGAGCAAATGGCCAAGTACCACCCGACTGAACCGCATTGGTACTTGCCCGCGATCGGCGTCGACCCGGCGCATCAGGGCGAAGGTCACGGCGACGCCTTGATGGCGTACGCGCTCGCGCAGTGCGATCGCGATCACGCGCCCGCCTATCTGGAATCCTCGAACCCGCGCAACATTCCGTTCTACCAGCGCCACGGCTTCGAACCGCTCGGCGCGATCCAGATCGGTTCATCGCCGACGCTCGTCCCGATGCTGCGGCGACCGCGTTGAGCCAGGCAGGGCAGACGAGCGAAGCGTCAGCCGCCATCCCGTGGTGTCGGCGCAAGGGTATTTCGGTGAAGGGCATTTCGGTGACAGCGGACTTTTTGCCGTGCTCGGCTCTCGCTGTGTGTAGAAGGCATCGCTCGACTTGCGTTGCCGCGCCGCCGATGTCGCTACCTGGGCGGCGGGTGGCAGCGAAGCGCTTCTGGAACGGATTGCCAAGCAAACCGAAAAGCCGTGAAATCGGGAAGACGCGGCCAGGCGGGGAAGTTGCGGCCCAGGAATTACGATCCTGACGCCAGACCAAGCGTTTGGCGCGCCTCGTTGACGGTGGCCACGCGCCGGCCAAACTTCTCGACTGAGGCCGCCGCGCGTTCGACAAGCTCGGCGTTGCTGCGCGCCAGGCGTTCCCTGGTGATCCTGATGTTATCCTCAAGTCCGGTGCGCACTGCGTCTGCTGCGCGCGCCAACGCCCATTGCATTACGATCGTCTGGTTGCGGCCTATTCCGGCCGCTGTCCAGGTGGACTGTGGAAACAGGAGTTTCGCTTCCCTGAGGAGCACATCGAGCAATCTCTCCTCCGCAGGCAGTGCGTTTTGCACGCCCATGACAAACTGGATGTGCGGTCGCTCACCCAAAAGTCCCGCGTCGGCCAGCCGCCTGGCAGCGTGAAGGTGCGAGAGGTCGAAGATCTCGATCTCGGGCAGCACGCCATTTGCCTTCATCGCGGTTGCGAGATCACCGATCAGGGCGGGATGGTTCTCGTAGACGATGGATGGGAAGTTGACCGAACCGGTCGAAAGCGAGGCCATGTCCGGCTTCAGATAAAGTGCCGAGCCACGCGCGGCAGGATCACGACCGCGCCCGCCGGTCGAAAACTGGACGATCATGCCGGGGCAGTGCCTGCGCACCCCCGCCTGAACGGCAGCGAAGCGCGTTGGTTCGGACGATGAACTCTGATCGTCATTGCGCACGTGGATGTGCACCAGCGACGCACCTGCTTCAAAGGCTTCCTGGGTCGACTCGATCTGTTCGGCCACGCTGATCGGCACCGCAGGATTGTCTTCCTTGCGCGGCAGCGAGCCGGTGATCGCAACGGCGATGATACAGGGTTCAGGCATGGCGATAAACTATCCGTCTATCTGGTCCATGAGCCAGCGGATCGCGAGCGGATAGCCCGCGGCGCCGAGCCCCGCGATCACGCCGGTGGCGACCTTCGATACCAGCGACCGATGATAGATCTCCTCGCGGCGATGGATGTTCGAGATATGCAGTTCGACGATCGGGCCCGGAAACATTTTGAGCGCATCGAGCACCGGGATCGAAACAAAACTCAAACCCGCGGGATTGATCAGAATGCCCGCGCCGTCGTCGATCGCCTCATGCACCCAATTGACGATTTCACCCTCAATGTTCGACTGGTGAAAACGGACCGGATGGTCGCCGGCGGCGTCACGGCACATCCGCTCGATTTCTGCGAGTGTCGTCCGCCCATAGATCTCCGGCTCGCGCATGCCGAGCCGGTTGAGATTGGGGCCGTTGAGAACGAAGATTGGCTTGGTCATGGTCCTATCCTTGATAGCCCAGCAGGCGCGGCAGCCACAGCACCAGCGATGGGAAGAAGGTGATCAGCATCAGGGCGGCAATCATGGCGTAGAGAAACGGCATTACGTCGTGCACCAGGTCGCGCAGCGGCACCTCTGCGATGCGGGTCATGATGAACAGCAGCAACCCGTAGGGCGGGGTGACGAGCCCGAGCATGATGTTGACGACGACCATTACGCCGAAATGCACCATGTCGACACCGAGCGCCTGCGCCGTCGGAATCAGCACCGGCACGATTACCAGCAGGATAGTCGTGCCCTCCAGCACGCAGCCCAGGAGCAGCAGTAGGATGTTGACCAGGATCAGGAAACCCATCGGCGAAAGATCCCAGGACTTCAGGATCACCGACAGGGACTGCGGAATGTTCTCAACCGTGACAACGTAGTTGAACACCAGGGCGCCGGCGATGAGCATGCCGATCGAGGCGGTGGTGCGGGCGCTGTTGAGAAGCGCATGGTAGAGCTGGCCCGGCGTCACGCTGCGATAGATCGCGACCGAGATGAGCAGCGCGTAGCCGGCGGCGACCGCCGCGGCCTCGGTCGGGGTCATCACGCCGCCCCTTATGCCGACCAGCAGAACGACCGGCAGCATCAGCGCCGGAAATGCGCGCAAGGTGATCCCCGGTAATTCCCTGAGCGGCACCGGCTTCTCGACCGGAAAGTTCTTCCGGCGCGCGTCGATGGCGACGATGATCATCTGCGACAGGGCGAGAAGAAGGCCCGGCACGATACCGGCGATGAAGAGGTAGCCGATCGATGCATCCGAGATCAGCGCGTAGATGACCAGCGGAATCGACGGAGGAATGATCGGGCCGATGACGGAGGTGACGGCTGTCAGCGCAGCGGCATAGCTCGCCGGGTACTTGCCATCCCTGGTCATGAGTTGCTGCATCATCTTGCCGGTGCCCGCGGCGTCGGCGATGGCCGAGCCGGACATGCCGGCGAAGATGATCGACTGCAGCACGTTGACTTGCGCGAGGCCGCCGCGGAAACGGCCGACAACGGCGTTGCAGAATTGCAGCAGCCGGTCGGTCATGGTCCCGGCGTTCATCAACTCCGCGGCGAGAATGAACATCGGTACGGCAAGCAGTATATAGCTTGTGTAGAGCCCGTTGAGGAGCTGCTCGGCCGAGGTGCCCATGTCGAGCCCTGCAAGCCAGAGATAGAGGATCGACCCGGCGATCATCGAGTGACCGATCGGCAGGCCAAGCAGGGCCAGCGCTGTGATCGCAACGACTGACAGCGAAAAGGGGCTCGCGAGATTCATACGCCGGAGCTCGCTTTCGTGGGGTCGAATTCCGCCGGCGCTTCGCCGCGCAGAGCACGCCACGCCAGCCACAGGTAACGGGCGATCACGGCGACCACGAAGACGAGATAGATCGAGAACAGCCAGTCGAAGCGTATCTTGAGGTAGGCGGTGCTCTCGACCTTCATGAAGGTCACGTAGCTGAAGACGGCCGGAAAGGACCAGCCATAGAGCGCGACGAGAGCGATTGCGAAGGCAAGCGTCATTACCCGCCTGATGTCCGGACCGACTGTGGCGTAGAGGAGATCAAAACGGATTTCCTCTTCTTCACGAACGACGAACGCTGCGCCGAACAGCACAACCCAGATCCAGAGTACGACGGTGAGCTCGTTGCTCCAGCCGGTCGGCCAGTTGAGAAGGTAGCGAAAAGCAACCTGCAGCAGAAACGCGGCGAACATGGCGCCGATTGCGATGGCGATGGCGTTCTCGGCGCGCCGGTAGAGCCAGCCGCCGACCTTTCTCAATCCCGGGTTCATGATGCCTCCCTGACGGGCGTCTGGCCAAACCGGCCAGCCGGTCGCAAGCGGACCGGCCGGCGCGTTCGTCGCGTCAAAGCGCGTTGATCTTGTCGACCATCCCGGCAGGCCATTCCTTGGCCAGGTCGGAGGCAAGATATTGCTCCTGCACATGCTTGCGGAATGCTGCGACATCGGGTTCGTAGATCTTCAGGCCCTTGCCCTTGAATGTTTCAACGAGTTCCTTCTCGCGCGTCAGGTGTTTCTCTGTCGAGAAGTCGATCGCCTTGTCCGCCGCGGCCTGGACCTTTGCCTGCTTCTCGGCCCCCATCTCGTCCCACACCTTTTTCGAGATGCTGAGAAGGTCGAATCCGACAAGGTGCGAGGTAAGCACGATCTGCGACATGACCTCGTAGAACTTCATGTTCTCGACGTTGGGCAACGGATTGTCCTGCCCGTCGATTGCGCCTGTCTGCAGGCCGGTATAGACCTCGGCATAGGCCATTGGCGTAGGGTTCGCACCAAGCGCCTGGCCGAGGAACTGCCAGGCGTCGCCACCCGGCATACGCAGCTTGATGCCTGCCATGTCGGCGGGAGTCTTGATTTCCTTGTCCGGCTTCAGACCGACCTGGCGCAGACCGAAATAGGTTGGGCCGAGCACCCTCACGCCGAGCTGGTCCTCGGTCATCCTCTTCAGCTCCGCACCGGCATCGCTGGCAAAGAACGCCTTCACGTGCGCGGCGTCACGGAACAGGTAGCCGGCGGTGACGATAGACCACGCCGGAATCTGCTTGGAGATGTCCTGCGGGGCGACGTTGCCCATCTCGAGGTTGCCGCGCTGGATGGCGACAAGTTCGGTGCCCTGCTTGAACAGGTTGCCGCCGTAATAACCCTCGAAGGCAAAGTCGTCCTTGATGGCGTCGGCGAACATTTTCATCATCTCGGCCCGGATGTCCTGTTCCGAGAACACGGCCGAGAAACGCAGCTTCGGCTTGTCCTGCGCGAAGGCGGGAACGGCGGTCGCGGCGGCGAGTGCGCCGGCGGCGACCATGAACAGGCGTCGGTTGATTTCAGCTTTCATGTCGATTTCCTCCCTATGGTCTTCATATGGTTATAGACGTCATTGCCTTCATGCGGCGGCCTCGAAGTGATCTGCCATGGCGCGGCGGTCGGCCTTGCGCCCGGTGAAGAGTTCGAACGCGCGGACGGCCTGATAGATCGCCATGCCGATGCCCGGCAGCGTTCTGCAGCCGATCGTTCGGGCGGCCACCAGCAACTCTGTTTCGGTCGGAAAGTAGATTATGTCGGCGACCCATTTTTCGGCTGTCAGAAGAGCCGTGTCGAACGGTGTTCCGGGGTATTTCGCCATGCCCACCGGCGTCGTGTTGACGATGCCGTTTGCCATGCGCACGGCTGCGGCCGGGTCCGGCCAGGTCTCGACGCGACCGCCGAACAAGGCGCCCATGCGCGACGCAAGATCCGAGGCGCGACCGGGTTGGCTGTCGAGGACGAACAGCCGGCCAACGCCCATTTGCATCAGCGCGTTTGCGACTGCGGCGCCCGCTCCGCCGGCGCCGAACATCGCGACACTGCCCATCGATGCGCCTGTCATCGCTTCGCGAAAACTCTCAGCGAAACCCCAGCTGTCGGTGTTGTGGCCTTCCTTGCGTCCGCCAGCGAAGACGACCGTATTCACCGCGCCTATCGCGCGCGCTTCCGGCGACAGCGCATCCAGGACGGGAATGACAGCCTGTTTAAACGGATGCGTGACGTTGAGGCCGTGAAAGCCGGCAATTTCCGCCGCCGCGATCAAGTCGCCGATCGCCGCGTCCGGAAATCCTAGCCGATCGAAATCGAGCAAAAGGTACGAATAGCCGATGCCGAGGCGCCGGGCTTCCCGCTCGTGCATGCCGGGCGTGCGCGAGGACTGAATACCGCGTCCGACAAGGCCGATCACGACCTTTTCGCTGTGGCCGCTGGCGGCGCCCTTGTGCTCGTCGGCAAGACGGCAAAGCAGGTCGACAAGGCTGTCGCCCATCTCCCGAAATTCCTCCCTGTGCGGGCCGCCTCCCTGCCCAAATGCGGCAATTCCTGGATCGCCCTTGTGTTCACGCCAAACGCGCCGGTAAATGAGCCGGTCGCGATTTGCGAATGATGTACTAACTGGTTAGTTTAGTCAAATGCCGGCTGCGCCGGGGCGGGAACTCAAACTGCATGGCCGTTATCAAGAAAGAACGAAAGCCGAAGCCGGACGCGAGCACGACGCGTATCCAGGACCCTGAGGGCACGCGCCGCAACATCCTGGAGATCGCCTCCAAGGAGTTTGCCCTGAACGGTTTGTCGGGCGCGCGCATAGACGAGATTGCGGCGCGCACACGCTTCAGCAAGCGCATGATCTACTACTATTTTGGCGATAAAGAAGGCCTCTACCTGCGCGCGCTCGAGAACGCGTATCGTCAGGTGCGCGAGGGCGAGGCTCAACTTGATATCAAAGGTCTGCCCCCCGTGGCGGCACTGACGCGCCTGGTGGAGTTCACGTTCGACCACCATCACCGACATGAGGAATTCATCCGCATGGTGATGATCGAGAACATCCATCACGGCCAATACCTCCAACAATCGGATGCGATCCGCGAACTGAACGTGACGGCGATCGACCACATCTCTCGCATCTATTCACGCGGTGTCGAAGAGGGGGTCTTCCGGCCGGGACTCGACGCGATCGAACTCCATTGGCAAGTAAGCGCGCTGTGCTTCTTCAACGTTTCCAATCGCACCACCTTTTCGATGATCTTCGGACGCGACTTCGGCGCGCCGGCACAACTCGAGCGGCTCAAACGCAACAGCGTGGAGATGCTGTTGCGTTTTGTCGCGAAGGACGAAGCTCCCGCAGAACGCTGAGCGGCCGAAACTTGCGGTGCTGCCAGCGTTGCCTTAGTTATGTACGAACTGGTTCGTTCACGACAAACCAGGGAGGAGGCGCGTTTGAAGACGTCGATCGCGACGGTGTCGATCGCCGGTGACCTGGCGGAGAAATTCGCGGCAATTTCCGCCGCGGGCTTCGACGGTGTCGAAATCTTCGAGAACGATTTCCTCGCCTTTGACGGCTCGCCGCGCGACGTCGGCCGAATGGCTGGTGACACAGGTCTGACCATAACGCTCTTCCAGCCGTTTAGGGATTTTGAGGGGTTGCCGGAGCCGCAGCGCAACCGCGCCTTCGATCGTGCCGAGCGCAAGTTCGACGTCATGCAGGAACTCGGCACCGATCTGATGCTGGTATGCTCGTCGGTGTCGCCGGTCTCGCTTGGCGGGATCGACCGGGCGGCCATGGACTTTCGCGAGCTTGGCGAGCGCGCCGCCAGGCGCGGTCTGCGCGTCGGCTACGAGGCATTGGCCTGGGGGCGTCACGTCAACGATCATCGCGATGCGTGGGAAATCGTGCGCAGGACTGACCATCCCAACGTCGGGCTGGTTCTCGATTCCTTCCACACGCTGGCCCGCAGGATTGAACTCGGCTCCATCCGTTCGATACCCGCGGACAAGATCTTCATTGTCCAACTCGCCGACGCGCCGCTGATCGAAATGGACTTGCTGTATTGGAGCCGGCACTTCCGCAACATGCCAGGCGAAGGTGATCTGCCGGTGCGACAGTTCATGCAAGCGGTCGCGGCAACCGGTTATGACGGCTATCTGTCGCTCGAGATTTTCAACGACCAATTCCGTGGCGGGTCGGCAAAGGCGATCTCCGTGGACGGACGGCGTTCGCTCGTATGGTTGATGGATCAGGTGCGGCGTGAAGAACCGGCACTTGAGATGGCCATCCCGCCAATGCCCGACCGCATCGGGGTTGCAGGGGTCGAGTTCATCGAGTTCGCGGCCGATCGCCAGGACGCCGGACAGCTTGGATCGCTGTTGCGCATGCTCGGCTTTGTCGAGGCCGGTCGACACGTCTCCAAGGAGGTCACGCTCTACCGCCAGGGCGAGATCAATATTGTCATCAATACCGAGCGGCAGGGCTTTGCCCATTCTTCCTTTGTTGTCCATGGCACGTCGGCATACGCGATGGGCCTGAAGGTCGAGGACGCCGCCGCCACGGTGGCGCGCGCCGAGGCGCTGGGCGCGGAGATCTTTCACCAGCGGGTCGGGCCCGGCGAGTTGTCGATCCCTGCGATCCGCGGCGTCGGCGGCGGACTGATCTACTTCCTCCATGCCAAGACCGACCTGGCGAAGGTCTGGGACATAGAGTTCACGCCGGTCACGTCGGCAAGTTCCGGCAATGGCGTCGGCCTCACCCGTATCGATCATGTCGGGCAGACCATGGCACAGGAGGAGATGCCGAGCTGGCTGCTGTTCTATGTCTCGATCTTCAGGACGACCAAGACCCCGATGGTCGACATCGTCGATCCGGCCGGCCTCGTGCGCAGCCAGGTCATCGAAGGTCTGGACAAGCGCTTCCGCCTCACGCTGAACGGCGCCGAGAGTCACCGCACCCTGGCCGGCCATTTCATCGCCGAAACCTTTGGTTCCGGCGTCCAGCATCTGGCACTCGCGACGGATGACATCTTTGCGACGGCGGCGAAGTTGCAGGCCAACGGCTTCGAACCGCTTCAGATATCGATGAACTACTACGACGACGTAGAAGCGCGCTTCGGTCTGGATCCGGAGGTCGCCGATCGGTTACGCTCGGCCAACATCCTTTATGACCGCGACGACAACGGCGAATTTTTTCAGCTCTATGCGCCGACATTCGGAGAGGGATTCATTATCGAGTTCGTTGAACGGCGCGGCGCGTATGCAGGCTATGGTGCGCCGAACGCACCATTCCGCATCGCCGCGCAAAAACGGCTGATGCGGCCCAAAGGAATGCCAAAGCTATGACAAGTATGAACTTTGCTCGCATCAATGGCGCGACGATCCACTACCGGCATCGTCCCGAAACTGGCAGGCCGACGGTCGTCTTCGCCAACTCGCTCGGCACGGATATGCGCATCTGGAACGAGGTCGAGCGAAGGCTGGCCGACGACTGTACATCCGTTGCGTTCGACAAGCGCGGACACGGCCTGAGCGAACTGGGTGGCGCGCCGCAAACAATCGAGACCCATGCGACGGACCTTGCAGGGCTGCTCGACCATCTTGGCGTAAAGCGCGCGGTGATCTGCGGGCTTTCGATCGGCGGCGTCATTGCGCAATGCCTTTACAAGACGCGGCCGGATTTGATCGAGGGATTGATCCTTTGCGATACGGCAGCGAAAATCGGTACGGCCGAGATGTGGAACGGGCGCATCAACGCGACCCTGTCGGAGGGCATCGCCAGCTTTGCCGACGACGTGATGCGAAAATGGTTCACGCCGGATTTCCATAAGAATCGCGGCGAGGAACTGGCGGGTTATAAAACGATGCTGACGCGCCAGGATCCGGCCGGCTACGCCGCTGCCTGCGCGGCTATCCGCGACGCCGATTTCACCGCGACGACCGCAGCGATCAAAGTGCCGACACTCTGCATTGTCGGCGATCAGGACGGATCGACGCCGCCTGAACTGGTGGAATCGCTGGCCCGCTCAATCCCTGCCGCACGGTTCGAGGTCATCTCCGGTGCGGGCCACATCCCATGCGTCGAGCAGCCGGAAAGGCTCGCCGGGCTGATCCGTGGCTTCCTGAACGACATGCCAAGAGAGCGCAAATGAGCAAGCCACGACACGGCGACCGATACGTCGAAGGGATGGCGACGCGCCGTTCGGTGCTGGGTGACGCCCATGTCGACCGCGCAGAGGCGGCCAAGACCGAATTCGACATTCCTTTCCAGGAACTGATCACGGAGGCTGCGTGGAGCCACGTCTGGTCGCGGCCTAACATCACCAGGCGCGAGCGTTCCATGATCACCATCGCGCTGCTCGCCGCGCTGAAGCAGGACGAAGAGGTTGCGATGCATATCCGCGCCAGCGTCAATACCGGGGTGACGCGCGACGACATACGCGAGGCGCTGCTGCATGTGGCAATCTATGCCGGGGTGCCGGCGGCAAATCATGCGATGAAGATCGCCAGGAAGACGTTCGACGAAATCGACGCTCAAGCCGGCTAATCATGACCAAGTCGCGCTTTCCCGCCAACCGCACGCCGGAGATCGGCGCCTTCTTTCCGCGCGACCGCAACTGGCATCCACCGGCCTTCACGCCGGCCTACAAGACGTCCGTGCTGCGCTCGCCGCAACGGCCGCTTCTTTCCCTCGACAACACGCTGTCGGAGCTTACCGGGCCGGTCTTCAACCAAAGTATTCTCGGTGAACTGGACAATGACCTCATACACAATTTTGCCGGGCCGGGCGAAAGCGCGATCGGGTCGCGCATCCTCGTCTATGGCCGCCTGCTCGACGAGCGCGGCATCGGCGTCGCCGGTGCGTTGCTGGAGGTATGGCAGGCCAACGCCGGCGGACGCTATCGACACAAGAAGGAGACTTATCTCGCGCCACTCGATCCGAACTTCGGCGGCTGCGGCCGCACGATCACCGGCGAGGATGGCTCCTATTGTTTCCGCACGATCCAGCCGGGGCCATATCCCTGGCCCAACGGACCCAACGACTGGCGTCCAGCGCACATCCATTTCTCGATCTTCGGGCACGGCTTCGCGCAGCGCCTGATCACCCAGATGTATTTCGAGGGCGACCCGATGATCTGGAGGTGCCCGATCGTGCGGACCATCAACGACCGCCGCGCTATTGAAGGCCTCACCGCCGCACTCGACATGGAGGCAACGATACCGATGGATGCGCGGGCATACAAATTCGACATTGTACTGCGCGGCCGCCGCTCGACGCTGTTCGAAAACCGCATCGAGGGCAACTGATGGTCCAGGCTCTCGGCCGGCTGAAGGAAAGCGCCTCGCAGACCGCGGGACCCTATGTCCATATCGGGCTGACGCCCAACTTTGCCGGTATCTCGGGCGTCTATGAACGCGACCTAGGCACCGCGATGGTCAACGACAAGACCAGGGGCGAACGCATCAGGGTCAATATCCGGGTGATCGACGGCGCCGGCTCGCCGCTGAACGACGCACTTGTGGAGATCTGGCAGGCGGACGCCGCCGGCATCTACAATTCGCCCTCGGATCTGCGCGGCTCCGCCGACCCGAACTTTACCGGCTGGGGCCGGCTGCCCACCGACATGACGACGGGCGAATGCCTGTTCGAAACCATCAAACCCGGTCGCGTGCCGTTTTTTGACGGCCGCAAGATGGCGCCGCATTTGACGGTCTGGATCGTCGCGCGTGGAATCAACATTGGCCTTCACACCCGCATGTATTTCGGCGATGAGGAAACCGCCAACGCCGAGGATCCCGTCCTGATGCGCATTGAGCAGAAAGAGCGCGTGTCAACGCTGGTCGCGCCGCGCGATGGCGACATCTACAAGTTCGACATTCATCTCCAGGGCATCAACGAGACGGTCTTCTTCGACATATGATCGCAGCATTCGACAATCCCCTCCTGTCCGGGCTTCTCGGCGATGAGAAGATGGCGACGCTGCTCGGCGTCGAGGCCGAACTTGCGACGATGCTGCAATTCGAGAAGGCGCTCGCCGACGCAGAAGCTGCGCTCGGCATCATCCCGGCGGCTGCAGCAAGCGTCATCGGGCGCGTCCTCGACAACTTCCGGCCGGAAATCCAGGCCCTGAGAGACGCAACGACGCGCGACGGCGTCATGGTGCCGGAGCTCGTGCGGCAGATCAGGCATGCTGTCGGAGAGCCGCATTCGCAGCATGTGCATTTCGGTGCGACCAGCCAGGACGTGATCGACACGGTGATGATCCTGAGAATTCGCGCCTGTATCGAGCTGTTGGAAGAACGGCTTTCGGCTCTGGTGGTCGCCTTCGCCGATCTCGGCCATCGGTTTGGCGATCGCACGCTGATGGCCCGAACCCGCATGCAGGCAGCAATTCCGATTTCCGTAGCCGACCGCGTCGCAAGCTGGCGCGAACCGCTCGTGCGCCACCATGAGCGGCTTCAATCGGTGCGGGGATCGGTTCTCGTCGTCCAGTTCGGCGGCACCGCCGGGACACTCGAGAAGTTTGCAGACAAGGGCGCCGCCGTCCGTGCCGCGCTGGCCCGGCAGCTAAGCCTCGGCGACGCGCCGCAATGGCACAGCCAGCGCGACCGCATCGCTGAGCTGGCCAACTGGCTGTCGCTTGTGACGGGCGGCCTCGGCAAGTTCGGGCAGGACATTGCGCTGATGGCGCAGGCAGGCGACGAGCTGCAAAGGGCGGGCGGCGGTTCGTCGTCCGCCATGGCGCACAAGCGCAATCCCGTCGACGCCGAGATGCTGGTGACGCTTGCCCGCTACAACGCGGTCCAATTGTCGGGAATGCATCATGCGCTGATCCATGAGCAAGAGCGCTCCGGTGCAGCCTGGACGCTGGAATGGTTGATCCTGCCGCAGATGCTCATGGCGGCTGGAGCATCGACCTGTGTCGCGGACAGGCTGGTCAGAACCATAGCGGCAATCGGAGGCAAGGTCGACTGATCCCACTAATGCATGTCGCGCAAAAGAGTGCAGCGGTTTTGCGACAACGACATGCATAAAAACAACAACCTAAAGCGCGTCGCATGAGGCCGGTCAAACGCGACGCGCTTTAGGCGGCTCACGCCGTGGATCTTGCGATTTGGCCGTCTGCGCTTACCACTTGGTCAGAAGATCAAGCGATCACGTGAGTTACCACCAGCCACACTGAGCGCTCTCGCAGGCATCGAGTGGGTTGGAAATGGCCGTGCCCTGGTTTGCCGACAATTGTGCGGCCATACCCATGGCGACAGCTTTCCAGCCATCATCCAGCGTCACCTCGACCGGCCCTTCGCCTCGCAGGGCGGCGCAGAACCTCTGATGCTGATAGAACGTCGAGCCGTTGTGATCGCCGGCCGTCAACAATTGCGGGTCGACCGGGATCTCGACGGTGTACGGTCCCTGCGCAAAGCGTGGGCTGACGATCAACTGCGGCGTCGGCGCCGCGCCGAGATGGGCTGGCCAGAAGCGGCCGGGACCCGGCACCAGGCATTCGACTTTACCTCGCGCACCGACGGCGCTGATCTCCTCCTGATAGCGGCTGCCCTCTGCATACATGCACAGTTCCAGCATGGCGCGCGCGCCGCTGGCGAAATCGACCAGCACGTAGCCGCAATCCCAGATATCGGGTGTTTCGCCATCATAATTTTCGTCGAGATGGTTCACTTCCTGTCCGGCCGACGCCATGATTCTTACCGGTTCCGATTTCAGGATTAGCCGCATGAGATCGAAGAAATGGCAGCATTTTTCGACGAACGTGCCTCCCGATCGACGGTTGAAGCGGTTCCAGTGGGCCACCTTGTCCAGGAACGGGTAGCGATGTTCGCGGATTGTCAGCATCCGGATGCCGCCGGTGGCGTTCTGCGCCTGCTCGATGAATCGAGCGACCGGCGGCATATAGCGGTATTCCATCGCGACCCAGACTGGTGCGGTATAGGTCGCGGCGAACGCCTTCACCGCGGCTGCGTCGACCGGATCGGTGAAAAGCGGCTTCTCGACCAGGATGGGCAGCGCACGGATAGCAGCGATTTCCTTGAGCTGCGCGAAATGCACATAGTTCGGACTGGCGATGAGCAAGCAGTCGACGCGCGGATCGGCCGCCACCTCCGCGACCGAGCCGGCGATCGACGCTTTCGGGGCGAGGACTGCCGCGCGTGCGCGCATCATCGCGTCGGGCTCGATGATCGCCGCGACCCCGACATCGGGCAGCAGCGCGATATTGCGAAGATGCTCCTGCCCCATCATGCCGCAGCCGATGATGCCGTAGGAAATGTGCTTCGCCATATCCGTTCCCTATCGCAGCCGCGCGACATAGCGCGCGACGCCATGATCAAACCAGGTCCTGGAAAACTCCGCGCTGGCGCCGTCCTGCATCCAGCCGGTACGCTCGATGAAGCCGGCGGCAGCGCCCGGCGCGAGGCCGAATTCTGGCAGCGCCCATCCCGGCACCTGGCCGACCCCGACGCGGTCCTCTGCACGCAAGATCCAGAAGCCGAGCGCCTTGCGGTAGTAGAGATAGAGCGAATCCGACAGTTCTTCGATAGCAACCGTCTCCACACGGGCACCGTCGAGCCAGATCTCCTCCAGCGCCGCCGGCTTGCCGCTGAGGCTCCGCAGCCGCCTTATTCTATGGGCCTCGCTGCTCGACCCGAACACCGGCAGGTCCATCGGTTTCGCCAGCCGATCGACTGACAGAACGCGCGCCGTCGGCAGCCCGCCTCCCTCCAGGAGTTCCAGCCGGAACATGGAATAGACACTGGCCACGTCAGGTTGCGAACGTACGTAGTTGCCGGAACCCTGGATGCGACTGAGCAAGCCCTTGCGCTCGAGATCGCCGAGCGCCTTGCGCAAAGTACCGACCGCTATTCCGAGCCCCGCAGCCATGTCGCGCTCCGGCGGAAGCTTTTCGCCCTCAATCATCCGCCCGGCCGCGATCTCGCGAATCAGCAATTCGCTGACCTGCTGATGCATCGGAAGCGCATAGGCGTTTCTGGACGTGGTCACATTGTCTCCAACGCAAAATTGATACACTATTGATCTACACAAACACGAATGATATGCAACAGGGAAATCCAGTCTCTGACAACGAGGAGTGCCGACATTGACGGTCGTTCCGGTGACGTCCGCAGATCTCGATACTGCTGAAGTGTCGTGGTTTTCCGCTTTGTGCTCCGATGATTTCCGCTATCTCAGCGTACCGGATGGCGCGCTGCGGTCGAGTTGGGAGCACTGCTCCGATATCGTCAAGACAGCCGAAGGACTGGGCTTTCGCAATATCCTGTGCCCCTCGTCCTATCAGGTCGGCCAGGATACTCTGTCCTTCGTGGCGGGCTGCGCTCCGATAACCTCGACGATCAACCTTCTCGCGGCGGTGCGTTGCGGCGAAATGCAACCGATCATGCTGGCGCGCACGCTCGCAACGCTCGACCACATGCTGAAGGGCAGATTGACTGTAAATGTCATCTCTTCCGACTTTCCCGGCGAACTCGCCGACAGCCGCTTCCGCTATCAGCGTTCGCGCGAGGTCATCGAGATCCTGCGTCAGGCCTGGACGCGCGATGAAATCAACCATCAGGGCGAAGTCTACCAATTCGGGAAAGTAACCGCCGATCCCGCAAAGCCCTACCAACAGAATGGCGGGCCGCTACTCTATTTCGGCGGCTATTCGCCCGACGCGCTCGAACTCTGCGGCGCACAGTGTGACGTGTATCTGATGTGGCCGGAGGCGAAGGACGTGTTGGCGCACCGCATGCGTGATGTTCACGAGCGTGCAGCCGCCCATGGCCGCACATTGGATTATGGCCTGCGCGTCCACGTGATTGTGCGCGACACCGAAGCCGAAGCCCGCGAATATGCCGAGGAACTGATTTCGAAACTCGATGACGAGCAGGGCAGCGTTATCCGCGGCCGCGCACTGGACGCGACATCCCTGGGCGTCGCGCACCAGGCAAAGAACCGCGCCGGCGCCGACGCACAAGGCTATGTCGAGCGGCATCTGTGGACCGGCGTTGGCCGCGCACGCTCCGGTTGCGGCGCCGCGATCGTCGGCTCGACCGATCAAGTCATGTGCGAGATCGAGGAATACCGGAAAATGGGCATCCGCGCCTTCATCTTCTCCGGCTATCCGCATCTCGACGAGGCCCTGTCCTTCGGCAAGCGCGTGCTGCCGAACATCAACACCTGCTCGCTGCCGCATGTCTATGGCCGGGTGCCGGAAATCACCCCGGCGACTCCGCTCGGAACCGGGGAGCGGCGATGATGATGCTGCGAAGGCGCGTCAACGAGATTGAAGCTTCCACCGCAGCCCTTGGCCAGGAGGGCGCCTGATGTACCACTTCCTCAACCCCGAGCAGCAACCGATGAAAAGCTTCGTGCCCGGCCCCGACCGCAAGCGCGAGTTCCGCGACGCGCTCGGCCGGTTTGCGACCGGTATCACCGTCGTCACCACGATGACGCCTGATGGTCCCGTCGGCATCACCGCGAACAGCTTTGCATCGGTGTCCCTCGACCCGCCGATCGTGCTCTGGTCGATCGGCCGGCATTCGAGGCGCTTTGCCGCCTTCGCTGGTTGCGAGCATTTCGCGGTTCATGTCTTGGGCGCGGAGCAGATCGAGCTGAGCCAGCGCTTCGCTCGCGCCGGTCAAGCCTTCGACGGCCTCCCGCACGACCTGAACGATGCCGGCGTGCCGCTGCTGGGTGACTGCCTGTCGCGGTTCGAATGCGTGCGGATCTCCGGGCATGAGGGCGGCGACCATTTGATCGTCGTTGCCCGCGTAACCGCCGCGACCTTGCGAGACGGCGAACCTCTGCTTTTCTTCGGCGGAGGTTACGGACGCTTCGAAGACGGTTCGAACGTGGCCACACCGATGTAGCGATGGCCTGGCCCGGACAGCGGTGTGAACCATACGTCTCAGGCGCGAACCGGGCCGGTCGACTGGCGTTGCACGATATGGCAGGCGAATTCGATACGGCGCGGCGGCAGGTCCCCGCCGAGATCGGCGAGCAGGAGGTCGAGCGACGCCGCGCCGATCTCGCGCATCGGGATATGCATCGTCGTGAGGGGCGGGTTTTGGAAAGCTGCCTGCGGAAGGTCATCCATGCCCATGACCGACACGTCGGCAGGCACCTCGTAACCCGACTTCCGGATCGCCATCATCGCGCCGATAGCGAGACTGTCGCCCGCGGCGAGCACGGCTGTGAAATCGAGGCCACGCGCCTCGATGCGCCGCGCAATCGCTTCCGCCGCAAGGTCCGGCAGCCAATCCGCCACCTCCACGGCCAGGTCGCCGGCCGCCAGGCCGCACTGTCGCAGTGCATCCTGCCAGCCCTCGAAGCGACGCTCGATCGTGCGCCGCCCGCGTCGCATCAGGAACAGGATGCGCCGGTGGCCGAGGTCGAGCAGGTGCTGCGTCGCGAGATGCGCCGCCGAGCGGTTGCATGGCGTCAGGCTCGAATGGTGCATCGCCGGGTCGTCGCCGTTTATGAGCACGATCGGCTTGCCGAAACCGCCGGTCAGCGTCAGCACCGCCTCGTCGTCAAGCGTCAGAAACAGGCAACCGACGACGCTCTTGTCTTGCCTGGCCTCATTGAGCAGCGCGATCTGCTCACCGGCGTCGGCGATCGAGCGCGACACCAGCTCGACACCGAGAGTTTTTGCGCGCTCGTTCAGTCCGTCGAGCACATAGAAGGTGAACTGGTTGCGGCCATAGTCGATCCTCGCAGCGTTGCTTGCGGCGAGGATCACCTTGCGGCCGGCGATCGACGTGGGGATCGTGTAGTTCAACTTCCTGGCGGTTTCGATGATCGTCGACCGAAGGTCGCCGCGCACGCCCTTGCCGCCAGCAAGCGCCCGCGACGCCGTGCTGACGGATACGCCACAGCGCGCGGCGACGTCTTCGAGCCGCACGCGCCGGCTGGGCGTGCCGCGCTTCCCGCTTTCGACCTTGACGACCATAGGCTGTTTCCTCACCAGGCCTTCATGCTGCAAAAAAATTTCAGATTGCGCAATAAAAATTCCTGTGGCACCCATTTGCCCGACATCGCGCAAACTTGGGAGGAGTGGTGGCGTCGTCCATGAGAGATATGCGCTCAAAGCTCGACCTGCTCGTGCGCGGCATGACCGGCCTGCGCCATGACGGCCGTTTCGACGAGCCCAACCTCGACGGCACGGCCGGCGACTACATCAGCTTCGATTCCTGGGAATGGCCGCAGGGTGTAGGCCTCTACGGCCTCGTTTGCCTCTGGCGGCACAATCGCGACCCGAAACTGTTGAAGACAATCGAAGATTGGTACGAGCGCCATTTAAGGGCGGGCCTGCCGCCGATGAACATCAACACCACCGCTCCGATGATGGCGCTGGCATTGCTCTGGGGCGAGACACGCGACCAGCGCTGGGAAACGCCTCTCTGCCAATGGGCCGAAAGGCTGCTTCGCGACATGCCTCGCACGCCCGAGGGCGGGTTCCAGCACAATGTCTCAGACAAGATCAACGACGACGAATTGTGGGACGACACGTTGTTCATGGCCGGCCTGTTCCTCGCTTTCCACGGCCGCGCGGCCGGCCGGCAAGCTTGCATCGACGAGGCTGTTCGCCAGTTCCTCGTCCATGCGCGCTATCTCGCCGACCCGAAAACCGGCTTGTGGTTCCATGGCTGGACATTTGCCGGCCGACATAATTTTGCCGGCGCTCTCTGGGCCCGCGGCAACGCCTGGATCACGGTCGGCATCCTCGACCTGATCGAAAATGGTGGTGTCGGCAAGCCAGTCGAAGCCTATCTGCTCGGCGTGCTGGAAGCGCAGATCGAATCGCTGCTGCGCCTGCAGGCGCCATCGGGAGCATGGCACACTTTGCTCGATGACCCGACCTCCTATGAGGAGATGTCGGCCACTGCAGGCATCGGCTATGGTCTCATGAAAGCTGCGCGCCTTGGCTTCGGGCCCAAGGCGTGCGGTCCAGCGGGCCGGCGCGCACTCGACGCGGTCCTGGCCAGCATCGACGAGAACGGCGTGCTCGGAAACGTTTCCTATGGCACCCGCATGGGCTATGATCTCCAGTTCTACCGCGACATCCCGATCCAGCCTACCGGCTACGGCCAGGCCCTGGCGATCCTCTGCCTCACCGAGGGGATGATCCATGCCGAAGCTGACGAGGCAGCGGCATGACGATGCGCGTTCTCTTCGGCGCCGGTCCGGGCGACATCGATGGCTACGGAACGGAGCGGCTGCGCGCCGAGTTTCTGGTGGAGCGGCTGTTCGAGCCCGGCCGTATCGCCTTCGCTTACACCCATGTCGACCGCATGATCGTCGGCGGCGCGTGCCCAACCGGAGAGCCGCTGAGTTTCGGCGATGGCGCGGACGTCGGCACGCCTCATCTGTTCACCGCGCGCGAGATGGGCATCGCCAATCTCGGCGGCGCAGGAACGGTGAGCGTCGACCAGCAGCGCTTCGCGCTCGCCAACCGCGATGTGCTCTATGTCGGGCGCGGCGCTAAGCAAGTGACGCTCGAAAGCGACAGCGCCGCGCACCCCGCCTGGTTCTATATGAACTCGGTTCCGGCCGGCGCAGACATCAAGCATCGGCTGATCACGAAATCCGAGGCGAAGCCGCTCGAACTCGGCGAGGAGCGACGCGCCAACAAGCGCACATTGCGCATGTACATTCATCCGGAAGTCGCGCCTTCCTGTCTGTTGCTGATGGGCATCACGGATCTCGCTGCGGGCAGCGTCTGGAACACCATGCCCCCTCACCTGCATGAGCGGCGCATGGAAGCCTATCTCTATTTCGATCTCGCGGCGGAAGATCGGGTAATCCATCTGATGGGACGGCCGGACAATACCCGCCATTTGATCGTGGCCAATGGCGACTGTGTCATCTCGCCGGCCTGGTCGATCCATATGGGCAGCGGAACCGGCCCCTACGCCTTCGTCTGGGGTATGACCGGCGAGAACCAGGCCTATAACGACGTGTCGCCCGTGCCAGTTGAGACGCTGCGATGAACACCGTGGAACCGATCACGCACGATCTTACGCTGCGCCGGCCGCTCGCGCTCGGCGGCCCCGTCGTTTACTGGCTCGTCGGCACGACGTCCGAGCAGCGCTACGATGTTGCGGATCAGCCGATGCAAGGGGAGATGGATCCCTTCTTCTTCCTGACCAAGCACAAGAATTTCATCCCGCACGAATATCCCTGCCGAACCGAGTTTGCCGCCGAACGCCGCGGGAAACGGCCCGAGCCGCAGGGCGTGTTCGAGCCGGACCGTGTTTGGCTTCCGTTCGGCTCGCCCCGTGTCGACCTGTCGGGCTTCTGGTTCCGCCCGACCGTGGTCGCCACCTGGGCAAGTACCGTGCTCGATGCAGGCTCGGACGGCCAGGCGCGGCTGCGGCTGCGCACCTGCGGCGGCGGCGTTTTGTTCGTCAACGGGATAGAGGCCGGCTGGATGGCGCCCTACGGGCGCAATCTCGAGGCTTCTCAGGATTTCGAGGTCGATCTCGTCGCCGGCGCCAACGAGATCAGCATCTGGTTCGACGATCTCGCCGAGCGTGACGCACGCTACTTCTTCCAACTCGACTATCTCCGGGGTCCAGCTGCCGAACAGGTCTTGCCCACGACCGTCAAAGGCGACGTCGCGGCGGCCATGGAAGCCGCTCTCGACGCGATGCATTTCGAGCGTCCATTTTATTCCGGCGGCGAAGTGGCGCTGGTGACGGATGTCGCGCTGCCGGTTGCGGTGGATGTAGCTGTTGTGATCGAGGGCGACTTCATGTCGATCGAGGCGCCCGTGATCTTCCGCCGCCGCATCGAAGCGGGGGCAAGACGCATCACGATTGCCGCCACGGAAGACCTTCCCGCCGACTTCCGGCATTTTGCCGTATCGCTCTCATCTTCAGGCTTTGTTGCCCAGCGGGTCTTCGGCGTCGAGATCTGTCATGCGGCGCGTCAGGGCCGCGCTCCCGCCGTCCTTGCCGACAGGATCGGCGAAGCCCTGGAACAGGTCTCCAACTTCGCAGAGGCCGATACCGTGCGGGCGCTGGCGCGGCTGGCGACCGGCCGTGGCGGCGCCGAAACCGACGCCATCATTGCTGCTGCACTGCCGGCGATCGAGGATTGCCACGACTGCGCCGATTTCATCCTGGTTCCACTGCTCTGGTGCCGTCGTGCCTATGGCGACAGGATCGCGGTCGATCTCCGTCACCGCATTGACGAGGCGATCCTCAATTATCGCTATTGGATGGATGAGCCGGGCAACGACGTGCAGTGGTACTTTTCCGAAAACCACGCGCTTCTGTTTCACACCGCGGCTTATCTCGGCGGCCATCTCCTGCCCGATGCCCGCTTTGTCCGCTCGGGGCGCACCGGCGCGGAGCAGTCGACCGTGGGCCTTGCGCGCGTGCGCGCCTGGCTTGATCATTTCGAGGCATGGGAGATGGCGGAATTCAACTCCGCCCCTTATTTCCCGATCGATCTCAAAGGGTTGACGATCCTGTACGCGCTTGGGCCAGACGCCGATGTGCGCCGGCGCGCCGGGGCTGCGATCAACCGCCTGCTCGAGATCGTCGCCCGCTCGGCTCAGCAGGGCATGCTTACCGGCGCGCAGGGCCGCTCCTACGAACACACGCTGCGCGCCGCCCGTTCGCTGGAACTTTCCGGCATTGCACGCATGCTGTGGGGCAAAGGTTTGTACGGCATGCGCTTCCACGCCCTGCCGCAGCTTGCGCTCTGCCTGCGCGACCATGGGCTCGACGTCCCGCAAGAACTGACCGGCATCGCCTGCATGGCGGGCGACGACGCGCAGGAATGGTGCTTCGCGCAGGGCCAGAACCGGATCGCCAAGCTCTACCACTACAAGACCCGCGATTTCGCCATGGGAAGCGCGGCAGCCTATCGCTGGAACGAATGGGGTTATCAGGAAACGGTGCTGCACCTGCGCCTCGGCGGCAATCCCGACGCGCAGATATGGATCAACCATCCGGGCGAGACGATTCATTCGGGCTATGGCCGGCCATCCTACTGGGGCGGCTGCGGATCTCTGCCGCGCGTGCATCAATACCGCGACCTGGCAGTTGTGCTGTTCAGCTGCGCTGCCGAGCAACCCGACTTTACCCATGCCTGGTTCCCACAGAGCGCGTTCGACGAAGCGAGGATCAAGGAACATATCGCTTCGGCGCGCGGCGGCGATGGGTTCGCGATGCTGAAGGCCGACAGCGCCTTCGAGCTGGTCGGCCGCGGACCGACCGCTGGAAACGAATTGCGCGTGTCGGGCCACCAAGCCGCATGGATCATCCGTCTGGGCCGGCGCCGGCAATACGGGTCGCTGGAGGAATTCGAGGCGCAGTTTTCTCAGCTCGCGCTCGGCCAGGGAAAAAGCGACCTTCTGCATGTCAGTGACCCGGAATATGGCGACGTGCTGTTCCATCCGGATGGCCGCATGGAGGCTGAGGGCCGTGTCGTCGATCCGGCCGACTGGCAGGTCAGCGGCGAAGCCACGTTCTTCGCAGCCGACGCCATCGCAACCAGGTGAGGATCGGATCAAAAGGAGCCCGACAAGCAGTTCGGACAGCGACAATCAAGCGGTGGAAACCGCAAAAGCGGAGGAGTGAACCATGAGAATGAATTCGATAATCCTGGGCCTTTCGGCGGGCCTTCTGTCGTCGACCGCGTTCGCAGGCGACGTTCGCGTGATGTGGTACTCGGACGGCGTCGAGGGCGAGGTTATACAGGACCTGCTCAACCGCTTCATGAAAGACAATCCGGACATCAACGTCATTCTCGACAATGTCGCCTACAAGGTTGTTCAGGAGCAGCTTCCGGTCGAACTCGAGGCAGGACGGGGCCCTGATATCGCCCGCGTCACCAACATCAAGGAACTCGCCGATCATTGGCTCGACCTGACGCCTGTGGTTGCCGATCCAGCATACTGGCAGACGAATTTCGGCGACCAGTTCGACTGGATGCGCCCTGACGGTTCCAAGGTCATTCCAGGCTTCATGACCCAGATCACGCTGACCGGCGGCTTCGTCAACAAGACGCTTTTCGAACAGGCCGGCGTGCCGATCCCGGCCGACACCGCAACCTGGGTCGAATGGGTCGATGCCGCCGGCAAGGTGCAGCAGAGCCAGCAACTCAACGCAGCCTTTGCCATCGACCGCAGCGGCCATCGTATCTCGGCGGCGAACATCTCTTATGGCGCCAACTACATCGGCGGTGATCGACTGCCGGCGCCGATTGACGCCGGCACGAAAGCTTTCGCCGAAAAGCTGGTCAATTGGGTTGCCGACGGCCGCATGAACAAGGAAATCTGGGTGTCGGCGTCGGGCACCACCTATCGCGCCGGGGCCGACGACTTCATCAATGGGCAGATTGCCTACTATTATTCGGGCAGTTGGCAGGTTGCCAACCTGGCCAGCAAGATCGGCAAGAACTTCGACTGGGTGGCGACGGGCTCGCCGTGCGGCACCGCCGCCTGCACCGGCATGCCGGGCGGCGCCGCGCTGGTCGCCGTCAAATACACCAAGAACCCCGCTGAAGTCGGCAAGGTGATGGACTTCCTGGGCCGCGAGGACATCATGCGCGAATTCACCGAGCGCACCCTGTTCCTGCCCGCACACAAGGGCGTTCTCGCCGGCAAGATCGATTACAAGACCGATGACGAGAACGTCAAGGCGTCGCTCGAAGCCTTCCTGAAGGCATCGGGCAAGATCGCGCCGAATGCCGCCGCCCTGCCGGCATGGAAATGGGGAACTCCGGTTTATGGCGCGCTGGTGACCCGCATCAGTCAGGTCATGGCCGGCGAGCTGAAGCTCGACGAGGCTTTCGTCCGTATCGACGAGGACATCAAGGCACAGGTGGCCGAGGCATCGAAGTAGCGTCGCGGCAGTGTCATGGCAGACGTCCGAAACGGCATAGCAACGCGCGCCGGCGCCATGATCCTGGCGCCGGTCGGCTGGCTTGCGAATGTTTTCGATGCGCCACTGCGCATGTTGCAACGGCGCACGGGCAGCAATGGCATGGCCGTGTTCTTCCTGGCGCCGAACATGCTGGTGTTCGGCATTTTCGTGCTGTTTCCGCTGGTCATCAACATCCTCTATTCGATGACCGGTGGCGGGGCGCTGTTCCTCGGCGACCGCACCTTCGTCGGCGCCGATCAGTATGGGCGGCTGTTCAGTTGCGGCAGCTATCTCGACCCGAAGAGCTGCACCGAGGACCTGTTCTGGATCGCGGTTTGGAACACCCTGGCCTTCGTCGTGCTGCAAGTGGCGATGATGGTCGCCGTGGCGCTTGTCACCGCACTCGTGCTCAACCGTGAGTTGCGTGCGCGCAGTTTCTGGCGCGCCGTGTTCTTCTTTCCTGTGCTTTTGTCGCCGGTCGTGGTCGGTCTCATCTGGCGCTGGATCCTGCAGCGGCAGGGACTGCTCAACCTGATGGTGTTCGAGGGGGGCGGAACCCCGGTCAACTGGCTGGTGGAGCGCAACTGGGCCTTCGCGGCGACGATCATGGTGTCGGTCTGGGCCCATGTCGGCTTCTATGCGCTGATCCTTCTCGCCGGCCTTCAGGCCATTCCGAAAGACCTCTATGAGGCCGCCGAGATGGACGGCACGCGGCCCATGCGCGTCTTCTGGCGCATAACGCTGCCCTTGCTGGCGCCCAACCTCCTGGTCGTGCTGGTGCTGACACTCATCCGCGCCGTGCAGATATTCGATGAGATCTATGTGCTGACCGGAGGCGGTCCCGGGACCAGCACGCTGTTCCTCACGCAGTACATCTACGAGGTCGGCTTCGCCTCGATGCTGCGCAATCCGGGGCTCGCCTCCGCGGCCTCGATCCTCATGGGAGCGGTGCTGGTCGTGCTGACCTTGATCCAGCTGGGCATCGCAAGGCGCAACGAGCAGCGGGGCAAAATGCGATGAGCAGGGTTGCGGAATTTCTGTTCCGCCGGCACGGCGGCGCCGGCTGGCACTGGACCGACGTTTTCACCTGGTTCTGGCTGATCGGCGGGCTGATTGTCATGTTCGGCCCGGCGCTCTGGCTGGTCAACTCGTCGTTCAAGACGCCTGCTGCGCTGGCCGAGTTCCCGCCGACTGTTTTGCCCTATGTCACCGCCGAAGCGATCGTGGAAGGGTATGAGGAGCCGCTGCAGCTCTTCGAAGTGCGCAATGACGACGGCAGCGTGCGCGTGCTCGCCGAAGTGCGCCGCCTCGGCACCGTCGCGCAGATGGTCGATCCCGCCAACCCGGGCGAGATCATACGCGTCAACATCCGCAACCGTACGCCAAAGCGCAGCATCGCCTTCGCGCTCGACAATTATGTCCAGCCTTTCCTCGCCTTCGACTTCTTCCTCTACCTGCGCAACTCGGTCTTCGTCACCGTGGTCGCCACCCTGATTACGCTCCTGACCAATTCGATGGCTGCATTCGCACTGTCGAAGTACAATTTTCGGGGACGCTCCGCTGTGATGATGCTCATCGTCGCGACGCTGATGGTGCCGCTCTCTGTCATTCTGGTGCCGCTCTATTCGGTCATCTCGGCAATGGGACTGTTCAATTCGCTATGGGGCGTGATCCTGCCCACAGTGGCGACGCCCACAGGCGTCTTCATGCTGCGCCAGTACATGCTGACGATCCCCGACGAGCTGATCGATGCAGCGCGCATGGACAAGGCGTCGGAATGGCAGATCTACTGGCGCATCATCCTGCCGCTGACCGCCCCAGCGCTGGCGGTGCTGGCGATCTTTTCCGTCGTCTGGCGCTGGAACGACTTCCTCTGGCCACTGATCGTCCTGTCGCGCAAGGAGGTCTATACGCTGCAGGTCGGTCTCAACACCTATGCCGGCCAACTCAACGTGCAATGGCATTACATCCTGGCCATGACCGTCGTCACCATGATCCCGGTCGTGCTGGTGTTCATTTTCCTTCAGCGCTTCATCACCACCGGCATTGCCGGCTCCGGTCTGAAATAGAGGCTACCATGAGCCAGATCACACTCACCGGCGTATCGAAGGCTTTCGGCAAGGTCGGCGTGCTGCACGACATAAATCTCGACATCCTTGACGGCGAGCTGATCGTCTTCGTCGGCCCCTCCGGCTGCGGCAAGTCCACGCTGCTGCGGCTCATCGCCGGGCTTGACCGGCCGACAGGCGGCGTCATCGCGATCGACGGCAAGGACGTGACCACGGTTCCGGCCGCCGACAGGGGATTGGCGATGGTGTTTCAATCCTACGCGCTGTACCCGCACATGAGCGTGCGCCAGAACCTGGCCTTCGGGCTGGAGAACGCCCGTATGGCGCGTGCCGAAATCGATGCGCGCATCGCCGAAGCCGCGCGGATGCTGGAAATCGCGCCGTATCTCGACCGGCGCCCCGGCCAGCTCTCCGGCGGCCAGCGCCAGCGCGTCGCGATCGGCCGCGCCATCGTGCGCAATCCAACCGCTTTCCTGCTTGACGAGCCGCTGTCCAATCTCGACGCCGAGCTGCGCATCTCGACACGCGCCGAACTGGCCGCGCTGCACGAGCGGCTGTCGGCGACGATGGTCTATGTCACGCACGACCAGATCGAGGCGATGACGCTTGCCGACCGCATCGTCGTGCTGCGCGCCGGCCGCATCGAGCAGATTGGCACGCCGCTCGAGCTCTACAACCATCCGGCCAATCTGTTCGTCGCCGGTTTCATCGGTGCACCGCGTATGAACTTCCTGCCGGTAAAGGTGGCACCCGGGGGCGCTGGCCGATCAAGTCTCACGTTGGACGGTTCAGCCGGATTCGAGATCGACGGGAACGTCAGCGCGGCCAATGGCGACGTGACGCTCGGGCTGCGGCCACATCACATCAGCCTCGCCGGTGCCGGCAAGGGAGACGTTGCGGCCCGCGTCGCGCTGGTGGAAGCCCTCGGCTCCGAGACAATCGTCCACACCAGGACAAGCGGCGGCCAGACCATGCTGGCGGTTGTCGCCGGACAATATCCGGTGGCTTCTGGCGACACGGTGGATCTGAAGTTCGATACCAGCCATCTGCATCTTTTCGATGACACCGGCGTGCGCATCGCTGTGAGTTAGAAGTCGGCTTACCCCGTCTGGGGCGTCATCATCTGCATGCCCCGCCTCCTCAACGACGCAGGCTGGCGTGGCGGGCATGCTCGCGGATCTCTTCGCGAGAAATGCCAGCATCCGCCAGTGTGCTGTCTGGGGCCTGCCTCAAGCTCGCAAGCGTCTGGCGATAGGCAAGCCAGCGGGCGAAACGGTGTCGAAGTTTGTCGAACATGATCGTCTCCTTTGGCGCGCAGAAAGCCCGCGCGCCTGGGTTGGTCGAAAACGCAAAGCATCTACGCGAAGCGCATGCGCGTTTCGCAAGGATTCGCTGACTTCTTGGCCAGCCGAGGCGCTTGTCACTGTCGCTCCAGGCAGGATTGTCCAACGCCTTCAATGCCTGCATACTTGCGCGTGATGCCCGCTTCGCGCTACAGCCACGCTCGCAAGGAGTTTTTCATTTCTGCAAAATGGATATCGACTGGGACGATCTGAGGTTGTTTCTCGACGTTGCGCGGCTGGGTGGCTTGAGCGCAGCGACGGGACCCACGCGCCTCAGCGCAGCCACCCTTGGACGACGCGTCACCGCGCTCGAAAAGCAGATCGGCGAACCGCTGTTCGTGCGCCAGCAGACAGGCTACCGGCTGACCCCGGTCGGTGAAGAACTGCTGCGGCGCGCCGAAGACGTCGAGGCAGCAATGCAGTCGCTGACCCGCTGGCGCGAGGGAAACCTGCCCGACCGCATTGTCCGCGTCTCGGCCGGGCCATGGACCTCAGCCTTCGTTTCCGCCCATATCGGCGATATCTGGACGGTCGATGACGGCATAAGGGTGGAGCTCGTCACCACCACCGACTGTGTCGACATCGGCCGCCGTGCCGCCGACATCGGCATCCGCGGCGAGCGACCGACCGAGCAGTGGCTGGCCGGCCGTCAGAGCGGCAAGGTCGCCTACGCCATTTATTCCGGACGCCGCATGATCAACGGCATCGCCGCCGGGTTGTTCGTCGGCGTCACCGGCGAAGCGGCAAACATTGCCTCGGCGCGCTGGCTGCAAGCCCATCACGGCGACCGCATCGCCGTGCGCGGCAACAACACCCATTCGGTGCGCGAACTGGTGGCTGCCGGCGCCGGCCTTTCGATCTTCCCGTGCTTCGTCGGTGACAGCGATCCGCGGCTGGTTCGCGTCGCTCAGCCTATCCCCGAACTCGAAACCGACCAATGGATTGTCACCCATCACGAGGAACGTCACGCGCCGCCGGTCCGAAAAGTCGCCGACCGGATTACCGCCTTGATGCGGGCGCACCAGCCGCTGTTTCGCGGCGAGACGCCGATCCGCTAAGCCTCAGGCGTCGATCGGCCGCCAGCTGAGCCGCATGCTGGCACTCATGCCGGACTCCTGCGCCGTCAGGCCTAGGCCGTAATACTTCAACAGGGACTCCAACTCGCCATGCCGCTGCGTCCAGCCGCTATTCGCGGCACCGACCATCGAGCCCAGCGGACGCTTTGTTCCATGGCTGACCACCGTCAAAAAGAGCGCTGTTAACCAAATTTTCTAACCCGCCAATGCTTATTCGCGCGACTGAAGAGGTGAGGTGATCGATGTGCGATTCAAACATAAGCGCATTTCCGCTGCATCGGCGGCGGAAATTGGTCGAAGGGATCGCCCTGGTCCTGGAGTCCAAGAACGGGGAGGACGCGAACGCCTTCTGGCGCAACACCGCCAAGGCAATTCTCGTTCAATTAGCCGAATCAGGAATTGCACCCGGGCTGGCCGAACAGGAAGTCGGAACGCTTCTTCATGCTGTCCTGGATGATATAGCCACCCGCAGTGCGGCGAAACTAGCACAATAGCATCGGCTGGCTCACGACGATGGATTGCCGCGTGGCACCACTGCATCCGTCAAATGCAAGGTTTTTCAATGCGGATGAAAAGATAGCCGCGTTCGTCGAAATCATGCCTCACCGTTGCAGACACCAGCCAGTCGGGTCATCAAGGGCTCGGATGAGCCCTGACGCCCCTTACTGCGCAATCGGGGAGGAAATCCTGCATATGGGCGCGATCACGCCCGGTCTATGTGGCTGCGCCCACCATGCGCGCCTATAACACGAAGAAGTCGTCCACTGTGAGGAATGTGCTCGGGTCCACGGCGGCAAACTTGACAGTCGCCGCGCCTCCTGCTCCGTCCACATCGAACAGCAGATCGCCGGTCTCCTTGTCGTAAATGATGTGGTCGTTGTCATCGATGGCGTGCTTTCCGACGACGAAAACCGCAGCGGAAAGCGAGCCGGCCGACAGCCCGACGAATGCGGAGCTGTCCAGGCAGAACACATCGTCGAGCGCATTGAAGTCTTCTATCCTGTCGTAGTTCGCCGGCCCAAGTGCGTCGAACACGAAGACATCCCTGCCCCCCTCGCCGGCCAGCCGGTCGCGGCCGGCGCCGCCATTGAGGATGTCGTCGCCAGCACCACCGCGCATGTCGTCGGAGCCGGCGCCGCCGTCGAGGACGTCGTCGCCGGTGTCACCGCGGACGCCGTCTGCGCCCTCACCACCGCTGATCTCGTCATCGCCAGCGCCGCCCTTCAGCCAATCGGTGCCCGCGCCTCCAACGATGTCGTCCGCGCCCGCGCCGCCGAACAGCTGGTCATGGCCGGCACCGCCGTCGAGCGTATCGTTGAACGCGGTGCCGCTGATGCGGTCGTCCCCGCCCAGCGCGGCGACGAGCACGGCATGATCATGGCTTGCGTAGCTCGCGATGTTTTTGGCGTCGGTCAGGGTAATGGATTCGGCCGGCGGAGTGACGGTGATCGTAACCGTCGCCACATTGCTGTTGCCTTGGCCGTCCGTAGCGTAAACCGTAAAGCTGTCGGTGCCGATGAAGCCGGCCTGCGGAGTGTAGTCGAACAGGTTTCCGCTCAGAAAATCCGCATGATAGTGCAGGCTAGTGCCATAATGACCCTGGTGAAACGGGTAGTAGTTACCGTCGAAACGCGTCTCCTGCTCCAGGGTGCCGCTGTCCGGCCCGTCCAAGACGATAAAGTTCAAGAGATCGTAGTCGGCATCTGTCGCGCTGAACTTGACGTCGTCGAGAGATTGCGCCTGCGAAATCGACAAGTCCAGGTCGGCAACGGTGGGCGAATGATTAACGAAGGTGTCGGACTGAAGCACGCCCCCTTTCAAGATGATCTGGTGCTGACCGTATTGGGTGTTTTCGCCGCCGAAATATTCGTTCGCCCCGATCCATGTCACCGTGAGGTCGTCGGGGCTGTCGGCGCTGATCGAGACGATCCGGACCGACTGGAAGGCCGCCTGGTCGGACACGGTGCGGAGAAAATTGCCTTCGTTGTCGAAGACCTGCGTTTCCACCGTCGTCCAGGTTTCGGTCCTGCCCTCGTGGGTGAAGCTGGTGATGGTGAAGAAGCCATCGAAGACATCGACCGAAGCCAGTTCGACCCCACCGAAAGGAAAATCCGGCTTTGCGCCTATCGGTCCGATTACGTCGCCGTCTGTTTCCGTAATGCTGAAAAGGACCGAGTCAGGACTCGGATTGGGATTCTCTGGTTCGTTCCATACGATGAGTTCACTGCCATTGCTTAAGGTCGGCATCCTGTCTCTTCCTTGCCTTTGCGCTGGACGTGCTGCGGATGCCCCAATTCCAACGGTAACATGTTACGCGAGACGGATCGGTGACGAACCCAACCGACCCTCGCCTTCTTCGAATGTGGTTAATTCGGTGATCATGCCGAACTGTCTGATTGGATTCGGCAATGGGCCGACGCTCTGGTTCCCGACCCATCCGAGCACAGCCGAGCGCATCGCGCGCCTGGCGCAACTCGTCTCGCCCGTTCGGCCCGATCTTCCGCTTGCGAACCGGACGGCCTATCTCGATCCGCTCGTCGGACGCGGCGACCGGTCCTGGCGGCGGCATCTCATGCGCCCGTTCTTGTAGGGCAAAGCGTTGGTTTCGCGCTGAACAACGCTTAGTTCTTCATCCGGACTCTTGCCGCGAGCACAGTGCCCCTGTTCGATTGGGGACTCGAGGCTGGCCTTCAAAGGCCGCTTCCAGACCTCGCCTCCCGCGGTCAGCAACGCCAAGCCTTGAGCGCACGGGTGAGGAGCCGGGCGTCATTCAGCTGGATCACGCACCTCTCGAACGCTTTGGTCGGGCCGTGCCAGCGAAGTTCCTCGATATTATCGAACAGCCGAGCGTCGGTGCGCAGCGTCGCGAGATTTTTGAACAAAAGCGCGAGCTCTCTCCGCTTGCCGAGGGCTTCAGGCGGAAAGCTTTCAAGCGGGCCGTAGCGGCCAAGCAGCCGGGCGGCCGAGACCAGGCCGATGCCTTCGAGACCCGGATAGCCATCGGCGGCATCACCCACGAGCGCGAGGAAATCTGGAATCAGGGCCGGCTCAACTCCGAACTTCTCGCGTACGCCGGCGGCATCGCGAATTTTCTGGGTCCTGCGGTCTACCTGGACGACATGCTCGCCGCGCACACACTGCGCGAGATCCTTGTCCGGCGTCCAGATGCACACCTTCTGCACGCCCTCATCGGCGGCCGCGCTGTGTGCCGCGGATGCCAGCGCGTCGTCGGCTTCCAGCTCGATCATCGGCCAGACCGCCACTCCCATCGCCGCCAGGGCGTCCTCGAGGGGGTGGAACTGGGCGAGCAATGCCGGCTCGATGCCATCCCCGGTCTTGTAGCCGGGCCAGAGCTGATTTCTGAACGATTCGATTACATGATCGGTGGCCACCCCAACATGTGTGGCGCCGTTCTCGATCATCTCCAGCACTGTATTCAGCACGCCGACGACGGCGCCAAACGGCTTGTCCTGGCCATTGTTGAACCGGCGTTGGCCATAGAAGTGGCGAAACAGTTCGTATGTGCCGTCTATCAAATGAACGATCATCGCAATCCTTAGGGAAACAGCATCCGGCCGGGTCTGCAAAGCCTGACCGATGCTGGCATCCAGGGATGGTTCAGTCGAAGAAGCCCGCATCCTCTTGCCTGAGATACTTCTTGGCTGCTTCGGCGTCGATATCGAGGCCCAGCCCCGGCGCTTCCAGCAGATCCACCATGCTGTCCGTCACGATCTGCGACGGCAGGCCGATTACGAGATCCTCCCACCAGGGGTCGGAGGCGCTCGGATATTCGAAGGCGATGTAGTTGGCGGGCAAGGTGGCGCAGACATTGATCAACGCGCCGAGGCCAAGCAGGCCGTTCGCCGTGCCGTGCGGCGCCATCAGGATCGAATGCATATGGGCGTGCTCGGCGACCCATTTGAGCTCGGCAATGCCGCCAATATCGGCAGGATCGGGGCCGATGACGCGCACCGCCTGCGTCTCGATCAGCTCCTTGAAATTGTGCCTGAGGTAAATCTGCTCGCCGGTATGGATTGGCGTCGAGGTGGAGGTGGTCAGCTCCCGATAGGCCTGCGGATTGACCCACGGCACATAGTCGCCAGTAAGCATGTCCTCCAGCCACATCAAATTGTATTTTTCGACCGCGCGAGCGAACTTGATCGCATCGGGCAGCATCCAGCCCGGGCCGCAGTCGAGCGCCAGGCTTACCTTGTCGCCCAGCACTTCCTTCATCGCGATCACGCAGTCGAGCATGTGATTGAAACCACGCTCGCTGATCACACCCTGATCCATGGCACCGTGATAGCCGGCCTGCTTCTGCGTCACGCCGTAATGGAAGCCGTCGATGGTGTCCTTCATGTTGGAGTGGAACGAGATTCCCTGCTTGATCATGAAGAAGTTCTGCGGCTGCTCCATCATCCATTTGACGTCAGCGGCGTAATCCTCCGGCCGGTCGCCCGTGCGTTTCCTGCGGATCGAGCCGTTGTAGACGCGCACCTGGTCGCGCACCTTGCCGCCGAGCAGTTTGTAGGCCGGCACGCCTGCGGCCTTGCCGGCAATGTCCCACAGCGCATGCTCGATAGCGCTTACCGCTGCGCCATAGGGCTTGAAAGAGCCGCGTTGGCGGATCTTCAGCATCACCCGCTCGACGTCGGTCGGGTCCTCGCCGATCAGCGCCTCGCGAAAATGCAGGACCCAGGGCTTGAGGTAGGGCTTGGTGTACTCGACCTCACCCAGGCCATGGAGGCCCTCGTCGGTAACGACGCGAACGATGGGGTGCTTGCCGATAACGGCACAGCGGAGGTCGGTGATCTTCATCTCGGGTTCTTTCCGCCTCAGCTCCAGGTGCGATCCCAGGAATATTCGTCGTCCCAGTGATCCGTGGGCTGCCAGATGCCGGTGACACCCGGCTGCAGATGCTGCGAGATCACCTCGTCGACGACGTCGTCAATCCCCAGGCCCGGCTTGTCGGGAACAGTGATAAAGCCGTCCTTCACGAGCGGTCTGGCAACGCCGGTGACGATATCGTCCCACCAGTCGACATCGGCAGAGTGGTATTCGAGTGCCATGAAGTTTTCGGTCGCGGTCGCGACATGTGCCGCGGCCATTGCTGCGATTGGACTTTCCGCCATATGGATGGCCATTGCGACGCCGTGGTCCTGCGCCATGTCGCCAATCTTCTTGGTCTCGAGGACGCCCCCGCTGGTGAGCAGGTCCGGGTGGATAATGGAGAGGCCGCCGCTCTTGAGCAGAGGCTCGAAGCCCTCCTTGAGGTAGATGTCCTCGCCGGTGCAGATCGGCACCGTGGTGGCGTCCTGCAGTTGTCGGTAGTGCTCGGTGTACTGCCATGGGATCACATCCTCGAGCCAGGCCGGCACATATTTTTCAATCCGCCTGGCGAGGCGAATACCGTTCTGCAGCGAGATGTGGCCGACGTGGTCGATGGCGAGCGGAATATCCATGCCGATAATTTCGCGAACCTCGGCAATGTACTGCTCAAGCAAGTCGAGGCCCTTGTCGGAAAAGTGGAGGCCGGTAAATGGGTGGGGGACGTTGTGCAAATCGTAGGCGGCGTTGCGGGCGCGCCGCTCTTCAAGGGACTTGACCTGGCCGCGGCCGGGCTGGACGCGATACCCATCAAGTGAGCCGGCAGGAGACACGACCGCACCGGGGACATCGGCGATCTGCATCAGCCCCAGATCCATCTTGAGGAACGTGAAGCCGAGCGCCATGCGCTGCTTGAGGCGCTTGCCGGTCTCGGCCGGCACAGTGGCGTCGGTATCGCAATAGAGGCGCACCTTCTCGCGAAACCGGCCGCCGAGCATCTGGTAGATGGGCACGCCATAGGCCTTGCCGGCGAGATCCCACAACGCGATTTCGACCGCCGAGACGCCGCCGCCTTGCCGGCCGTGTCCGCCGAACTGTTTGATCCGGCGAAACAGGCGGTCGATGTTGCAAGGGTTCTCGCCAAGCAGCCGGCTCTTCAGCATCAGCGCGTAGGTGGCGCTGGCGCCGTCGCGCACCTCGCCAAGTCCGACGATGCCCTGGTTGGTGTAAATCTTGAGCAGGGTCGAGGTGAACGGCGCGCCGACGATTTCAGCTACCCGCATGTCGGTGATGCGAAGCTCGGACGGCTTGGAGTTTGCGTTCACCCGATTGAGCGCCTCGGCGGCCGTCTTTGCCATGACTTGTCCTCGTTCTGGTGGATGGGGCTTGCCGCCCGCACGCCGGGCCGGCTTGGAGCGTTGCTAGCCCAGCTCGATCTCGTGGGCCTGCAGATAGTCACGGTCCATCTCGATACCGAGACCAGGCTTCGACGTCAGCTTGAGGCTGCCGTTCGAGACGTCGAGCGGTCTGTCGATGAGATGATCGTATTTGCCCAGGTTCCACTCCGACGTTTCGAGCCTGTAGAAGTTAGGAACGGTCATCATCACCTGTGCTCCCGCAACCACGTTGATCGGTCCCGCGGCGTCATGTGGCGAGACCGGGATGTAGTAGGCTTCGCATAGGGCAGAAATCTTCTTGAGCTCGGTAATGCCGCCAGTCCAGGTGATATCAGGCATGATGTAGTCAGCGAGCCTGTTCTCGAGTACCGGCACGAAATCCCACTTCGTGTGGCCGCGCTCGCCCCACGAGATGGCAGCACTGACCTTCTCACGCACCTGCTTGAGGGCGTTCAGGCTCTCGGGCGGGCAAGGCTCCTCGAACCAGTCGATCTGGCCGGCATCCTCAAGGCTCCGACAGAGGCGAATGGCGGTGGGAACGTCGAAGCGGCCATGCGCATCGATGAGAACGTCGACGTCAGGCCCCGCCGTTTCGCGGATCAGAGCCGTGAGTTCGGCGGCTTCGCGCTCGTCCTTGCGGGTCATGCTGCCATCGAGGTAGCCGTCCCGCTGTTCGCGGGGCAGGCCATCGGCGCTGTGGCCCTGGTGGGGGAAAGGATCGAACTTGAGCGCAGTGTGTCCGGACTCGACGATGTCCAGAATTTCGCGGACCACCGCCTCCTTGCTGGTGAATTTGGCCTGGTTGGGATGGGTGTAGAGCGCGATTTCATCGCGTACCGGTCCGCCCAGCAGCTCGTAAACCGGCTTGCCGAGGACTTTGCCGCGGATGTCCCAGAGGGCTATATCGATGGCGCTCACGCATTCGACGGCGGCGCCGCGGCTGCCCATATAGGTGAAGCTGCGAAAAATCTTGTGCCAGAGATGCTCGATACGCGCTGGATCCTCGCCTGTCACGGCGACTCCGATCTGCCGCAGGATCGTGCAGAGAGCGCGGTTGGCGAGCCTTGTCGTGGTGGTGATCTCTCCCCAGCCACTCACCCCCTCGTCGGTCGTCACTTCGACGAACAGGAACTCTCCCCAATAAGAAGCATCGGACTTGATCAGCCACGGCCGAATGCTCGTGATTTTCATCTCAATCCCTTTATCTGAAATGCTTAGGGCTAACGGTGTTCGAGACTGGACCTTCGTTCCTATCCGGCCCGAGCGGCGTTGCGCGCACGCATCTGTTCGAGGATATGCCGGCCGGAACCCTCGACATGGCGGGAAACGAGTTCGGCCGCCTTGTCGGCTTCTCCCGCTTTCACGTGCGCGATGAGTTCGCGGTGCTCGCGAATGATCGCGGCACGACGCGCCAGCGTGAAATTGAAACGCCGGCTCACGGCTCGCAGCACTTCGCGATGCTTCCACCAAAGTTCAGCGGCATGGCGGTTGTAGTGCCGCTGGTACATCACGGTGTGGAAAGCGGTATCCAGTTCGCTGTGCCTGAATGTGTCGGCAAAGTTGTTCTCTTCAATCAGCCCCTGGAGACGTTCGAGTTCGGCGATGTCCTCGCCGGTCGCCATGTTCACAAACCATCGCGTCAGGGCCGGCTCGATCAGAACACCGATTTCATAGATATCCCGGACAAAATCCTGATCTATGGGTCGCACGCGCGCCCCGCGGTTGGGGAGAAAGGTGACAAAGCCCTCCCCGCGCAAGAGCTGCAGGGCCTCGCGCACCGGGTTGGTCGAGGTGCCGTGACGCCGGGCGAGATCGGTGACCACAAGCCGTTCGTTGGCGGCGAGCCGTCCCTCGATGATGTCTTCCCTGATCAGTTCATAAAGCGAGGCGCCCTCGCTGGAGGCCATGGGGTCAGTCTCCACCGGCGGCATGGCTTTAAAGTCATCTATTTCGGCCAAGACCGGCTCCCCTGATCAACACATACCCTGCCCGATATCACACACGGTTTTCACAAACAATGTACGATCCAGCGCGTTGACAGGCAATCCACGATCTGAAAACGTACAAAATGATCGAAGGGATACACAGAACAGAAAGCGTCCCGCGGTCGAACGAGCTAGACCGCTTTGCCTCGGCGCACGGCGGCATGGAGAACCAGGGAGGATACCTATGACGAGGATTACGCTCGGCAGTGCGGTCCTGCGCGGCACTGTCGCCACTGCTTTGATGGCATCGCTGATGTCGACATCGGCGCTCGGAGCGCCCGTCGACCTCAGCAAGTGGTCGCCGGAATATGTGCGCTCCATTGCGGGCACAGAGGATTTTGACACCGCGGCCGATTGCGCCAAGGTCACCCCGCTCGACTACAAGGGGCGACTGACTTTCTGGTATCAGGGCGTGTTCGAGGGCGACCCCGACCTTTTGCGCCAGTACTACAAGGATTTCTTCGAGACCTTCCGCAAGACCTATCCGAACATCCAGCTCGAGGAACAAGCCCTCACCTATAACGACCTTCTGGACAAGTTCCGCACGGCGCTCCTCGGCAACGCCGCGCCGATGGCGGTCCGCCTGCAAATCCTGGGTGGTACCGAGTTCGCCTCAAAAGGCTATCTGGAGCCGCTCAAACCCGAGGATGTCGGGTATTCCACCGAGGACTTCTGGCCCGGCGCCATGAAGGCTGTGACCTGGGAGGGAGTGACCTACGGCATTCCAACCAACAACGAGACGATGGCGTTCATCTGGAACGCCGACATCTTCAAGCGTGCGGGCCTCGATCCGGACAAGGCTCCGGCAACCTGGGACGACGTCGTCAAATATTCCAAGCAGATCCACGACAAGCTCGGCATTGCCGGTTACGGCCTCGTGGCTCGCAAGAATGCCGGCAATACGCCGTATCGCTTCATGCCGCAGCTGTGGGCTCATGGCGGCGGCGTCTTCGACGAAGCCACCGCGAACCCGACCTATGAGGATGTCCAGCTCGATAGCCCGCAGAGCAAGGCCGCCCTGCAAGCCTCGTATGACATGTATGTTCGCGACAAGTCGGTTCCGGTCTCCGCACTCACCAACCAGCAGGCCGATAACCAGCCCCTGTTCCTCGCCGGCCAGCTCGGCATGATGATCTCGCATCCGTCCGACTACGACGTCATGCTCGACCTGCAGAAGAAGGCGACGGGCGCCGACAAGGACAAGGCGCAGACCGTCATCGACAACATGCGCTACGGCCTGATTCCCACTGGCCCCGACGGCAAGCGCGCAGTCGTGTTCGGCGGCTCGAACATTCACATCCTGAAGCCCGAATATGTCGAGGGCGGCAAGGTCGACGAGCCGGCCGCAAAGGCTATCATCTGCATGTGGACGAGCCCTGAATGGTCGCTGAAGATGGCCTATGCCGGCTCGAACCCGGGCAACCTTAACGGCTTCAAGACCAAATGGATGAAGGAACGTCTGGACAACATCAAGTTCCTCGATGTGACGACCTCGATGCTGCCATACGGCATCCCGTTCCCAGCGCTGCCGCAGGCCCCGGAGATCATGAACATCATCGTCCCGGACATGCTGCAGAATGCCCTGACCGGAGCGATGACCGTCGACGAGGCAGCCGACGACGCGGCCAAGAGGGTAAGAGACCTGATGGGCGGGCTCTAGTCCAGGCCTGACCGGCTGCACCGATAGTGCAGCCGGTTCGTTCAGAAGAAATAAGGGCGCGCCAAAGTGACGATCGTGACCGGCAAGGCCGAGGCTCGCCGAAGATTGCAATCCGGCAGGTCCGGCGCGTTACGCCAGATCTGGGAGCATCGCGCCGACTACGCGTACGTGCTGCCTGCGATCGTCGTGATGCTGATCGTCATCGCCTATCCGATCTACTACACAATCGAGCTGTCGTTCTTCAAGACGCCGCCTGGCCTGCAGCTTCGCGACAAGACCTTCATCGGCGTCGACAACTACACGACCATCCTCACCAGCGAGGTGTTCTGGAGAGTCACCTGGAACACTCTGATCTGGACGCTGGGCTCGACTTTGATTGCCTTTGTCCTGGGGTTTGCCACCGCGCTGGCGCTCCATCGCGAGTTTGTCGGTCGCGGTGTTCTGCGCGCAATCCTGATCATTCCCTGGGTCATCAGCGCGGTCGCCGCCTCCTATATCTGGAAGTGGATCTATCATTCGGACTTCGGGATCATCGGTGCGGTGCTGGTCGGCCTCGGATTGGCCGAGCGACCGCCGAATTTCATCGACAGCGTCAACACGGTTCTGCCTTCCCTGATCGTCGTCAATATCTGGCGCGAGTTTCCGTTTGCCATGATCATGATGATGGCCGGCCTGCAGACCGTGCCCGAGCAGTTGCTGCGCGCCGCGCAGGTCGACGGTGCCAGCGCCTGGCAGCGCTTCTGGCACGTTACCTTCCCGCACTTGCGCAACGTCTCGACGGTGACGATCCTGCTGCTCGCGGTGGCCAACTTCAATTCCTTCATCATCCCCTGGATCATGACCGGCGGCGGGCCGTCCAACGCATCGCATATCTGGATCACCCACATTTATGAGCTCGCCTTCGGCCGGCAGCGCTGGGGCGTGGCATCTGCCTATTCGGTGCTCCTGTTCCTCACCCTGATGACGCTCGGCTACTTCTACGTCCGTGCGCTAAGCGGCAACGAGCGGCAAGAGGGGAACGCATGAGCACGACTGCCGAGACCGCCCCGCGAGCCCTGAGCCGTCGCCGGATGCGCGTCGACGGATGGCGGTGGACCGGGCGCATCTTCCTCGCGTTCATGCTGCTTTACACCGCGGTGCCGATGATCTGGATGCTGATCACCTCGATCAAGTCCGGGTTCGCGGCGTTGCAATTCCCGCCGCAATGGTGGCCGGACGAACCTACCCTCGCCAGCTACGAGAAGCTGCTCGATCCCCAGAACAGCGTCGGCCAGGACTTCCTCCGCTTCTTCTGGAACAGCCTTTTCGTGTCGACCGTCACGACAATCCTCTCGGTGATCGTCGCCGTCCCTGCGGCCTACGCGTTTTCGCGCTTCAGTTTCCCCGGCCGGAACTTCCTGTTCTTTGCCGTGCTGCTGCGCAACATGTTCCCGGCGGTGATCTTTCTCGTGCCGCTGTTCATCCTGATGCGCCTGCTCGGGTTGATGAATACGCATGGCTCGCTGATTCTCACCTATCTCACCTTCGGCCTGCCGCTGGCGATCTGGTTGCTCAAGGGCTTTTACGACAACATTCCGGTGCAGCTCGAGCAGGCGGCGCGCATCGATGGAGCAACGCGGTTCCAGGCCTTCATCTTGATTGTGATGCCGCTCTCGACGCCGGGGATCATCGCCACCGCGATCTATTCGTTCATCGGCGCGTGGAACGAGTACATCTACGCCTACACCTTCCTCACCAAGAACGACCAGTTGACACTGCCCGTCGGCATCCAGCGCTTCTTCTCGGAAAATACGACGGACTTTCCGGGCCTGATGGCGGCCAGTTTCATGATGAGCGTGCCCGTCGTCGTGCTGTTCCTCGTCCTGCAACGATACTTCGTACGCGCCCTTACAGAAGGCGCGGTCAAGCACTAGGGAGTTGCCGATGGCCCACGTGGTCCTCAAAGATCTCGTCAAGTCCTATGGCAGCTTCAAGGCTGTCAACGACGTGTCGCTGACGGTCAATGACGGCGAGTTCGTTGCGCTCGTCGGCCCTTCAGGCTGCGGCAAGACAACCACGCTCAATCTCGTCGCGGGGCTGATCCCGATGACATCGGGCGACATCGTCATCGGCGACCGGGTGGTCAACGACCTCGACCCCAAGGACCGGGACATCGCCATGGTGTTCCAGAACTACGCGCTCTATCCGCAGAAATCGGTTTACAAGAACCTGGCGTTCCCGCTGCAGATGCGCAAACTGCCCAGGGACGAGATCGACAAGAAGGTCAAGGAAGCGGCGCGAGTGCTCGACATGACGCACCTGCTCGAGCGCAAGCCGCGCGAACTTTCGGGCGGGCAGCAGCAGCGGGTGGCCCTGGGCCGTGCGCTTGTCCGCGACCCTGCCGTGTTCCTGATGGACGAGCCGCTCTCTAACCTCGACGCCAAACTGCGCGTGCAGATGCGGTCTGAGATCAAGCGCTTCCACCAGGACCTCAAGGCGACGATCATCTATGTGACGCACGACCAGCTCGAAGCCGTGACCATGGCCGACAAGATGGCGGTGATGAACGGCGGCTACCTGCAGCAATATGATTCACCGGCGCAGGTCTTTGCCCATCCGGTCAACATGTTCGTCGCCAGCTTCATAGGCAGTCCGGCGATGAGCCTTATTCCGCTGCAGGCATCGACGGCAAACGGCAACTCTGTGTTGACCAGCGCGGAGGGCTGGAGCTTCGAGCTCTCGCCGCGCAACGCCCGGAAGGTCGCAAGGGCAACGACCAGGAAAGTCGTGCTCGGCGCACGTCACTCGACGATCAAGCTGCGCAACAGCGCGGTCCCCGGTGCCATTCCGGCCAAGGCTTACACGGTGGAGCCGACCGGGGACGTCACCTTCGTGCAGGCGTTCCTGTCCGGCGCCATCGTCAACGTCAGCGTGCCGCCGAACATTGCCGTCGCCCCCGATGAACAGATCTGGCTCGAGTTCGACCAGGAGCGGATGCATCTGTTCGACGGCGAAACCGAAATGGCCCTCAAGGCCGACTGAGACAGGGCGCCAACTGAAACAGGGCGCCAACTGAAACAGGGGGATGCGTTTGGAACGTGGGCGTGGATGACTGAGAAGCTTAAGATCACCGCGATCAAGCCCTATCCAGTGTGGGTAGGAACGCGCAACCAGATGCTCGTCAAGGTCGAGACCGACCAGGGCATCTCCGGCTGGGGCGAGAGCGGCTTGAGTGGTCGCGAGAAGGCGGTGGCCGGCGCGGTCGAGCACTATCGCGAGTTTCTCATCGGCCGCGACCCAATGCAGATCGGCCGGATCTGGCAGGAGCTTTATCGCAGCCAGTACTTCGAAGGCGGACGTGTTCTGCAGGCGGCGATTTCCGCCATCGACATCGCCCTTCACGACATCAAGGGCAAGGCGCTGGGAGTGCCGGTCTACGAGCTGCTAGGCGGCAAGCAGCGCCACCGCATCCCCACCTTCGCCTCGACCGGAGACGAGGCCGAAGGTGACGCTGCCATCGAACGAGCCCGCGAGCTGCGCGCACAGGGGTGGCAGGCGATCCGCTTCTTCCCCGCCGGGCAAAACAGCAGGGACATCTTCGAGCCGCGCGAGTCGATCGGCGCTACCGCCAGTATCCTCAACAGGGCGCGCGAGGCGCTGGGCGATGACGTCGTCCTCGGCATCGACTATCATCATCGGCTGTCGGTGGCCGAGGCGGCGAGCTTCTGCAACAAGCTCGGCCGCGGCGTGCTTGATTTCCTCGAGGAGCCGATACGGGACGAGACACCGGGTGCCTACGAATCGCTGCGTACGATGACCGACATCCCCTTTGCCATCGGCGAGGAGTTTTCCAGCAAGTGGCAGTTCCTGCCCTACATCGAGCGCGGCATTCATCAGTTCAACCGGCTCGATGTTTGCAATGTCGGCGGGCTTACCGAGGCGATGAAAGTCGCTGGCTGGAGCGAGGCGCACTATGTGGACCTGATGCCGCACAATCCCCTTGGTCCGGTATGCACGGCCGCGACCGTGCATCTCGCTGCCGCGGTACCCAACTTCGCGTGGCTCGAGACCAGGGAACCCGAAACAAAGCTGGGCTTCGACAATTCCGACTTCTTCCCCGTGCAACCACGGCTTGACGGGACCGACTATCCGGTCGGCGATCTGCCGGGGCTCGGCGTCGAGGTCAACGAGGAGGCGATCCAGGCGGCGAGCTTTCGTTTTTGGGAAGCGCCTCACCTTAAGCGCCGCGACGGTTCTGTTACGAACTGGTAGTTGCCTTTCAACCGGAGTCCACCATGACACATGCTCCCGACATCACGCGGCCGCCAAAAGACCTGATCGACGCGCTGAGGGGGATCGGCGCCGCGACGGTTGCCGGCACGCTTGGCCACATGGGTTTTCGCAATCCGCACATGGTCGGACCGGTGGCGCAGAACCACGGCAAGTCGATCGTCGGGCCGGCGCTGACGCTGCAGTTCATGCCACAGCGGCCGGACCTGTTCACCGAGGGAGAATATGCCGATCCGGAGACGCAGCTGCATCGGCACGTGCTTTATCACGCACAGGCGGGCGATGTGGTCGTGGTCGACGCGCGCGGCGACATGAGCTCGGGCGTCTTCGGCGATATGATGTCGACGTATTTCAAAGGCAGGGGCGGCGCCGGCATCGTCATCGATGGATGCATGCGTGACCGGCCCAATGTTGAAAAGCTCGATCTGCCTCTATGGCTGCGCGGCTGGACGCCGAACTATCATGTGCAGACCAGCATTTATCCCAATGCCGTCAACGTTCCGATTGCCTGCGGCGGTGTCACGGTGATCCCCGGTGACATCATCGTCGCCGACGACGACGGGGTGGTGGTGCTTCCCGTCGCAATGGCCCCGGCGGTAATCGAAGAATCACAGAAGCATCACGATTGGGAGGAGTTCTCGCGAGTGAAGCTGATGGAGGGCGGGCCGTTGCAACGCTACTATCCGCTGCATGACGATGCCCGCGGGGAGTACGAGGAGTGGCGCAAAACAAACCGCTTGGAGAACCCCGGTTAGCGCATGGATTACCCCGTGGCGGGCGGCAGCTGGCAACCGTTCACAGATGGCGCGCGGTACTGGTTTATTCGGCAGCTTGGGCCTTCGCCGCCGGCGCAATTCGCGCGGCGCAGTATTTGAACTCCGGGATCTTGCCGTAGGGGTCCAGCATCGGATTGGTGAGCATGTTGGCCGGACTTTCGTTGAAGCAGAACGGCATGAACACCATGCCGTCGGCGACCTCCCGGTCGGCGCGGAGGATGGCGTCTACCGTCCCGCGCCGGGTCTCGACCGCAATCATCTCTCCTCGGCGCAGGCCGTGCCGCTTGATCTCATAAGGGTTCATCGCAGCGATGCCTTGTGGTTCGATCGCGTCCAGCACGCCCGCCCGGCGGGTCATCGAGCCGGTGTGCCAATGCTCGAGCAGGCGGCCGGTGGTGAGCACCAGTGGAAACTCTTCATCGGGCACTTCGTCAGGCGGCAGCAAATCGGCCGGCACGATGCGGCCGCGTCCGTCCGCGGTCGGGAATCCGGACGAGAAGATGATCTCATTGCCGGGCTTGTCGGGTCCGTCGGCCGGATAGATCACCGAACCTTCGCGCTCGATGCGGTCCCAGGAGATATGTTTCAAGGACGGCATCACATCAGCCATTTCCGCATAGACCTCGGAGACATGGCCGTAATTCCAGTCCAGACCGATGCGCCTCGCCAGTTCGACAATCAGTTCCCAATCCTGGCGCGCTTCGCCCGGCATGTCGAGCGCCGGCCGGCCGATCTGCACCTGCCGGTTGGTGTTGGTGTATGTGCCGAGCTTTTCGGCATGCGCCGAGGCTGGCAGCACCACATCTGCGTGCCAGGCTGTCTCGGTCAGGAAGATGTCCTGCACCACGAGATGGTCGAGCATGGCCAGTGCTTGCCGGGCATGGGTTTGGTCCGGATCGGACATGGCCGGGTTCTCGCCCAGTATGTACATGCCCTTGATTTCGCCGTCATGGATGGCGTCGATGATTTCGACGACCGTCAGGCCGCGTTTCGGGTCGAGCGTCTGGCCCCAGAAATTCTCGTACTGGCCGCGAATGTCGACATTCTCGACTGATCTGTAGTCCGGAAAATACATCGGGATGAGCCCGGCATCGGATGCGCCCTGCACGTTGTTCTGGCCGCGCAGCGGGTGCAGGCCTGTGCCTGGCCGGCCGACATGTCCGGTGATCAGCGCCAGAGCGATAAGGCAGCGCGCATTATCGGTTCCGTGTGTGTGCTGGGAAATGCCCATGCCCCAAAAGATGATCGACCGCTCGGCGGTCGCGTAGGTGCGGGCGACGTCGCGCAGCACGCTGGCCTCGACGCCGCAGACCTCGGCCATCGCCTCGGGCGAAAAATCCTTCACCTTGGCCTTCAGGGCCTCGAATCCGGAAGCGTTGGCCTGGATATACTGCTCGTCATAGAGCTTTTCCTCGACGATGACGTGGATCAGCGCGTTCAGCATGGCGACGTCGCTGCCAGCCTTGAACCGCAGCGAATGCGAGGCATGGCGCATCAGGTCCTGGCCGCGTGGGTCCATGACGATCAGCTTGGCGCCGCGCTTGGCCGCCTGCTTGAAATAGGTCGCGGCGACCGGATGGTTGGTGGTCGGCCGTGCGCCGATGACGATGATGCATTCGGCCTTCAGCGCGTCGTTGAAGGGCGCCGAAACCGCACCCGAACCGACGCCTTCCATCAGCGCCGCCACCGAGGATGCGTGGCAAAGCCGCGTGCAATGGTCGACATTGTTGGTGCCAAAACCCTGGCGCACCAGTTTTTGGAACAGATAGGCCTCTTCGTTCGAGCCTTTCGCCGAGCCGAAACCGGCCAGCGCCTGCCCGCCATGATCCCTGAGGATCGTCTTCAGCCCGCCGGCGGCGCGCGCGAGCGCCTCTTCCCAGCTAGCCTCGCGAAACACGGTCAGCGGATCGACGCCGCGCATATCGGCATCGCCCGACTTCGGCGCATCGTCGCGGCGGATCAGCGGCTTGGTCAGCCGTTCAGGCGACATCGCATAATCGAAGCCGAAACGACCCTTGACGCAGAGCCGGTTCTCGTTGGCATAGCCATTGCGGCCATCGACCTGGACTATTCTGTTGTCCTTGACCGCAACGCTGGTCTGGCAACCGACGCCGCAGAACGGGCACAGCGTGTCGACGACCTTGTCGAATTCCTGGATGACCCGGGTCTTGCCTGCGTTATCCATCAGCGACTTTTCGTAGAGCGCGCCGGTCGGGCAGGCCTGCACGCATTCACCGCAGGTGACACAGGTCGACAGGCCCATCGGATCGTGCATGTCGAAGACGGGAAGCGAGTGATTGCCGCGCTCGGCCATGCCAAGCACATCGTTGACCTGGACTTCGCGGCAGGCCCGGACACAGGCACCGCAAGTGATGCAGGCGTCGAGATTGACGGCAATGGCGGGATTGGTGATGTCGAATTCTGGCCGGACATCATCGGTGGCGAATTTAGAGCTGTAGCGAGCGCCGGAAATGCCCATCGAACCAGCCCACTGCCAGAACATCGACTGCTGATCCGGACCGTCGGCCGCCGGCCGCATGTTGCTGGCGAGCAGCTCGAACACCATCTGGCGCGATTTCGTAGCCCGTTCGGTATTCGTCTTCACCACCATTCCGGCGGAAGGCTTGCGGATGCAGGAGGCGGCAAGCACCCGTTCGCCCTCGACATCGACCATGCAGGCGCGGCAATTGCCGTCTGGCCGATAGCCGGGCATGTCGACATGGCACAGATGCGGGATCCTGGTGCCTTCGCGCTTTGCAACGTCCCAGATCGTCTCGTCGTCAGCGGCTGTGACCGTTTTGCCGTCGAGGGTGAATATGACGCCATCTGCCATTTCAAAGATCATCCCTAAAATGCGTCAAAAGGTGATTGACCGGATTTGGCGCCGCCTGGCCGAGACCGCAGATGGAGGAATCGCGCATCACTGTTTCAAGGTCGCGCATCGCCGTCTCATTCGGCACGCCCTTCTCTTTCAAGAGCGTTACCAGCTTTTCGGTTCCTTCCCGGCACGGCGTGCATTTCCCGCAACTCTCATGTTTGAAGAAATTCATGAGATTGAGGGTCACATCCCTGATGTTGTCGGCTTGCGAAAGCACGACCACCGCATGTGAGCCGACAAAGGCGCCCTGTTTGGCGAGTTCGCCGCCGAAATCGAGTTCAATGTCGCCCATCGACGCCGGAAGGATGCCGCCCGAGGCTCCACCTGGCAGATAGGCCTTGAATTCATGCCCGTCTGCCATGCCGCCGCAATAATCCTCGATCAGTTCGCGCACGGTGACGCCGGCCGGGGCCAGCTTGACGCCCGGCTCCTTCACATGTCCGGAAACCGACCAGGAGCGAATTCCCTGATGGCCGGGCTTGCCCTGCGCGGCGAACCAATCGGGTCCCTTCTCGACGATGTCGCGAATCCACCACAGCGTCTCGACATTGTGGTTGAGTGTCGGGCGTCCGAAAAGTCCGACTTCGGCAATATAGGGAGGCCGGTGACGGGGCATGCCGCGCTTGCCCTCGATGCTTTCCAGCATCGCGCTTTCCTCGCCGCAAATATAGGCGCCGGCGCCGCGCCGCAGGTCGATGAAACCGGGCTTGACGATGCCGGCTGCCTCGAGCGCCGCGATCTCGGCGCGCAAAATGGCGAGCACGGCCGGATATTCGTCGCGCATGTAGAAATAGATGCGCTCGGCCTCGACCGCGTGGGCGGCGATCAGCGCGCCTTCGAAAGTGCGGTGCGGATCCTTTTCAAGATAGATGCGGTCCTTGAAAGTGCCAGGTTCGCCTTCGTCGCCATTGATCGACATCAGCCGCGGCCCTGGATAGCCACGCACGAAGCTCCATTTCTTGCCGGCCGGAAAGCCGGCGCCGCCGAGACCGCGCAGACCGGCGTGCTCCATGGTGTCGATGATAGCGTCAATGCCGATCTCGCCCGCCTTCACCTTCCGGAAAAGCTGATAGCCGCCAGCGGCCCGATAGGCATCAAGGCCAACATAATCGGGCACGACAACCTTCGTATCGCCCGAGCGAGCCAGATCGATGAGGATATGGCTGCTGGCTTGGTCGACCTCACGGTCGCCAATGCGCGCCGCGGGCGCTGTGGCGCAGCGGCCCATGCAGGGCGCACGCATGACGCGGACCGTCTTCGGGTCGGCCTTGGCGGCCAGTTCGCCAATCAGGTGTTCGGCGCCCGCCAGCATGCAGCTTATCGATTCGCACACCCGGATTGTCAGCGGCGCGGGTCTCGCCTCGCCTTCCCTGACGATATCGAAATGGTCGTAGAAGGTCGCGACCTCGTAAACCTCCACCTGGGACAGGCGCATGTCTTCGGCAAGCGCTCGCAGATGCGCGGCCGACAGACAACCGTAGCGGTCCTGGATCAGATGCAGGAATTCGATCAACAGATCCCGGCGCCGTTCGCGATGGCCAAGAAGTTCCCGGACCTCGGCCAGGGCAACATCATCCAGCGCCCGCCCTTTGGGTCCGCGATCGGGAGATCGCCGTTGCTGCATTGTCATCCTCTCTCCTCCCGGACCCTTCGTCTGAGGAAGGCGGCTCCCGCCACCAATGTGGTTGTGAGCTCCCTCAGCCCGGCGCACCTTGGATCAAGGACTTGGCACACAAATCGACTTGGCAGACAAGTTGAACCAAATGCCGGTTTGACAATTTTAGCATGGCCGGGGCGCCGCGACAGAACTGATCTGCGCCCTGATTTGTCGCACGGCCTATACCGGGGCAGCTTGCGCCTTCTCGATCAAGAAAACGATGTGGTCTCCCTGCCGTTGCATCGCCTCCAGGCGGTCGCCCATTTCGTTGATCAGATTGGGAATGTCTATGGCTGCCAGCGGATCGGTGCAACGGACCTCAAGGCGCTCGCCTGGGCTTATGCCGCTGAGCGCCTTGCGGGTTTTCAGCGCCGGCAAGGGACATTTCAATCCCGTCAGATCGAGCTGTCTCGTCGTCATGGTGGCGCACCATGGCGGACCGCTTACCGGTCGTCAACGGTCGCCGACCCAGGGTATACTGCAGTTGAGAGCGGCCAGGCGTCGCACCGCATTTGGCATACTGCATGCCCACCGGCTCGACGGCGTTCGTCAATACAGGTCCGAATAGGCAAGGAACTGAACGGTCTGGCCCGGCTCGACCTCGGCTATTTCCTCGCCGAGTTCGACAAGGCCGTGCGTTTGAACCAAAGAAGACAGCATGCCAGCGCCCTCGCGCGGGAATTTGACGGCTTCATATGTGCCATCCTGCGTCCCACGCAGGCTTACCCGCACATATTCGCGTCGCCCCGGCTTTTTGCGGTAGGAGAAGGCGGCCCGCACCGGCCGCGAAATTGGTGGCTGCTGCCGTGCGCCGGCCAGTGCAAAGATCGCGGCGCGCGCAATATGGGCGAATGTGACGAAGCTCGCCACCGGATTGCCGGGCAGCCCAATGAAGGCTGTTCCCCGGATCACCCCCATGGCGACTGGGCGGCCGGGTTTTATGGCCACCCGCCAGAAGACCAGGGTGCCCACACTCTCGACGGCGGCCTTGACGCAGTCGGCCTCCCCGGTCGAGACCCCGCCGGACGCCAGGATCAGGTCCTGTCCTGGCGCAGCCTTGCTCAGCACATCCGCGATCAGCCTGCTGTCGTCGATCAGAATGCCCAAATCGGTGGTCTCGCAGCCCAATCTTGCCAGCATGGCCATCAGCATGAAGCGGTTCGAATCGAAAAGCTGGGCCGGTCCCCGGACCTTTCCCGGCGCGACGATCTCGTTGCCGGTCGAGAAGATCGCGACGCGAACTTTGCGCCGCACATCGATCTGCGTCATGCCGAGCGCCGCGGCGAGCGCAACATCCTGCGGGCGCATGCGCTGGCCGGCCTGCAGGACCACCTTGCCTGCTGCGACGTCCTCGCCCGCCGGCCGCACGTTGGCTCCTCTTTTCAGGCCGGGCGGAAGAATGACCCTGCCGGTATCGTCGACACGAACATCTTCCTGCATGTAGACCGTGTCTGCCCCCTCCGGCAGCGGAGCGCCGGTGAAGATGCGTATGGCTTGTCCGGGCGCGGCGTGCCGATCCGGCGCCATCCCAGCCTGGATCCTGCCGCTCACCGGCAAGGCTTTTTCAACGGTTCCCGGCAGGTCGTCGCCGCGCAGTGCATAGCCGTCGACTGCTGAGTTGGTGAAAGGCGGCAGGGGCAGCGGCGCCACCAGATCACTCGCCAGGACGCGGCCATCGGCAATCGCCAGCTGGACGGTTTCGGTCTCGTCGACAACGGTCAGCCGTGAAGCAATCAGTGCGGCTGTATCATCGAGCGATCGCATCGGGCCGCCGAAAGCGAAGCAGTCATCTGAAAGTTGCGCCATCGAGCCTTCAGCCTCTATGGATCTGGCCGAGCCGGCAGCTCGGCGCCATCCGGCAAGCCCAGTCTGCGCCTGTGCGCGCTTTTGTGGACCGGCATCGGTTTGAACAGGCTATATAGTGCAGGTCAAGCCGGAGGTAACGCGTCCACTCCGGCGAGCGGGATTGTAATTTCAAGAGAGCGCCATGCAACAGATGAAAACCCGACCAGACCCCGCCATCATCATGCCGAGCCCGGATGACATCCGATTGACCGAACAGGTCAGCGGCATCGATCATACGGGCGCCGCTATTCAAATCCGCGTCCCCGTTGAACGCCCGCTGACGCTCTATCTGAATGCCCAGGAGATCGTCACGATGATGACGATCGGCGACTATCCCGAATATCTGGCGCTGGGCTACCTGCTCAATCAGAACATGCTCAAATCTGACGACGTCGTAACCGAGGTCGAATATGACGACGACGTGCAGGTCGTGGTCGTCCGTACCGAGCGCAACACAAATTACGAGCAGAAGCTTAGAAAACGGACGCAGACTTCAGGCTGCGCGCAGGGGACCGCTTTCGGCGATCTTCTCGAGGCGCTCGATGTCACTCTGCCGCCAGCCGCGCTGCACACCTCCTGGCTTTACCAAATGACCCGCACGATCAACACGACGCCGTCGCTCTATCTTGAAGCGGGCGCGATTCATGGCTGCGTGCTTTGCAAGGAAGGCACGCCGATCTGCTACATGGAGGACGTCGGGCGCCACAACGCCGTCGACAAGATCGCCGGCTGGATGTATCGCCACGGCATCGATGCCGCTGACAAGATCCTTTACACGACGGGCAGGCTGACGTCGGAGATGACGATCAAGACGGTTCGAATGGGCATTCCGATCCTCGTCTCGCGCTCGGGTTTCACCGCCTGGGGAGTAGATCTGGCCCGTCAGGCCGGCCTGACGCTGGTCGGTCGGGCGCGCGGCAAGCGGTTCGCCGTGCTATCGGGCGCGGACCGCATCGTCTTCGACCAGGACCTCGCTTCCGTCGACGAGGAAGCACCGCGTCACAGACGCAAGGGAGCCGACGATGGCGAATGAGAAGGTGCCGACCCTGGGCGTCGTTCTCGCCGGCGGGCTCGCCCGGCGCATGGGCGGTGGCGACAAATCGATGCGTCGGATCGACGGACTCACCATCCTCGAGCGTGTCCTCGAGCGCCTCAGCCCGCAATGCGACGGGCTGTTGCTGAACGCCAATGGCGACCCTGCCCGCTTCGACCGCTTTCGCCTACCAGTCGTCGCCGACCCGGTCGAGAATTATCCGGGCCCGCTTGCCGGCGTGCTTGCGGGCCTCGACTGGACCGCGGCGAACAGGCCCGATGTCGAATGGATCGTCAGCGTCGCAGCGGACTGTCCTTTCTTGCCGCGCGACCTCGTCGAACGGCTGCATCGGGCGCGCATGGCGAAAGCTGCGGATCTGGCGGTGGCGATGTCAGCGGGTCGGACGCATCCTGTCATCGGGCTGTGGCAAGTGGCGATGCGAGATGCGCTACGCCATGCACTGGTCGAAGAGGGCGTTCGCAAGATCGACCTGTGGACGGCTCGCTACAAGGCTGCAACCCAGTCCTGGCCGGACAAGCCGGTGGATCCCTTCTTCAATGTCAACACGGTCGAAGATTTTGCCGAGGCCGAACGGCTGGTTGGGCACCTTGCCGACCCTTAACCCGGATATCTCACACTTGGCCAGGTCGGGTAAAACCCATGCGCTCGACCGCCTCGTTGAATTCAGGCGAAGCGAGCGCGGTTAGGAAGGCCTGCACCGCGGGTCGCTGTTTGCGGGCAGAGACCAGCGCGAAATCATAATGCTCTTCCTTCAAAGCAATGAAATCGAGCCCGGCTGAGTGCGCCACCGGCGCAATGGTGACGCCCCAGTCGGCTCGGTTATGTGCGACGGCCGCCGCGACGGCATTGTGCGAGCGGGGCTGATTCCAATATCCGTCGGGACGCGCCGCACCAAGCAGTTGGTCGATCAGGATGCGCGTACCCGAGCCCTGGTTGCGGTTGACCATCATGCAATTGGGATCGGCGAGTGCGGCTCGCACCGCCTCCTCCGGGTCGGTCCCGTGGAAGCGCAGGTCGCCCGGTCGGTAGACGATGCCCTGCATGCGTCGCCATCCCGGCACGAGTTCGAGGCCTTCGCTCAGGAACGGCGCATTGTAGCTTTGCGTCCTGGTGTCGAAGAGATGGATGGGCGCGATATCGCACTCGCCCCGCCTGGCCGCGGCAAGGCCGCCCAGGCTGCCGACCGCGATGGACCGCACCGTCAGGCCGGCGCGAAACAGAATGCCCACGACAAGATCCAGCCCGGTGCAGTTGCTGCCGATCACCACGAGATCGGGAACACGCACGTGCGGCGTGAACAGCGTCACCGATGCCTCGCTTCCGGCAGGCATATTGTCGGCTAGAGCTTCGATGCTGATGAAGCCGTCGGCCTGGGCAAAGGACGTTATCGCCCCCGAGCCCTTGCCGGTGGGGTAGGCGACCAGCCCCTGCTCACCCTCGACCAGCGACACCATCACGAACTCCGTGCGGCCGAGTTCGGACTGAATGCGCAGTGGAACCTTTGCCGCGACCTTCGCTTCGGTCCTGGGCGGCAGGCCCGCCATGCGGCGCAGCACGGGTACGATCATGTCGTGGAAGGTGAACATGGCCGAAGTCGGGAAGCCCGGCAGCACGACGACCGGCTTGCCGTCGCAGACGGCGAGGCAAAGCGGCTTTCCCGGCTTCAGCGCCACGCCATGGGCAACGATGCCGGGCGCGCCGAGACGGTTCACGATGCGGTGGCTGACATCACCCGCGCCCTTGGACGTCCCACCCGACACTATCAGCACGTCATGCGCCGCCAGCGCCTCGCGCATGGCGGCTTCGAGTGTGGCTTCGTCATCCGGATAGGCGCCGAGAAAGCTCGCCTGGCCGCCATTTTCGGTTATCGCGGCGCTGACGATTGCGCCATTGGCGTCGTAAATGCCGGCGGGTCGCAGGGTGTCGCCTGGTTGGACAAGTTCGTCGCCGGTCGACAAAACCGCCACCCGCAGCTTGCGCGCCACCGTCACCAGCGCAATTCCACAGGCGGCAAGCATGCCGATTTCACGCGAGCCGATCACCGTTCCGGCGCGCAGCAGAACCTCACCGCGGGCAATGTCGGATCCGGCATGCGAGATGAACTGGCCGGGCGAGGCTCCGCGCCTGACCTCGATGGCATCGCCTTCGGCTGGGTGTGTATGCTCCACCATGACGATGGCATCGGCGCCGCGCGGCACCGGCCCGCCCGTCGCGATCGAGGTGGCGGTGCCTGCCAGCACAGGGATTTGCGGGGCGACACCGCAGGCGATGGTTTCGCGGTTGAGCAGGAGCCTGGCAGGAAGCGCCTCCGACGCGGTGGCGATGTCGGCGGCGCGCACGGCAAAACCATCGACGTTCGAACGGTCGAAGGGCGGCACGTCGATCGGAGCCCTGACATCATCGGCAAGCGGCAGCCCAAGCGCATCCGCCAGCATCAGTTCTTCGGTCGGGGTCGTCCTGGGAAATAGCACCGCCTCGAAACGGGCGAGCGCCTCGTCGCGCGACAGGACCGTCAGGAACTGCTCCTGGCCGGTATGCTCCTGGCCGGTATCTGGGCGGGTGGATCTGGTCATCACCGACTCATCTGGGATCGTCGAACACAAAGGCGCCGACAGCTGTTCCCGCGGCCCAACCCTCACTGCCCCCTGGAATGGCAAGCCATGCATCCGCCAGGCGGATCGCCTCCAGCGAAAAATCTCCTATCGCAAGCGGCCGCCATCTGTCTTGTTGCTGGTTCAGCAGGACGATCTCGGCCAGTCCGACCGTGGACGAGATTTTCCGCTCCAGCGCCAGGACCGTCTGTCGCCGGGCGCTCCTGTCCGTCAGGCGATCAATAGCCGGCTGAACCAGCGCCAGAAAGGCGGCAAGAGCCTGATCGGGCGCGCCGGGCAGAGCAATGATCGGGACCGCATCGAGCCGTCCGATCGCCGCGGTTCGGCCGGGCTGTAGCGCTATGTTGTGGGCGATGAGCGCCCCACGCGCGGCAAGCGCGTCGGCTGTAGCGTCGGCGCGCCCCGCACCAGTGCCTCCAATCAGGATGATCAGATCGCCGGCTGCATTGCCAAGCGCCTGGGCGACGGATTTGGCGTCGCGCGAAACCGTTTCGATATCGAACACCGTCGCGCCAGAAGCTCTTGCGAGGTCGGCGACAAGATGGCCCGTGAAAGTATCGCTCGTTGGGGCGGCGACATCGATCAGGCGCACCTGCGGCATCCGCACCGCAATTTCACCAATCCCTGCACTTCGCACGGTCAGGAGGTCCGCGGCCGACAGCCTGTGCCCAGCAATGATCAGCGGTCGGCCCGCCGCCATGTCCTCGCCAGCGCGTCGCACGCCCTGGCCCGGAACTGCTTCATCGAGCGCCTGGGGCATCGGGCCGCTGCAATCGATGAGATCTGCCTCGAGAACGCAATCGCATCCCTCCGGCATGGCGCCGCCTGCTTCTATCCAGACCGGAAATGCCATCAGCGGCAGCGGCGAATAGGCCGACGCACCGGCAAGATCAAGCGCGCGGCACGCCCAGCCATCCGTCTTTGCCGTGTCGCGGACCGGCTGCGTGCGTGCCAGGGGCGGCATGGCGGCGCCGATCTTCCCAGGCGTCTGGTCAAGCGGCAAAAGAGTGGGCGCGACCGGCTCCACTCCGTCGAGGAGTGCGGCGAGAGCCGCTTCGAGACCGGTAAGCGCGCCGATGGAAGGCTGCATTCTCATCATGTCCGATGATGGGGCAGATGCGAACCGCTTTGCAACCGACTTCAGGAGCGCTGCTGCTCAGCGTTCGGGAAGAAGAGTTGCTGGCCGTCAATGGTGTACTCGCCGATCGCCTGCTGTCCTTCCGGCGAGATCAGCCAATCTATGAAGCGTTGGCCGGGTTCGGCCTTGACGTTCGGATGCCTCGCGGGGTTCACCAGGATGACGCCGTACTGGTTGAACAGCCTTTTGTCGCCTTCGGCCACGATCTCCAGTTCGCCGCGGTTCTTGAACGCCAGCCATGTGGCGCGATCGGAAAGCACATAGGCATCCATGGCGCTGGCTGTGTTGAGCGCAGCGCCCATGCCCTGCCCTATCTCGTTGTACCAGGGGTCCCCCACCGCCGCGATATCGACACCTGCCGCCTTCCAGAGTCCGAGTTCAGCAAAGTGGGTTCCGGATTTGTCGCCGCGGGAAACAAAAACAGCTTTTTTGCTCTGGATCGATGTCAAGGCGACTGCGATATCCGGCGAACCCTTGATGCCGGCCGGGTCGCTTCTGGGCCCAATCAGGACGAAATCATTGTACATCACATCGAAGCGTCTCACGCCAAAACCTTGCTGGACGAATTTCTCCTCCTGCGCCCTGGCATGGACGAAGACCACGTCTGCGTCTCCCCGGCGGCCGGCGTCGAGCGCCTGGCCGGTTCCCTGCGCGACCACCCTCACCTCGATACCGGTCCTTGTGGTGAACAACGGCAGTATGTGGTCGAAAAGGCCGGCATCCCGCGTCGACGTCGTCGAGGCCACCACGATCGACTGTTCCTGTGCGCTGGCCGATGCGCCGCTGGAGGCGAGGAAGGTCAAAATGACCGCAATTGCGGTAAACTGCCGACGGTTCAGCACTGGAAGCTCCATTTCCGCAGTCAAAGAACGAGTTCCCCATGGATAAAGGCTGCAGCTTCTGCGGATGCGGGGCGATCGAAAAAATCACCGGCGCTGGCGTGCTCGCACAGTCGGCCGCGAACGAGGAAGACGACATCTCCCGCGAGCCGTCGCACCTGACCGAGATCGTGCGAAGCCATGACGATCTTGGTGCCCGATTGGGAGGCCATGAGGATGATCTCCTCGACATGGCGGGTTGCAGCGGGATCAAGGCTGGCGGTGGGCTCATCGAGCAGCAGGACCTCGGGTTCGCGCGCCAGTGCGCGGGCAAGTGCCACGCGCTGTTGCTCGCCGCCGGACAAGCGCCGCGCAGGTCGCGCCGCCAGGCCCAGAAGGCCCACACGATCGAGAAGTTCCTCGGTGCGTGTCGCGCGACGATGGCGCGGACAGCCAGCTTGCGCCAGTCCGTAAGCCACGTTGGCGGCGACGGAGCGGCGCAGCATCACCGGTTTCTGGAGCAGCATTGCCCGGCGGCCGAGGCCGCGATCGGTGCGCCCACCCCAGCTCACAGTTCCTGCGGAAGGCGCGGCAAGTCCCATGCAAACCCGAAGCAGTGACGTCTTGCCCGCGCCATTGGGACCGAGCACCAGTGTCGGCGCACCGGGAGCAATCGCCAGGTTCAGGCGGTCGAGCATGGTCGTGGCGCCGGCGCTGAGCGAGACCCGGTCCAGAACGAGAGGAAGGTCGGTCAGCGCGGCCCGCATCATCAAGCCACCCGTTGCTCCGACCACAATCGCAGGCCCCAGGCAGCGGCATTGATGGCAAGAATAAGGCCGATCAGGATGACGCCGAGCCCGATCGCGAGCGGCAGGTCTCCCTTTGATGTTTCGAGCGCGATCGTGGTGGTCATGGTTCGGGTAAAGCCCTCGATATTGCCGCCGACGATCATGACCGTGCCGACTTCGGCGGCCGCCCGGCCGAAGCCGGCGAGCATTGCGGTGATCAGGCTGAAACGGCTGTCCCACAAGAGCGTCGCCACCCGGCCTGTCGGGCCGACGCCCATCGCCGTCAGTTCGTCGCGATATTCGCGCCACAAATCCTCGATGGTCTGGCGCGTCAGAGCCGCGATAATCGGCAGGACGAGAAGCGCCTGCGCGATGACCATGGCGGCCGGTGTGAACAGCAGGCCGAACGCGCCGAGCGGCCCTGATCGCGACAACAGCAGGTAAACGGTCAGGCCGACGACTACGGGCGGCAGGCCCATGAAGCCGTTGACAAGCACGACGAGCGCGGAACGTCCCGGAAAACGGGTCAGTGCCAGCAACGCCCCGAGCGGCAGTCCCACGACGGCCGCAACTGCAACGGCGGCCAGGGTAATGGTCAGCGAAAGCCGCACTATCGAGATCAGCGTCGCGTCGCCACTCGCGATAAGCTGCCATGCATTTAGGCCTTCTGACATACCCTTTCACCTGCGCTGGGTCGTCCTGCTATTTCTGCTGCATTTACTCCGCATTCGTCAAACAATTGAACTGGCGCAGGAATATGCATAAGATTGCAGGATGGATTTGCTGACGACTGCAGAAGCCGCAGACTATTTGCGCCTTGGCGAACGCAAGCTTTACGAGCTGGTCGCCAAAAACAGCATCCCGTGCAGCAAAGTGACGGGCAAATGGCTGTTTCCGCGTAACGAGCTCGACCGGTGGGTTATGTCGGGATTGGCGCGTCCCGACGGAATGATTGCGCCCGAGCCGCCGCCCATAGTCGGCGGCAGCCAGGACGACCTGCTTGAATGGAGCCTTCGTCAGGCGGGCTCTGGCCTCGCCTCGCTGACCGAGGGGACGGCAGGCGGCGTTGCGCGTCTTTTGCGTGGCGAGATTGCCGCTGCGGCGATCCATTTCCACGGTGATGCCGCCGACCCCAATGTGGAGGCCGCGCGCGCCATGCCGCGGCTGCACGATGCGGTGCTGATCGGTTTCACGCGGCGCGAACAAGGGCTGCTGCTGCCGCCGGGCAACCCCCGATCGCTCAACAGCCTGACCGATGTCCTAGAAAGCGGCGCCAAGATCGCGATGCGCCAGGTCGGGGCCGGAGCCCAAATGCTGCTGGATGTCCTGGTCGCCCGCGCCGGCGCCAGCCAGAGGCGGTTGAACCGGCTCGAGCCGCCATGCCTGACAGGGCCGGAACTCGCTGCCGCGATCCGGACCGGCAGGGCCGATTGCGGCATCGCCACACGCGCCGCCGCGCGCGCCGCCGGCCTCGAATTCGTGTCATTGGCGTGGGAGAATTTCGATCTGCTGATGCGGCAGCGCACCTATTTCCAGCCTTCGATCCAGGCGCTGATCCGCTTCATGGCGCAGGACAGCTTCGCTCAGCGCGCCGCAGAACTCACGGGCTATGACACGAGCCCGGCCGGGCAGGTCCGGTTCTTCCATTGATGTGGGGTGTCGATGGGGCGCCGGGCGCACCGCCGAACCTGTTCAGCCAAGGTCGATGTCGCCTTCGACGACGTGGTGCAGACCGGCGCGTTCGGCCGTGATCACGGCCCTCACGGTCAGGCGCCCCTGCCCTTTCAGTCCCGCATCCGCCACGGCCTTTTCGATCGCCTGCTGCGAGGTTACGCCGACCTGCTTCAGGAACTTGCGCATCGACACGTTGAAGGCATCGGTTTCCATGTTTTGAGTCATAGGATTGCCTCTAATAGCTTGGACTGTGCGGCTGGTCGGGTCGCGATCGCATGCTGTTCCCCGGCAAAGACGCTGCCCGCCAGCGGAACACGGAAACGTATGATGCGCAATGCATAAGACGCTCGCAACAGCTTTGCTCGCTGCTGTTTTCCTCGCCGGCGCGACGGCACATGGTGCGGAACTGCGCGGGCATGGCGGTCCGGTGCGGGCGATTTCCGTGGCGCCGGACGGAAAGACGGTGGCAACCGGCAGTTTTGATACCAAGGCAATCATCTGGTCGCTTGAGACCGGCGAAGCACGCGACGTGCTGCTCTTTCATGAAGGTGAGGTAACTGCCGTCGCTGCATTGCCGAACGGGCGCTTTGCCAGCGCCGGTACGGATGGTCGCATCGCGATCTGGCAAATCGGTCGAGGCGAGCCGGCCCGCATCCTGGAGGGCCACACCGGGCCTGTCGCCGACCTCGAACTGTCACCCGACGGATCGATGCTGGCTTCGGCGTCCTGGGACACCACCGTCCGGCTCTGGCCGCTTGCCGGTGGGCCAGCGCGCGTCCTCGAAGGCCATCGTGCAAACGTCAATGCGCTCGCCTTCCTGGCGGACGCAACCCTCGTCAGCGCCGGCTATGACGCGACGGTCATCTTTTGGCCGAGCCAGGCTGGGGCGGCTCCGCTTCGGGCCATCATGCCGACGCCGCTCAACGCGCTAGCAAGAGCGTCCGGCGACCGCCTGTTCGTCGCAGGTGCTGACGGGCAGCTGCGGCTGCTCGACCGGCGCGGCAAAGTGCAGCTGGAAGTTCCGGTCTTGGGCAAACCGGTGATTGCTCTCGACGCCACCCCAGACGCGAACTATCTCGCCGTCGCCGGCATCGGTGATGGAATCCTGTTGCTGGACGCCATCAGCCTCTCCACCATCCGCACGCTCGACACCTCCGGCGTGGCGGTATGGTCGCTTGCGTTCGCGGCTGGCGGCAAGACGCTTCTGGCTGGCGGCGCCGACCATCTGGTGCGGGAATGGAACGTCGAGACGGGCGAGCGGCTTGGGGCGGCTGCGGCCGGCAGCACCGATCCGATGGCCAGATACGCAGGCAATCCGGACGCGGAAGTATTTCGCGCCTGCGTTGCCTGCCATACGCTCGACCCGAACGATGGCCATCGAGCCGGGCCGACGCTGCATGGCATTTTCGGGCGCAAGATAGCGTCCGTGCCGGGTTACCATTATTCGCCCGCTTTCCGGAAAATGGACATCGTCTGGACACCGGAAACCGTGTCAGAGCTGTTCGAGCTGGGTCCGAACGCCTACACCCCCGGCACCAAGATGCCTGAACAGACGATCAGCAATGCCGAGGATCGGGCAGCCCTGATCCGCTTTCTTCAGGCCGAGACACGCACCGACTGAACTTCGACATCACCGCATCGACCGAGCGCCCAAAAGGCTCGATGACTCCAGCCTGTGGAACACCGCCCGATTGCGTCCAGTCTGCTTGGCAACATAGAGTGCTTCATCGGCCTGGCGCTGGAGCTGCTCCGGCGAAATGGCCTGGTCCGGCGCCTGGACCGCCACGCCGATGCTGAGGGTGATATAGCGGGACACGCGGGATCCAGGATTAGGAAGACGAGCAGCTTCCACACACTCGCGAATTCGCTCGGCTACAATGGCGGCCTCCTGCCCGTTCACACTTGGAAGCAGCACGAGAAATTCCTCACCGCCGTAGCGCGCAACATGATCGCGATCGCGCCTCACGTTCTCCCGGATCAAGCGGGCGACCTCGATGAGGCAACGATCGCCCTCGGCATGACCGAGACGATCGTTGAGCTTCTTGAAGTCGTCGATGTCGCACATCAGCATGGCGGCGCCGCCGGGGCATTTGCCGCCACCGCCCCAGACGTGGTCGAGCGTTTCCGTCATCCGGCGCCGATTGTCGACGCCGGTCAGCGGATCGGTTCTCGCCAGAAGCTCTAGCCGATCGTTCGCTTCTGCCAGTTCGGCAACCCTGTGTCGGTCTCGAAGCTCGAACAGAAAAGTCTTCTCAGCTAGAATTGTCATCGTACGCCGCGCGGCGACCGTAGCGAGAATGCCGCTGGCAAAAAACAACGTGGCAGCCACCGCATTGCCAATCTCAAGGCCCGGGTTCTGCACCTGGAAGACGAGATAGAGACCGAGAGCCAAAGCCGCGACCGTCACGGTCCATGCCTGAGGGACGCCGAAGATGATGATGGCGGTAATCGCTACGAACAGCATGATGTTCAAGTGCCGTTCGTAGAACTCGCCGCCGGCGCTTGCGCCGACCAATACGATCGACAACAGGATGAGGAACATGCCTGTGATCAGGGAAACCCCCTGGACCCAGGACGGGCGCCGTTTTCGCCAGACAAAGACCACGGCTGCAGCGACGGGAGGGATGATGGCGCCAGGCAAGAGCATGGATAGCGCGATCGACCTTGGAAGCATCACCAGGTTGAGCGCCAGCGTCAGGACATCCAGGAACGCCACCCATGTCATCCAGGCGCGGATGATCTTGGCCGTTTGCGACCAGACACGTGCCTGAAACAGGCGCTTGATCTCGCCTTTGAGCCGGATGTCGCGCGTGCGCTGCGCCAGAAGTCGCTCAACTTCCGCCGTGACGGCAGGATCGTCCTGCATGTCGAGGTGCGTTCGATCTACCAATCGACGGGCCCTGAGGCCCCCCTTTCCCATACATCCATTCGAGCCACCCGGTGGTCAGCCGAGCGGCAAGCATGTCACGCTATGCCTAAGATTTGATTGCTAAAACCGTTTATTTGCGTGTTGATTGCAACCCTCGAAGCCGGCTCTCCGCTTGACGCCGGCAAGGCGGTGCACCCGACCTATGTCGAGGGGCAGTCCAAAGCGAGGGCTCAGACCGAGGGCTCAGACCGCCTTGTCGCTCGAGGCCTTGCGCTCCCGCAGATAGTCTTCAGTGGTTCGCGGCGGCGAGCGACCAGGGCCTGCATAAGGATCGAAGCCCTCATTCATCGCCGCATCGACGCGGCAATTGTCGCACATCCGTACAAGGTCGAGCCGCCGTGCGTTCTCGCCTGCAAACATCCAGTGTTGGCCTTCGAGCTTGGCGACGATCCGCTCGACGGTGCTCCTTGTGCCGAACGGCTTTGCGCAGCGGATGCAGTTGTACGGCTCCTCTTGCTTCACGACCCGGCTGCGAGCACCCCATGCCTGGAAATCGACCTGCGGCGTCAAGGTGATGACCTTCTCCGGGCAGGTCGCGGCGCAAAGGCCGCACTGCACGCAGGCGCTCTCGGAAAAATACAGGGCCGGCTGCTGTTCGCTGTCGGAAAGCGCCCCGGTTGGACAGGCCGAGACACAAGAGAGGCAGAGCGTGCAGCCGTCGACATTGACGTCCAGGCCGCCGAACGGAGCTGCAGCAGGCAACGCCACCCGGTCGACCGGCGTCGGCGCGGCTCGATGGAGCTCGAGCATGGTGCTCGTCAGCAGGCTGCGCTTCTTGCCGAGCGGCAGGAATGCCGCCGGGCGCCGCGACGCAACATCTGGAGTAATCAGGTCGAGCGCCGAGGCGAGTATGTCGGGATCGTCCACTTCGATCAATCCGCAGACCTCCGCGCCATAACCGAGAGACCGGCTCAAAAGATTGGCGATTGCGATGTTTGCGGCAATTCCGGTAAGCTCATGCCTTGGCTTGGCCGACGACAGCGCCCTTACGGCGCAAGCGCCCCAGGCGACCGGCGCGGTCCACGCCTCGATCCCTAACTGGGTTATCTCGTTCACCGCGACCGGCAGGACATTTGCGGGCAGACCCGCGCCGAAGCGGGCAAGTGCGTCGATCAGCGGCTCGCCATGGCCGAGATCATGGAAAAGCACAATCGCATCCAGGCCGCCAGCCTCACGATAGGTGACAAGAAGCGTCCGCAGCCGCCGAAGCAGCGACTCGGCATCCGGCACGGCGTAGGCGGCAGCGCCCGTGGGACATGCCGCCGCGCAGCTGCCGCAGCCGGCGCATACTTCCGCATCGATCGCGACGTGGTTCCCGGCGGGCGTTATCGCCCCAGTCGGGCACAGGTCGAGGCACCGTGTGCAGCCGGTGATGCGCGATCTCGAATGGGCGCACAGATCGGAGGAGAAATCGATGAAGCGCGGCTTGTCGAACTCGCCAACCAAATCGGCTGCCGTTGCGATCGCAACGGCGACGGAGGCGCGATCGCCGGGATCGGCCTTCACGTAGCCGTCGCGCAATTCATGAGCAGGGAAAAGCGGAGCCCCGCCGGAGAGATCAAGGATGATGTCGGCGTTCGAGACCGCGCCATCCCGCGATATCCCAAAGCCAAGCCGATCGCGCGAAGATGGATTGGGCGCCGCGAAATCGTCGACTGTCAGCTCGAAGGCGCCAAGATGGCCGCGCGCTTGCCGGATCGTTCCCTGCAAGACGGGAAAATCCCAGACCCGGTGCGGCGCGATTTCGCGCGGACGGCTAAGCAACACAGTGACGTCCAGCTTTTCGGCGAGTTGCCGGCCCGCATCGATCGCCGTCGCGTCGCAGCCATAGACCAGGACGACACCGTTGCTCGAAAGCGTGACGAGCGCTGGTGGCGAAGCGGGTTCGGCCGCCATGGCAAGCAGCGCCGCCGCTTTCGGGCCGGCAGCAGCAGCATCCTGCGACCAGCCGCCCGTCTCGCGAATGTTTGCGAAAACCAGATCGCCTGCGAAACCGAGTTCCTCGGCAAGGTCGCCGAAAAGCGGCGCCTGTTGCGTGCAGCTGATGGTGACTGCTTCGCCGCCGCTCAGGGCGCTGCGCACCCGGTCGAGTTCCGCGCCGCAGAACTGGTCCCCCGCCTCGACCCGTCCGCCCTTGCATCCGCGGGCGACGCTGGCGCCGAAGCGCGGCATGCTCCGCTCGCAGGAGCAGACCAGGACCGTGCGTTGTTTCTGCAGGCTCATCCCGACTCCCGTGGCATCTTCCTTGCCCACGCGGTAGCGCCTCTTGCCTGGAAGTATTATAAAGACTTTACAGTCGCCGTCATCAAAATATGGATCGGCCTATGCGGCCCTCTGTCAGCGACATCCAACTGCCACCGCCTTACAGCCTCGTGCCGCTGAGAGAGGCCGGTGACGCCTTTGCGCATGCCTGCGCGATAGCGGCGGACGAAGGCGCAGGCACGCTTGCCTGGGTGCGCCGCTACGATCTGGCCGAATTCGCAGTGGTGCTCGAGCCTGAAGAGCCGCTGGAGGATGCGCGTCGCGCGATCTATGCCGGCATGAACGCACTTGCCGATGCGCTTGCGGTCCATGCTCCGCCGTCGCGGCCCATCACCTTCGACTGGCCCGACACTGTTCGCGTCGACGGGGTTCTCGTCGGCGGCGCCCGCCTAGGCTGGCCGGAAGGGGCACGGGAGAACGAAATCCCCGACTGGATCGTCTTCTCCGGCATGATCCGCACCGCCGTCATCCGCGCCGGCGAGCCCGGTCTGCGGCCGCTGCTTGGCGCGCTTGACGAACTCGGCTTCGTGGCGCTCGATGCCGGTGAGATCGTTGCGAGCTTCTCCCGCCATCTGATGGCCGCATTCCACGAATGGAGCGATACCGGCTTCGGTTCGATCGCCAGCCGCTGGCTCGACCGGCTGCCCCGAAAGGGCGATGAGCATGCAGAGCTTGCCGGCAACGGCGATCTGCTAATTTCCCACACGGCCTCTCACGGGCTTCGCGAGCGAAGAAGCCTGCCCGAGGCGCTTGCCAGGCCCTCCTGGCTCGATCCGATGACGGGCACGCCATGGCTTTGAAGCTGCCGCGAACGATCCGCCTCGATCCATCGGATACGTTTGTCTATTCGCGCGCTGCAGAACCGGGCGAATGGGCGGTGACCGGCACCTTCCTGTTCTTCGGCGCCGATGTGGCCAGGCTTTCCGGCAAGCAACGGCAGGCGTTCCGCGCCGGGTTCCTCGGCATTGATAGCTTCGGCTGGTCCACCCTCGTCGTGGTCACGGACGCGACCGTGCATGATCGCGCCGCGGCCGTCGATCGGCTGGCCGAGCAGCTTGTGGTGCGATGCGGTGCGCCGGACACCGAAACGGCGCGCGTCGCCGCCGAAGAGGAGATAGAATTCGCGCAATCGCTGTGCGACCACCCGCCAAACACGCTGATTGCGGTCAACCGCACCAGCGAACAGGCCGGCACCCGCGAGTGTTTCCGAACCCTGCATCGCAAGGCGAGCCGGCTGGAGCCGGCAACGGCATTCCGCTTTGTCGAAATCGACGGCGAGGAGGAGTCGACGGCAAAGTTCGATCTCCTAGCATTGGCCGGGAGGCAGAAGTGAAGGATTTCTGGGTTTCCTCAGGTCATCACCTTCTCGACAGGGATGAGGCCGGGCGCCTGCTGGTGACCGACTCCTTTCTGAAGGCATATTTTGCGCGGCCAGAGCTTCTCCCTCCCGAAACGGCCTGCCCGGCGGAGCTGCGCCTGCATCACGAGCTTTTGATGCATCATCCGCGCCGGCCGGTCGCGAAGCAGGAGATCGCCGCCCTGGAGGACCCGGATGCGCGCGAGAACTGGGAGTTCATGATCGCCTTTCGCGACCATGTGTTGGCCGCTCCCTCACTCGAGGCCGCATATCTCGCGCTGGCGCACGGCTCGGCCGAAACTATCCCGCCGCTGTTCATGAACCAGCTTGCGCAGGTCGTCCTGCGCAATGCGCTGGATGGTCAGCACGACGCCTGCGTCGTGCGAGCCGCGGAGCTGTTTTATCGGCCGCAACGGGTGACGTCTAACGAGGGCGCCGTGCTTCTCGCCGATGCCGAAACCATAGAGCTGCATGAACAGAACCGCCATGCCTCGCCACTCCTGAACATGCTTGGTGGCCCAGCCGTCACCGAACTGGAGATACTCGACGAGAACAATGCCGAGCGTTACTTCGCCAGGAGCGACGCTTTCGATATGGTGCTCAAGCTGGGCAGCGCGCGCAGTCCGACCCGGCGCGGCCTTGCCACAGCAATGGAGATCTGGGTTCGCCATCTACTTGCGGTGGACGTGGAGATCGAGCCGGTGGAGCGGATCGAGGACGAGGACTGGGCCTGGTTCGTCGGCCTCGACGCCGAAGCGACCCGCATCGGCAACACGCTCTGGGCCGGCGATGAACTTGACCCGGAGGCTGCACAGCGCGTGATTGCACTGTTCCGGCTCACCTTCTCCGACACAGGCGAAGTACTGCCGCAGGTGGGCGCCAGGCCCGTCTGGCTCATAATGGCCATGACCCCTGACCGAACGATCCGCATGAAGCCGCAGAACCTTGTCGCAGGCCTGCCGTTTCGCGCCCCAGGGACGGTGAACTAGGAGGATTGGTGCCATGGTGCGGGAGACGGCGGAAGTCGGGGTGATCGTCGAGCGACGGGCTCTGGACAACCCGTGGATCGACCATGTCTGGGTTCCCGTGGCCGTGCTGGCGGGCGCGCCGAGCGCGGCGCCATGGTCGGTGCTGCACGAATCAGACGGCGTGACGCGCTTCTATGCCGGAACTTTCAAGCTTGAGCTCTTCGGGTGCGACACGGGCATGTACCGGGACAACCTCCGTTCGGGGCGGCCTAGCCTGTGGATCGCGCTCCGGTCGAGCGATGCTCCACCCGGAGTTGTGCTGCACCTGGTGACCGCTGACCCTTTCGAGGGCGAGTCGCTGACCGAGGCTGGCCCCGACATCATCGAGGCCGTGCCGATGCCGATCGAGCTTCAGCAATGGCTGGCCGCCTTTGTCGAGACGCATCACGTCGAGCGTCCTTTCATCAAGCGCAAGCGCGATCGGGCGGACCCTGATGCCCTGGCGAGGCGCGGTCCTCGTTCCGGAACGACGGATGATGCCGAATGAGCGCGGGACGCGACAATGTCTTCGCCCGCTGGTCGCGCCTGAAACAGGCGGCGCGTTACAGTTCGACTGCGGGGCCGCAGAACGATCAGCTTTCGCCTGACGAAGTTGCGGCGCCAGCCGATACTGGTGAGCAGCTTGCACCAGCAATTGTCGAGCCGGAGGCCGCCGAGCCCGCCGAGCCCCTCCCTCGCCTCGAGGATCTGACCGCTCAAAGCGATCTCTCAGCCTTCCTGCGCAAAGGCGTGCCCAAAATGTTGAAGCGCGCCGCATTGCGCAAGATGTGGTCGCTCGATCCGGCAATTCGTGATCATATCGGGCCTTCCGAATATGCCTGGGACTTCAACAGCCCTGGATCCATGGCGGGATTCGGCCCCTTGAAAGCATCCAGCGAAGCTGTCGTGGATTTCCTGTCGAACGGCGGCAACCCGACCGATCCGGCACCCGCCGCCATGGCTTCGCAGGCGCCGGAGAAGGCGCCAGCGACCAGCGCCGTTTTGGCGGACGAGGGCGTGAACGCCTCAGCCGATGGGTCGGATTCTGTCACGCCGGACAGTTCGATCGAACCGGCAAACCCCGAATCTCCTTCGGCCGACGGCGCCGGGACCGCCATCGACCGCGACGAAGGCGCCGGCGCCGGCGCCGCGGAATCATCGCCGATCGATCGCCAGCGACGCCATGGCGGCGCCATGCCGCGCTGATCTGGATTTGTTGCCATTTTGGCACAGTCGCTGTTGCAATTGCCGGGCGGGGCACTAGTATTCACTTTACCCACTCGTTGAGGGGCACGGTCGAGGTCAGTAGATGAACCCAGACTTGCGCCTGGAGGAGGCAATCGGCACGTCGTTCGGAGCTGACGCTCTGGTTCCCGGCGTAGAAGATGCTGACGTCAACGACGTGAACAGCGCACGCGCGGATGAGTACGCGCTGCTCGCCACGCTTCTCCTGGCCGCTCCGGATGCAAACCTCATGGCGCGGCTTTCCGGGTTGCGAGGCGACGCCGAGACCCCGCTCGGCAAGGCTCATGCCGCACTCGGCCAGGCCGCTTCTTCAGCCTCTCCGGTTGCCGTCAGTCGCGAGTATTTCGAGCTCTTCATCGGGGTCGGGCGCGGCGAACTCGTTCCCTACGCCTCCTACTACCTGACCGGCTTTCTCAACGAACGGCCGCTTGCCCGCCTGCGCGGGGACATGAGGCGCCTCGGCCTTGAACGCGCGGACGGTCATTTTGACCCGGAAGATCATCTCGGCACGCTGTTCGAGATCATGAGCGGCTTTGCCGCCACCCATTTCGTGGTTCCCGCCGGCGAGGAGCGGGACTTCTTTGAACGTCACATCGCGCCGTGGGCGAGCCGTTTCTTGGCCGATCTGGAAAACGCGGCCTCGGCTAGGTTTTACCGGGCAGTCGGCGCGTTGGGGCGGATTTTCATCGACATCGAAGCCGAAGGCTTTGCCATGGAGGCGCGACCAAGCTCGTGACCTGATCGCGTCGACGCATAGGGAGGAAGGCAGATGCAGGAAAAGCAACAGACGGCAATGAACCGCCGCAGTTTCCTTCGCGCCTTCGGCGGCGCATCCACTACCGCCGTGGCCGCCGCCGCCGTGACGCTCACCCCAGGAGAAGCGCAAGCTTACGATCCCGGTGAGGAGGAGACGAGGGCTCGCTACCGCGAGACCGAGCACGTCAAGGCATTCTACCGTGTGAACGGTTATGAGACGTTGAAGAAATGAGGGCGCCATGCTGACCAAGCGCAAGAGCGGTCAGGCGAGCCGCACAAGATTGCACACACTGATGGGCACGGTCGCCTCCGCTCCCATCGACCGGCGAACCTTCCTTCGCCGTTCCGGTCTCGCGGCCGGCGGAATGGCTGCACTCGGGTCGTTCCAGCTCGGCACCGTTCAGAAGGCGGCGGCCATCAGTCCGCCGCAGCCGGGCGTGCCTATAGAACTGAAGAAAAGCGTCTGCACCCATTGCGCGGTCGGCTGCACCGTTACCGCCGAAGTCCAGAACGGAGTTTGGACCGGTCAGGAGCCTTCGTGGGACAGCCCGATCAACCGCGGCTCCCATTGCGCCAAGGGCGCAAGCGTACGCGAGCTCGTACACAGCGACCGCCGGCTGAAATACCCGATGAAGCTCACCGCAGGGCAGTGGGAGCGTGTCTCCTGGGACGACGCAATCAATGGGATTGGCGACAAACTGCTCGAGATCCGTGAAAAGTCCGGCCCGGAATCCGTCTACTGGATGGGGTCGGCCAAGTTTTCCAACGAAGGAACCTATCTCTTCCGCAAGCTCGCGGCGCTGTGGGGAACAAACAATCAGGACCACCAGGCCCGCATCTGTCATTCGACGACCGTCGCCGGCGTAGCCAACACCTGGGGCTACGGCGCGATGACGAACTCCTTCAACGATATCCGCAATTCGAAGACCATGATCATCATGGGCGGCAACCCGGCTGAGGCGCATCCGATAGCGATGCAGCATCTGCTGGAAGGCAAGGAACTCAACCAGGCCAATTTGATCGTCATCGATCCCCGTTTCACGCGCACCGCCGCCCATGCGACCGAGTACGTCCGGTTCCGGTCCGGCACTGACATAGCGCTGTTGTGGGGCATGCTATGGCACATCTTCGAGAACGGCTGGGAGGACAAGGAATTCATCGCGCAGCGCGTCTACGGGATGGATGAGGTCCGCAAGGAAGTCGCGAAATACACGCCGGAGGAGGTTGAACAGATCACCGGCGTGCCTGGCGATCAGGTGAAGCGTGTCGCCGAGATGTTCGCCACGCAGAAGCCGTCGACGATGATCTGGTGCATGGGCCAGACACACCACACGGTTGGCACGGCCAATACACGCGCAAGTTGCATACTGTGTCTCGCCACCGGCAATGTCGGCAAGCCGGGGACGGGCGCGAACATCTTCCGCGGCCATGACAACGTCCAGGGCGCGACGGATATCGGGCTCGATGTGGTCACCCTGCCCTTCTATTACGGGCTGACGGAAAGCGCCTGGAAGCACTGGTCGCGCGTTTGGGAGATCCCCTACGAGGACCTGCTGAGCCAGTTCGACTCGAAGGATGCCATGGAAACCCCGGGCATACCGCTGACAAGGTGGTTCGATTCCGTCTCGCTGCCCAAGGACAAGATAGCGCAGCGCGACAGCATGCGCGCCATGTTCATTCAGGGCCACGCCAGCAACAGTATCACCCGTATCCCGGATTCGATGAAAGGCCTGACAGGCCTGGAGCTGCTTGTCGTCGCCGATCCCCATCCCACCACCTGGGCATCGCTGGCGGTGGAGGCGGGGCGAAAGGACAACACTTATCTGTTGCCGGTCTGCACGCAATTCGAGACGTCAGGCTCGCGCGTCGCCTCAAATCGGGCCATCCAGTGGGGTGAGCAGATCGTGAAGCCGAGCTTCGAGCAGAAGGACGACTACCAGGTCATCTATCTGTTGTCGAAGAAGCTCGGGCTTGCCGACAAGATGTTCAAGAAGATAGCCGTCGAGGGCGACCGTCCGGTGCCGGAGGACGTGCTGCGCGAGATGAACCGCGGCAGCTGGTCGACGGGCTATTGCGGTCAGTCGCCGGAGCGGCTCAAGGCGCATATGAAGAACCAGCACAAGTTCGACCTGGTGACGATGCGGGCTCCCAAGGACGATCCCGAGGTCGGCGGCGACTATTACGGCCTGCCTTGGCCATGTTGGGGCAAGCCTGAGATCCGCCACCCGGGTACGGCCAATCTTTACAGCACCGGCCTGCATGTCATGGACGGCGGCAGCCCGTTCCGCGCCCGCTTCGGCGTCGAACGAAACGGCCAGACCCTATTGGCGGAAGGCTCCTACACGCAAGGCTCGGAACTCACCGACGGCTATCCGGAGTTCACCATGGCCGTGCTCAAGAAACTCGGCTGGGACAAGGATCTGACGGCGCAAGAACGCGCCGTGATCGAAAAGATCGGCGACGACATCAACAAGGTCTCGTGGTCGACGGATCTGTCAGGCGGGATCCAGCGCGTCGTGCTCAGCCATGGCTGCCATCCCTACGGCAACGGCAAAGCGCGCGCAGTAGCGTGGAACCTGCCCGACCCGGTACCCACCCATCGCGAGCCGATCTATTCGCCGAGGGTGGATCTGGTCGCAAAATATCCGACCTATCCCGACGCCACACAGTTCCGGTTGCCGAACATAGGCTTCAGCGTGCAGCAGGCGGCGGTGGAAAAGGGCATCGCCAAGACGTTCCCGCTGATCCTGACCAGCGGCCGGCTCGTCGAATATGAGGGCGGCGGCGAGGAAACGCGGTCGAACAGATGGCTGGCCGAGCTGCAGCAGGAGATGTTCGTCGAGATCAACCCGGCCGATGCATCCGAACGCGGCATCGGCGATGGGACCTGGGTTTGGGTCAATGGTGCCGAGAACAACGCGAGGGCGCGGGTGAAGGCTCTGGTCACGGAGCGCGTCGGCCGCGGCGTCGCGTTCATGCCCTTCCACTTCGGTGGCTGGTTCCAGGGCAAGGATCTCAGGGCCTACTATCCGCAGGGCACCGATCCATATGTTCTGGGAGAGAGCGTCAACAGCATCACCACCTACGGCTACGACCCGGTGACGGGCATGCAGGAGCCGAAGTGCACGCTCTGCCAAATCGTTGCGGCGTGAACGGGAGGAACAGAAATGGCCAGGATGAAATTCCTTTGCGACGCTGATCGTTGCATCGAGTGCAATGCCTGCGTCACCGCCTGCAAGAACGAGCACGACGTGCCATGGGGCATCAACCGGCGCCGCGTCGTCACCATCAATGACGGCAAGCCCGGCGAACGCTCCGTCTCGATGGCGTGCATGCATTGCACCGACGCGCCTTGCGCGGCGGTCTGTCCGGTCGACTGCTTCTACACCACGGCCGACGCGGTGGTGCTCCACTCCAAGGACCTCTGCATCGGGTGCGGCTATTGCTTCTACGCCTGCCCGTTCGGCGCCCCGCAATATCCGCGTGTCGGCAACTTCGGTTCGCGCGGCAAGATGGACAAATGCACCTTCTGCGCCGCAGGCCCGGAAGGTGATTCCACCGAAATCGAATATGCCAAATACGGCGCCAACCGGCTGGCTGAAGGCAAGCTGCCGCTTTGCGCCGAAATGTGTTCGACCAAGTCGCTCCTGGCCGGCGACGGCGAGATCATCGCGGCGATCTACAAGGAGCGCGTGACGCAGCGTGGCTATGGTTCGGGCGCCTGGGGCTGGCAGACGGCCTATCGAGAAACAATCGACGTGTAGGAGGCAGTCGGGCTCGTCCAGCGCGCAACGGAGCTATCACGGAGGATGCAGAAATGCCGGACAACAGGCTTGGTCGACTGATTCCGCAGGTTATCGCGGCGTTCATGACGCTCACGCTTCTGGTGGCCGGGCCCGTGTACGCGCAAGCCCCATCCGGGAGCAACCCGACCGCTCAGGCGGTGAACGAACAGCAGCTTCTTGATGAGCTGCGGAAGATCGAGGGGCGCGTCACCCTGCCCAATACGGCCGCCGGCTTGCTCGAGCAACCGCAAGGCCGCGATTACCGCGGCTTCCACGAGGGCTGGCTGCCGTGGATCGGCGGCATCGCGATAACAGGAATTTTGCTGCTGCTGGCGCTGTTCTATGTCTACAGGGGCCGCATCCGTACACTGGCGCCCGAATCGAGCGTAAGGATTTTGCGCTTCGGTGCTCTGGAGCGGCTCACCCACTGGATGACTGCCACGGCGTTCATCATCCTGGCCATCACCGGCTTGAACTTTATCTTCGGCAAGCGTCTGTTGATGCCGCTGATCGGGGCCGATGCATTTTCAACCTGGTCGATCTGGGCGAAATACGCCCACGACTTTGTCTCCTGGGCTTTCATGCTCGGCATATTGGTCATGCTGGTGACATGGGTCTGGGACAACCTTCCCGATCGCCATGACGCGCATTGGCTCAGAGTAGGCGGCGGCTTTTTCGACAGGACCAACAGGACGCACCCGCCGGCCGGACGTTTCAACACCGGCCAGAAGCTGATCTTCTGGGCCGTCGTGCTCGGCGGAATTGCGCTGTCGGTGTCCGGCATATTCATGCTGTTTCCGTTCGCGTTCACCGACATAAACGGCATGCAGACGGCCCAGTATGTTCATGCGACTGTCGGCATAATCCTGATCGCCGTCATTATCGCTCACATCTATATCGGCACGCTCGGCATGGAAGGCGCCTATGAAGCAATGGGTTCGGGCACCGTCGATATCAACTGGGCGAATGAGCACCATAGGCTTTGGGTCGAAAGCCAGGAGAAGAAAGGTGCGATACCCCCGCGCTCGGCGGCCGAACCGGCCGAATAATAGCTTCTGCGCACAATCGAAATGCTGGGCCATTGGTCCGGGCATTTTTTTGGCGTGCTCGCAGGCTTTCATTGCCCGGCCTCGAAAACCACGTCAGCGAGCGCATTTCCGCGCTACGAAGGCGTCTCCTCGCCCTCCGCGGCTGCGGTAGAGTTGTCGCCCGGTTCGCCCGTCCAGTTTTGACCGACCAGATTGTGCCCCGGATCGCCGACGCGAGTGCTCTCGCTGCTGTAGACCTGCCATGCTGGCTGTTGCTGCTGCGCGCTCAGAAGAAAATAGCCGGCCCCGATCGCAATCGCGATCGAAACGACAATTCCGGTCAAGATCATACCCATCCCGCCTTCTCCCTTTCACCTGCTCAAAGTCCGCAGTTACTCATTGTGGCGGCGGCGTCTGCTGCGCCGGATCCTGCCCCGTCACAGATGGATTGCCAGTTCCCTGAGGTGCCGCACCGGACTTTTGCTGATATTGCAGGTCGAGCGCCGCCAGTGCAAGCAACGGCGGCGGCATGGCGACGCCGGCCACCCGCATTTCCCGCGCGGTCTTCTGGCATTGTGCAATGTCATTGGCGGCGGCCAGTTCCTCCGCTTTCGCGGCATTGATCACAGAATCCTTGGGAGTGCTCGACGTATCGGAGGGGGGCACCGGCGCGGCCCTGCTTTCCTTCTGGGGCGCGTTCGTCGCCGATCCGCTGGCCACCTTCTCCTTGTTCGGTTGTGGAGCATCGCTGGCAACCCCAGCCTGCCCGGTAATTTTCTGCGCCGAGCCCGTCCCGGTCTCGGGCTTGGCGGGCGCGGCTGCGCTGGTAGAAGATGTGCCAGACTGCTGAGCCGAGGCAGCCGCGGTCGGGCTAGCCGCTTCGGCAGGCGCCTTCATGAAGGCGAGGAGCTCCTGGCAGAGATTTGCAGGCCCGCCTGCCTGCTGGGCAGGTGTTTCAGCCGCTGGGGCCGCTGGGGCCGCTGGAGCCGCTGGGGCCGCTGGAGCCGCTGGAGCCGTGGGCTCGGGGGCAGTGCTCGTCTGCGCCAGCGATGTTGACGCCGACAAGGCAACGATTCCTGCGAGAAGCATTTTTTTCATCGCCTTGCTCCTTCCGTGATGAAAATCACCCGCCTCGGCGACAACATAACGTCAGAAGGTGCCCGAACGATCCATGGAATTGCGACGCCTGCCTCGCAATTCGGCCATCGGGCGATCCCGCGGCCTTCCCGACTGTTCAGCTCAACGAATTCGCCCACCCTCGACGAGGCGAGCACGATGATTGCCGAAGTCGCAAGGGCTGCTCGGCGAGCGATTGGATGCGCCCGCCTTGGCTAAAGCGAAGGCCAATTGCGGACGGGGATTCGAATGTCCGCCGAGAGGGGTATGTGGTCGCTCAGCTTTGTTATGGCGATCTCGTCATAGGTGCCGAGTTCGACAAAGGAATGGGAACGTTCCGAGGCACAAATATGTAGTCGATATGGAAGGCCTGATCCTGCTTCCATCGATGGAAGCAGGTCGGTGACTTTTCCTCGCCGAACCTTTCGTCGTGGAATTCATGCCATGCGCTTACCAGACCAAGTCGAGAGATAAGCTCCAGGACGCGCGCAAAATGACCGTCCGGACTTCGATTCGCGTCGAACCTTGTAGATTGATTGAAATCGCCCGCACCACAGCAGCACGCTTCCGATAAGGTGCTTGACCGGTTCGCGCCATACATGCGCCGCTTACGACGATCTTTTTTTCCAAACTGCAGGAGAGACGTGCGGACGTGCGGTTGTCACGTCCCAGTGCTATGCGGGTGGTGCAATGGTGCAATAGCGTTTTCGGAGTGTAGCAAATGTCCAATCTGCCGATTTCATCGAAGCCTATATCGCCGCCTATAACCGCAGAATGAGAAGCAGGTCGGACCTCAACGCGGGAGCGGCCCTGTTCCTCCCGACACAACCGCCGCACGTCGGGATGCGCAATGGCTTGTCAGATCCGCTTTGGCTCGAGCGCATGGCGATGCCTACGCAGCGGATAAACGCGAGATGTGCGTTCGCGCTCCCCGGTTAGCCGCTTCCTTGTCAAGATTGACGATGTTCGATGTTTGTTCAATAGCAAGCTGTCGGTTGTGGTGGTCAGTACAAAAAATTGATTTGTGCGGCACACCCGCTGCCTAGATGTTACGGACTTCGCATGAAGGACCGATTACGAGGGGTAACCATGGTTCACACTGCACGCCTCCGCCACGATTCTCTGGTCGCCCCCTCCAGCAGAAACGTCCCTGCAAAATGGCTCGCCGCCGCGGCCTTCGCGGCGATCGGCTTGCTCGCGGCCCCGGCCGCACAGGCGCAGGAAGCGCCTCCCGCGCCCGTCGTCACGGTAGCCAAGCCGCTGGTGCGCGCTATCGTCGAGGACGATGAGTTCGTCGGCCGTTTCGAAGCTGTCGACCAGGTTTCGCTGCGCTCCCGCGTCGGCGGCTATCTCGACCAGGTCCATTTCCAGGACGGTACGCTGGTCAAGCAGGGCGACCTCCTGTTCACCATCGACCAGCGGCCGTTCAAGGCGGCGCTGAACCAGGCGCAGGCGCAGGTCGACTCGGCCAAGACCCTGGTCGAATTCAGCAAGATGCAGTTCGAGCGCGCCGAGACCCTGTCGCGCGAAGGCAACATACCGGTTTCGACACTGGACGACCGCCGCCGCGAATATCTCGCCGCCCAAGCGCAACTGGACGGCGCGGAGGCGGCACTTGAAAACGCAAGTCTCGATCTCGAATTCACCGAGATCAAGGCGCCGTTTTCCGGCCGGGTCGACCGCCGGCTCATCTCGCCGGGCAATCTGGTGCAGGCCGACCAGACCGTGCTGACCACCATCGTCTCGATCGACCCGATCAACTTCTATTTCGACATCGATGAGCGGACCTACTTCTCTTATGCGCGCGACGCCCGCGAGCGCGGCGGCGTCATGCAGGAAGGCGCCGGCGGCGTCGATGTTGTCGTCCGTGTCGCCGACCGTGATGAAGCGACGTTCAAGGGCAAGCTCGACTTCGCCGAGAACCGTCTGGACCAAGCTACCGGCACGATGAGGGCCAGGGCGCGCTTCGACAACAAGGACGGCGTTCTGCAGCCGGGCATGTTCGGCCGCATCAACGTGCCCGGCTCGTTGCCGCATCCGGGCGTGCTTCTGCCTGACGAGGCGATCGGCGCCGACCAGAACCGCCGCATCGTCTTCGTTGTCGACCAGGCAGGCCTGATCTCGGCCAAGCCGGTCCGCACCGGCCCGCGCATCGACGGCTATCGCGTTATCCGCGAGGGCCTCACCGGCGAAGAGACAGTGGTAATCAACGGGCTGGTGCGAGTGCGGCCGGGCGTCACCGTCAAGCCCGAGATGACCAAATTGCCGCCCAAGGTTGAAGCCGAAGGGCAGACGCAATGAACTTCGCCCATTTCTTCGTCAACCGCCCCATCTTCGCGGCGGTGCTGTCGATCGTGCTCGTGCTCGTCGGCGGCATCGCTTATACGCAGCTTCCGGTCGCGCAATATCCCGAAATCGCGCCACCGACCATCGTGGTGCGCGCCTCCTATCCGGGCGCCGACGCCGAGACGGTCGCCGCGACCGTGGCGACGCCGATCGAACAGGAAATCAACGGCGTCGAGCACATGCTCTACATGTCGTCCTATTCCTCCGGCGACGGCTCGATGTCGCTCACCATCACCTTCCGCCCCGGCACCGATCTCGATGCGGCGCAGGTGCTGGTCCAGAACCGCGTCTCGATCGCCGAAGCGCGCCTGCCGGAAGAGGTGCGCCGGCTCGGCATCACCACGGCGAAAAGTTCGCCCGACCTGATGATGGTCGTCCATATGCTGTCGCCCGACGACACATATGATCAGCTTTACGTCTCGAATTATGCGCGTTCGCGCGTGCGCGACGTCCTGCTGAGACTGGACGGCGTCGGCGACGTGCAGATCTTCGGCGAGCGCGAATATTCGCTGCGCGTCTGGCTCGACCCGGAAAAGCTGTCCGCCTACGGCATGACCGCAGGCGACGTAGTCGAGGCGCTGCGCGACCAGAACGTCCAGGTGTCGGGCGGCTCGATCGGCGCGCCGCCGATTGGCGACGGCTCGGCCTTCCAGTATACGGTCACCACGCAAGGGCGCTTTGAAGACGCGCGCGACTTCCGCTACGTCATAGTCAAGTCGGCCGAGGACGGCCGCTTGATCTCCCTGCAGGACGTGGCGCGCATAGAGCTCGGCGCCAGGGACTACGTCACCAATTCCTATCTCAACAACAAGGCGGCGGTGGCGCTCGGCATCTTCCAGCGGCCGGGCACCAATGCCTTGGCCTCGGCGGAAGAAATCCAGGAGACCATCGCGAAGCTTTCGGAGGATTTCCCGGAGGGGCTGGCCTACGAGATCATCTACAATCCGACCGAGTTCATCGCCGAATCTATCAACGAGGTCTATGTCACCATCGCCGAGGCGATCCTGCTGGTGGTGATCGTCATCATGGTGTTCCTGCAGTCATGGCGCATGGCGATCGTGCCGATCGTGGCGATACCGGTCTCGCTGATCGGCACGCTTGCCGTGCTGCTCGCCTTCGGCTTCTCGCTCAACATGCTCACTCTGTTCGGGCTGGTGCTGGCGGTCGGCATCGTTGTCGACGACGCCATCGTGGTTGTGGAAAATATCGAGCGGAACATCCGGCTGGGGCTCGCTCCGCGCGCCGCTGCGCACAAGACCATGGATGAAGTGGGAAACGCGGTCCTCGCGATCTCGCTGGTGCTGATCTCCGTCTTCGTTCCGGCGGCTTTCATTCCCGGGATTTCCGGCCAGTTCTACCTGCAGTTCGCCATCACCATCGCGGTCTCCACCGCGATCTCCGCATTCAACTCGCTGACGCTTTCGCCGGCTCTCGCTGGCGTGCTTTTCAAGCCGCACAGCGAGGAACATTCGAACTTCTTCCTGGCAAGGTTCGGCCGCGCTCTGGCGAACGGGTTCAACAACGGGTTCGACAGGATGGCGGACGGCTATGCGTGGCTGGTGCACAGACTGGTCGGCACGACTCTGGCGCTTGCCGCCATGCTGCTCGTCTTTGCAGGCCTGCTCTACGCGACCTATCACATGCTGCAGACGGTGCCGCGCGGCTTCATCCCGAACATGGACCAGGGTTATGCGATCGTCGTCGTGCAATTGCCGGAGGGCTCTTCGCTCGCCCGAACGGACGCAATCATCCAGAAGGCGTCGGATATCATCCGCGAGACGCCGGGTGTCGCCAACGCCGTCGCCTTCGCAGGATTCAACGGCGCGACATTCACCAACGCCAGCAATTCCGGTGTGATCTTCGCGCCATTCAAGAGCTTCGAGGAACGGCTCGAGAGCGGCGATACTTCCGACAAGATCATCGGCACGCTGTTTGGCAGCCTGCAAAGCATCCAGGAGGCCTTCATCATCGCGCTGCCGCCGCCGCCAGTGCGGGGCATCGGCAACTCCGGCGGCTTCAAGATGATGCTCCAGGAGCGCAACAGCGCCGACATGCGGCCGATTCTGGCGCTGGCCAACGAAATCGCCGGCAAGGCCAACCAGACGCCCGGGTTGATGGGCGTCTTCACCACCTTCTCGGCCTCCAGCCCGCAATTCTTCCTGGCGATCGACCGCGACAAGGCGCGCATGCTGAACGTGCCGATCCCCAACATCTTCGAGACGCTGTCGATCAATCTAGGCACCGCCTACGTCAACGATTTCAATGCCTTCGGTCGTGTCTACCAGGTGCGGGCGCAAGCCGACCAGGCTTTCCGCATCGATCGCGACGACATATTGAAGCTGAAGGTGCGCTCAGCGGCCGGCGACCTGGTGCCGCTCGGCACACTGATCGAGATCCGCGACGTCACCGGTCCCTCGCTCGTGCAGCGCTACAACATGTATGTCTCCGTGCCGCTTCAGGGCAATGCAGCGCCTGGTGTCGCCACGGGCACGGCGCTCGACCTGATGGAGGGGGTCGCAGCCGAATCGCTGCCGCAGGGCACTTCCTTCGAATGGACTGAACTCGCCTTCCAGGAGCGGCAGACCGGCAACACGGCGGTCTTCATCTTCGGCCTGTCGGTTCTGTTCGTCTTTCTGGTGCTCGCCGCGCTATACGAAAGCTGGATTACGCCCTTCGCCATCGTGCTTATCGTCCCGCTCAGCGTACTGGCCGCCCTCTTGGGCGTCGCCTTCCGCGGTCTCGACAACAACATCCTAGTGCAGATCGGGCTGATCGTGCTCATCGGCCTGGCGGCGAAGAACGCGATCCTGATCGTCGAATTCGCGCGCCAAGGTGAGGAGCGCGGCCTTGACGCCGTCGAGGCGGCCGTCGAGGCCTGCCGGCTGCGGCTGCGGCCGATCCTGATGACGGCGTTCGCCTTCATCCTGGGCGTGGTGCCACTAGTGATCGCCAGCGGGCCTGGCGCGGAAATGCGCCAATCGCTCGGCACGGCCGTGTTCTCCGGCATGCTGGGCGTGACGTTGTTCGGCCTCTTCCTGACGCCGGTCTTCTACGTTGCTCTGCGCAGGACATTCCGGCGCAGGCGGCCTGAAGCCGGCCCGACCCTGGCTTCCGAGAGCGCGCAGCCGAGTAGACGCCGAGCCGATGAGGCGCCGGGTTCAGGCTGAAGCCGGACCGGCGGGTTCCTGGATCTCGCGGAGGGATGGATCGGCGATCCATCCCTCGAGCGGATCGAGATGTTCCGGCGCGCCGTATCGCTCGCTTCGCATCGTCCACGCCCAGGCCGTCTGGATCGCGCAGAAAAGCGCATCGAGCCGATCGCCGCTGGGGTCGTCGGCCGACCGACGAACAGGAGCAAAAATAAAATAGAGGATAGAAACAGGCACAAGATCGCTTCTCCTGCCCTTGGATCGTGGTCAGGCGACAACATTCAATCTGAATACGGCGGGTATAGCGGAGCTCAAGTGGCCCACTTTAGATAGACGTCGGCCATAAATTATTGATATTGAGCGACAATGGTGGGCCCGGACGATGTCTAAGAATTATTGATTTTATTGGTTTTTTCATGGGCAAGTTTCGAAAAACCCTCTCGCATCGTTCCGTATTGCTCCGCGATTGATGGCAACGTCGAGCTACTCACTCCTGGTGGCACCATGCACGCTCAATGGCCGGTTGCCGTAAGCCGCGTGCCAACCGTCGTCACGGCGCTCACAGAGAGACGACTTGCTACCCCAGAGTTAATCAAACCCACAACAGTTGGTTGTCGCCTTCTCCACCAATGTCATGAAGCTTGATCCTGCTCTGAAGGACTCAGGAAGCATATCCGATCGCTTATGCATACGTGCGGATGGACGTAGGAGTCATCAGGCCCGACGACGCCGGCCGTGGCGGTACACCAGAATGTTGCGGTCGAACTGTAGCCTGCGTTGAAGTCGACGCCGCTCCCGTAACCTGTCCCGGGTGCGCCCTTGGAGCGCAACCGTCGGCAGACTGCCGGCGCCGCGTGTGGCTGCGAAGTTGCCGAACCCATTTTGGACGGCCCCAGGACGCTAGCCGGCGGCAGCGGCCAGGATCGTGCGGCGAACGACCGTCTCCAGCACTGGCACCTTGTAGCCGTTCTTCGCCAGCGGCGTAGCGCCGGCCACCGCGGCTCGGGCCGCCTGTCGCGCCAAGTCGTCGGTAAGCCTGTTGCCGATGAGGAGACGTTCGCTTTCGACGGCGCGGCGAGGCGTTGGTGCGACCCATCCCATGACGATCGAAGCATTTTGCACTGTCTGGCCCTCTATCGTCAGCACCACCGCCACATCGCAGATCGGCCAGTCGTAGCTGTCGCGCTCGGTCTGCTTGCGGTAGGCGGCCTTCGCCCCGGCATTCAACGGCGGAACGATTACGCGCGTCATAACCTCGCCAGTCTCGATTCTGGCATCGTGAGCGCCCTGCATTTCGGGTGGCAAGAAGAAATTCGAGAGCTTTACGACGCGTGAGCCGTTGGCGCCGCCGGCAAGTTCGGCGCTTGCATCATAGGCGACCAGTGCCGTCGCCGGCGTCGAGGCTTGGACCATCGCGTTTTTGTCGTTGTCGAAGATCGCGTGATGCTGGTTCTCGTCAGCGCCCCTGCTCCCCATCTCATCTGCACCTTCGCCATGGAAATGATCGTGCCGAAAATACCAGCAGCGCGGCCGCTGCAGCAGATTGCCCCCGATCGTTGCGGCGTTGCGGACCTGCGGCGTCGCCGCATGTCCGGCAGCATCCGACAGCGCCAAGTAGCGCGCGCGGATCTGTGGATCGTTGTCGATGCGGTCCAGCGTCACAAGCGCGCCGAGCGACAGCCCGTTTTCCGTGTCGACTTCGTCGAGACCGCGGATGGTCTTCAGATTTACGAGTCGCATCGGCGCTAGAATCCCTTCCTTCATCAAGTCCAGAAGGTCGATCCCGCCCGCCTTCGCGATGACGGGGCGTTGCTCGGTGCTTTCGGCAAGCAGACCTGCTGCCTGCTCGACCGTCGTGGCATCCACCCATTCGAAGCTGTTCATGGCCATGATGGACTCCTTCTGGCCGATCTCAGGCGCTGAGCGTCGCCAGCACATTTGCCGGGTTCATCGGCAAAGTGCGGATCCGCTTTCCGGTGGCGTTGTAGAATGCATTGGCGATCGCGGCGCTGGTCGCCACATTGCTTGCCTCGGCGATTCCTCGCGCGTCGGTCGACGACTGCGCCCCGATCTGCTCCATGAGCAGCACCTCGATCGCCGGAGTCTCGCGTGATCCGACCATCTTATATTGATCGACATTGGCGTTGAGTTGATGGCCGCTCGCCGCGTCCATGATGCGGTCCTCGTAGATCGCGTAGCTGACACCCTGGATGATGCCACCGATCACCTGGCTCTCGACCAGTTTGGGGTTGATCGGCCTGCCGCAATCGCTGGCAGCGACGATGCGCTCGACCTTGACCACGCCGGTCTCGACATCGACCGCCACCTCGGCGAATTGGACACCGCCCAGCCCATGCCGGCTGATGGAGAGCTCTCCCGGCACCGCAAATCCCTCATAGTCGTCGTGCCGCTTGGCGAGTTTCGAGATTTCGCCGAATTTGGCTTCCTTGGCTGCATCCTTGAGCGGCCTTGCTCCCTCCTTGCCGCGGACGCCCACCTTGCCGTCGGCGAAAAAGATGTCATCGGGATCGGCGTCGTCGAAAAGCGGCGCGAGGCGCGCGGCCAGGTCGCGTGCCGCCGCATAGGCCGCATTGCGGGCAGGCGCGGTCACCGACGCAGTCACCCGGCTTCCGCCGGACGGCGGTCCCCACGGGAACCGCGTGTCGCCGATAAAGACGCCGATGTCCTCGGCGTTGAGGCCGAACTCCTCTGCAACCACCTGGGCAAGCACAGTCCGCGTGCCGGTGCCGACATCCTGCGTGCTGTTGTAGACGGAGACCGACCCGTCATCGGCGACCCGCACCTCCACCGTCGTCGGAGGGCTGACGACATACACCCACTGCGCCTGCGCCATGCCAATCCCCCGCTTGATCGGCCCGGCGTCGGCGTTCGGCGGACGCCGGCGGCTCCAGCCGAACCGCTCGGCCGCGACCTTGCGTTCATGTGCCCGTGCAAGCATGTCGTCGGTGGGCTTTGTGTCGATGCGATCGCGCAGGATCAGCGGGTCGAGTTGCAGCCGATCCGCGAGTTCGTCCATCGCCTGCTCGAGCGAGAAGATGCCCTGCACCTGTCCGGGTGCGCGGAAAGCCGCGCACGGGCCGGCATTCGTGAACACGTCATACTGCTCGGTGCGCATGTTCGGGCACGGATATAGCGCATTGTAGCAGAAGCCTATGCCGGCGCCCCCAGCGATGCCGCCGGTGCCCCAGCTTATGACGTCGATGGCGGTAAGGGTGCCATCTTGTTTGGCGCCGATCCGTACGCGCTGCAAGCTGTTGGGGCGATTGCCCGCCGAAACATGCTCTTCACGGCGGTCCAGCATCATGCGCACGGGCGCGCCGGCCTTTTGTGACAAATGAATGGCGAGGAGGCCGAAATTGTTGATCCCATATTTGGCGCCGAACCCGCCGCCGGTGAAGTCGCTGATTACCCGGATCTTGCTCTTGGGCAGATCGAAATATTCGGCGGCCTCATCGCGCACGCTGTGCGTGTGCTGCGTGGAGGCATAAATGGTCAGCCCGTCATCCTGCCAATCCGCGACGATGCCATGTGTTTCCATCGGCACATGAGTCTGAACCTGCGTGCGATATTCGGCCTCGACGATCACGTCCGCCTCCGCCAGGCCCTGGTCGATATCGCCCGTGGGCGTCATACCCGGCATGCCGAAGTTGGGACCGCGCACATTGCCCTTCTGCGGCAAGCCTTCCGGTGCGCCGCCGCCGCCGGCTGTCGATGGCTGCTCGACCGGTCCTGGAAAGACGATCGGTGCCTCATCGTCCATTGCCGCATCGAGGTCAGTGACATGCGGCAAGCGCTCGTATTCGACCTTGACGAGTTTCGCCGCCTGGTCGGCGATCCGCTGCGTCTCGGCGGCGACCGCGGCAACGGTCTGGCCGGCGAAGCGGACCGTCGGGTATTTGTTACGAGCCTCGGCCTCCGGATCGCGAAGCCTGGCGGATTGCAGCAGTGTCTCGAGCACATGTACAGCACGGACGCCGGGGTGACGCTCCGCCGCTGAGGCGTCGATCGAGATCACCCTGGCATGCGGCCATGGGCAGACGATCTGCCGTGCGTAGAGCATTCCCGGCAGTTGCACGTCGAATGTGTATTTCGCCGCGCCCGTCACCTTCTGCACGGCATCGAGCCGCGGGATCGACTTGCCGATGGAGCGCAGTTCGGCGTTCACTGGCAACTGCGGCGGCTCATCGTCCGGCACCTGCCGAGTCACCTGCCTCATCTCCTGCCCGACGATACCGTAGAGCAAGGACTGGGACCGTAACGAAGGCCGGTCGGCCCGTGCCTGATTTTCGGTAGCCATCAGGTGCCCCTCCTCCGATTCTCGCCGGCGACGGCGAGCACTGCCGCAAAGATGTTCGGATAGGTGCCGCAGCGGCACAGGTGACCGCTTATCGCGGCCTTCACCTCGTCGATGCCGGCGTCCGGTTTACGATCTATGAGTGCTGCGCAACTCATTACCATTCCGGGCGTGCAGAATCCGCATTGAAGGGCGTCATGCTCGACGAACGCCTGCTGCACCGGATGAAGCTTGCCGCCCTCGGCCAGCCCCTCGATCGTGGTGATGTTCCTGCCCCGGGCGTCGAGCGCCAGCGTCATGCAACTGCTAGCAGGCTGACCGTCGAGCCAGACCGTGCAGGCAGAACAGGCTCCGCGATCGCAGCCGATTTTGGTGCCGGTCAGGCCGAGGTGATTGCGGAGGACGTCGACCAGCGTGGTGGCGGGTTCCGCCTGCACCGGGACCCGTCGTCCATTTATCGTGAGATCGATCGGGATCAGACCAGGGCCAAGAACTTCGTTGGCATCGTCCTGCATAGAACCATCAACGGCTGCCTGCGCTGCCCCTGCTTCCAGCAACGCCGCCCCTACGGCCGAGGTGCCACCGTGCTTCAGGAACGTCCGACGAGAGATGCCCGATTTCGTGGATCCCGGAACTTGACTGCGGCTCAATTCTGCCATGCTGTACCTCCGGATTTGTTACAGCGGTTACCAAAACTAGGGTGATCGGATCAGCACCAAGCTAGGGGACCGATCGGTTCGTGCCAGACGCCATCACAACGAAGTGACCGTCGAGGCGATCGCGACGCTGGGCATGCCGTCGAGGGCACAAAGCGGCTTGAGGCTTACCATGATCGCCGGCGGCAGCGCCGCCGCCGCTGCGGATCGTCAGCAAAGAAACCGGGGCGGCGCGAGCCGCCCTTTTTCGTTGCTGCCGGGGCGCTGCCAAATGCTGTCAAATCGGCTTGGCAGCACCCATTATAACCTATTGATAACAAAGAAAAATGGTGGTTGTCGCAGTCTCTGGCGAACCGGTCTCTGTCCATAGGCGCCGAAAAACAGTGAACTTCGAGGTTTTTGAGGGCCTGACCCAATTTTCAATAAGAAATCGCTGCGCAGATTCAATGATTTAGCGCCAAATTCCCTACACGTACTAACAGGGAATTGTTTAGCAGCTAGCAGGGAATCCAAATCGGAGCAGGCCAAGATGGCAAATCGCGGACTGGCGGCCGGCTCGGTAGCTCAATTGTCGAGCGCTACTGCTGGTTTGCTTGTCGGCCTATGGAAGATATGAGTCTCCCCTTACGCAATACGACTTGCTGACATCCTCGGAATGACCACCGTTCACGTCAACCGAACGTTGAGGGAACTCCGAAAGGCCGATCTCGTCTCGTTCAGGGGCGGCCATGTACAGGTGATCAACCGCAAGAAGCTGGTCGAAATAGTCGGATTCGACAACGAGTATCTCAGGTAACGGCTATCTCCTAGCGCGGCAACGCATGGGGCCATTAGCAAATTCTCTGCCGGAAGACGACCCCTCGGCCGTCGCTGGAACAGTTCCAGCCAAATGTTTCCGGACGACTGGTCGTGCGCGGCCTGGCGGTGCAGTGATATTATCTCGACCACACGGTATCCGCATCCGGCTTGCGGTGAAGGACGGGCCGAACGAAACTCAACCTCGTTCGAGCAATATGCAAAAAGGTCCGATCATCATGACCGACGGCGACACGGCCTATCGCGCGACGAGAGGGTGCTGCCGAATAAGTGCAGGTGCCTGACACACTGCGGCAGACCTGACCACGCCAATCTCCACCTTCAGGAATCCTCTATCGTTGCAATCGCCGCAGGCACTACCCGATCGTCGTTCGGCTGCCAGCGGCTCGAGATGGCTAACCGTGCCATCCCTGCGTCTTCAGGCAGATTGCCGCGCCCTGGGGTTGTAGCTTGACGTCGGTTTGCAGCGAAATTTACCTAAAAAGCAACCTATGTTAGTGACTACTTATAAATAGTCCTTACACTACCCAACCTGTTCTCGCCACGAGGGAGTGAGGAACTGCAAGAGACTTAAACCGACGCATCGAGTGCGGTTGGGGCGTGGAGTGCTCTACTCGACGCGTGTACCTCAATCGCGCCGAAGCGGGAGGCAATGATGACAGGAGAATCCTTTACAACAGTACTTGTCGGGCCGAGCGAGTTACTCCGAGAAGGCCTTAGTCGAATCCTGGATGCGACAAAGTTTCGTGTCCTTTTCTCTGCGGCTTGTGTTCACGATCTTCTGGAGAAGCCGCTAGCCCAGCACCGGTCCATCTTGCTCATCATCGATGTCGGCGGTACTGATGCGGATGCTGAATTCGCACAAATTGCAGAATTCAAAGCGATTTATCCGACCAGCCATGTCGTCGCGCTAGCCGATCACTGTCGATCGACCGATATAGTTTCAGCTTTTCGTGCGGGGGCAGACGGGTATTTGATAAAAGTCGCTGCTTACGACACCTTCATCAAAGCTCTGGAATTGGTTATGCTAGGGCAGATGGTGTTACCTGCCGAAACTTCAACGGCTATTCAAGAAATAAGGCATGTTCTGAAACCTGACGCGGTAGCTGATGAGTTAACAAAGGTGGTTGTTAACGTGGATCATGAGGATCAAGAATTATCAATTTTGTCAAATCGGGAAAACTGTATTCTACGCCGCTTAATCGAAGGGGAGTCTAACAAAGCCATCGCGCGCGAGATCGACATTGCCGAAGCTACGGTGAAGGTACACGTCAAGGCCATCCTCCGAAAGATCCGGGTCCGCAACCGTACACAGGCTGCAGTTTGGGCGATGAACCATGGCATGCTTACTCCCGCATCCGGCAATGCCCCGTCGGGGAGCGAGATGGCAACTCAGCCGTCTTACAATATATAATCATTCGGGCTGGTGCATTCGCTTTTGCCAAAGCTTCGCCCTGATATGAGCCTCCGCTATCAAGAACCATATGCTCAAATCATCCCCCGGCGATGGTAGCGAGCGGTGGAGACGGCATCGCAGTGGCGCATGAGGTGGACCCCACCAGTGTTACTGCCATTTTGAAGTTGAGGGCTTTATCAAAGTGGGCAAAGCAAAAATTACTTCTGGATTCTCGTTCAGCGAAGTGCGGATCGGAACGGTCGAGGGCGGAGAATCGGGGGTTCTGGTGTGGAAGTGCGACCAACTGGTGGCGGTCCTCACGCAGATCGACGAGGAAGCCTACTCGACGAAAGGCAAATGGTTTCTCGAGACGGGCTTCGGGCTGCTAAGCGGGCAGCACAAGAATTTCGCTACGATAGAGGAGGCAATAAGATGGGTTGGCAGATACACCTTCCCCGAGCCTGCTTACACTGCAGATTGAGCGACCGTTCCGAGGCAATTGATCCGAGTCCAAGGTCAGCTGGGCATGCTGCCGATCGTGCCAAGACCCACAACGGGGATCCTCCGACTTTCAGACGATCTAAATGATTGGAAGATACACGCGTCGAGAAGGCCCTCCACACGCCGACCGCATAGTTTCTTTAGGAAAACGCTACACCAAAACACACTCATTAGACGTAGGGCAGCATCATCGAGGCCTATTCGGATTTCTCGAACCTGAGGCCTTGGGGAAGGGCACGAGCCCTGGTTTTCAGCCGCTCCGGGCGACGGCCATCGTGGCGCCGATGCGCGGCCGTCAGGGTTACCGGGGCTTCCCGCGGGCCGATGAAAGAAAAACATGAGGCGGCCAGTTCCGATTATGGTTACCTCGATACGATTGCCAAGATTGACGGCTTGGTCGATGTTCGCGTCTTAATTTATCTGGCGCGTCAAGCCGTCATCAGGTCGTCCACGTAGCAAGCTTTGCCAGTTGCTGCGCGAAGGCGCTCACCTTATCGCGCCGCAAGCTGCCTCCGCCGCGTGAAGAGTGCGAGAAGCCGTTGCAGTTGCTCACGCCGATGGCAGCCTGCAGGTCAGTCAGGCGGAAATTGTAGCCGAGTTCAGGATAGCTCTCGTAGATCACCTGTTTCGAGCCGTGCCGTTGGCCGCCTAGCATGCATGACCTTGTCTCCTGCTGCTCGGGGGTAGGGTCACGCGTGATCCGAGTACTAAGCGACGTTTGCAATCCGACGTAGGCGCAGGCTTGAACGCAGCGCCGATCGCCCGGGAGAGTCTCAGTATAGCCCTATCCACGCCGTATTCTGGACATGAAGGTTAGCATTATATTACCAGACGAAATTTCTGGTTGTATAAGCCGAGTTTCGTTAAGACGATAAAATTTCGTTTATCGTCGATGGGTGTCCTTAGTGATACTTATAGTGAATTCATATTTTAACTGGAGAAACACATGAAGTTGATGAATTCCGAACAGGGAATACAGTGGAAACACTCGGAATGGTTGAACAACTTTCGCGAGAGGATGGAGACAGCTCGGTCGAACCCGACATCGACCGTGACGGCCGAGGCTCCCACTTCCGCCGCTTCCGCGCCGACGGAGACAGCCGCGTCAAGCCCGACATCGACCGTGACGGCCGAGGCTCCCACTTCCACCGCTTCCGCGCCGACGGAGACAGCCCCGTCGAGCCCGACATCGACCGTGACGCCCGAGGCTCCCACTTCCACCGCTTCCGCGCCGACGGAGACAGCCGCATCAAGCCCGACATCGACCGTGACGGCCGAGGCTCCCACTTCCACCGCTTCCGCGCCGACGGAGACAGCCGCGTCAAGCCCGACATCGACCGGGACGGCCGAGGCTCCCACTTCCACCGCTTCCGCGCCGACGGCATCCACGCAGCCGGCGCAGGGTCTTACCCACACCACCACACCGATCCAATCGGAGTACGATGGCCAGGTGATTGAAAATCTTGACATCTACGTCACCAACGGGGACGCGGTCACGATTACGCACGACAATGTCATCCTGCGCAATTGTCGTATCCATCACGCCGAAGGCGACGGGGTGTCGGTATCGGGCGCAACCGGCGTCACGATCGAGAACACCGAGGTCATCAACGCCGACCCGCCGGCGGGAATCGACGCCGAGACGAGCCCGGACATCATCAACATCAGGGCAGAAAACGCCGCGAACCTGACCGTTCAAAACACCACGGTGCGGGAAGGCTCGACCGGTATCTATCTCGTGGACTCGCCCGGCGCGGATCTTTCGCACGTCGATGGCTACGACTTCCATGGCCCCTTCCCGCGCGGTCAGTTCGTCCAGTTCAACAACTCGGGCAATAGTTCGCTGACCGACTTCTATGCTGTCAACGACGCCGCCAACTCGCATCCTGAGGACATCGTCTCGGTCTATGGTAGCCCGAATACGACGATCTCTAACGGGGTGATCGACGGTAACAACTCCGTGACCGGCGTCGGCGTGATGTTCGAGAACGGATCGACCGGCGGCAGGGTGCAGAACGTTGACGCCATCCATCAGGGCAATGGCGCGTTCTCGTCCTACGCGAGCGATGTGACCTTCGACGATACGAGGTCGTTCGACGGTATCAACGCCGACCAAGGCCGCGGGGCTTCCTCGTCGAATGGACTGATCTGGAATGTCAGCTCCGGCGGGGTCAGCGTCCTGAACTCGAGCTACACCAACCCAGGCAATCCCGACAACATCATTTGGGACAAGTCAAAGGCGGTCGTAGCCGACGTGCACGAGGATGCCGCCGCCACCCCAATGGCACACGTCGATAACCAGTTCGCCTGGGACTACGCAGTCTGAACAGGTGGCGCAACCGGCTGCAGCAGACGGTTGCGCCACACTTCAGCACGGTGTGATGGGGCAGGGCTCGCGCTCGGACCAACTCGGCGGGTGGTTCCGTCGGGGGATTTTTGCATGAGACCTCGCCTGCCCTGCCGCCTTCCTCGCTCGTGAACAGAGGCCTGAAAATGGCCAGGTTAGAGCGCTCTGCGACCGCTTCACTGGATTCGGATAATAGATGACAAATTTCTCCTTGCACGTGCCCTCGCCGCTGGCGGTGGCCTTGCGCGAGATCCGTCCGGGCCTCTGCGCGGCCGGCGGGCTCTCGCTCTTCATCAATCTTCTCATGTTCGTGTCTCCGCTCTACACGATGCAAATTTATGATCGCGTCCTAACGAGCCGTAATGCCGATACGCTCGTCATTATTTCGGTGATCGTTGGCGTGTTGCTGATGACCTATGGGACCCTCGAACATTATCGGGCTCGTATCCTCCAGCAGGCTGGCGTGCGGTTCGACCGGCTCTTGTCTGGTCCCGCCTTCGAGGCGGCGCTTTCCTCGGCGCTGCGTGCCCGCGGATCGAATCATGCACAGACCCTGCGCGATCTCGACCTCATGCGCGACATTCTTTCGGGCGGCGTCATCATGGCGCTGATGGACGCGCCCTGGGCTCCGATCTACATCGTGATCTGCTTCCTACTTCACCCGTTGATCGGCCTTGTGGCCCTCGTCGGCGCGGTGGCGATAGTGACGATCGCACTCGTAAATGAGCGAGCGACGAAGGGCTTGCTCTTGCGAGCCTCGCTCACGAACACTCGCGCGATCGACAGGCTGGGCTCCTCGCTGCGCAATGCAGAGGCAATTCGGGGGCTCGGGATGGGGCCCGCTATCCGGTCACGGTGCACCGGAATCCGCGAGGAAGCGCTAGGTTACTCCGTCAGCGCGGGCGAGCGCGGCGGCACACTTCTTGCGTTATCCAAGTTTCTGCGCATGGCCATTCAAACGGCCATGATGGGCATCGGTGCGTACCTGGCTATTAACCAGGAAATCTCCGGGGGCGTCCTGTTTGCGGCGTCGCTTATCATGGGTCGGGCGCTTGCCCCTATTGAGATCATGGTGGCGCAATGGAAAAGTATCGTGTCCGCGCGCAGCGCCCATGCGCGCCTGGAACGCATATTCGAGGAGAACCCGCCCATTGCTGGACGCGTGCGTCTGCCTGACGTCAGGGGTACGGTTTCCGTCGAGAACCTTTTCGTCCTCGCCCCCGGTACGAACACGCCGGTCGTCATGGGCGCGACGTTCACGCTGAAAGCGGGAGAGGTGGTCGCCCTCGTTGGTTTATCGGGCTCGGGCAAATCCTCGCTCGCGCGTGCGCTTGTAGGTGCGTCGCCGCCGGCGCAAGGATGCGTGCGACTCGATGGCAACGATTTGCGCCATTACGATCCGGACCAACTCGGCACCGCGCTCGGCTACCTGCCCCAGGATATTGAGCTGTTCTCCGGTTCCGTGCGCGACAACATTGCGCGCTTCCGAGCTGACGCGGTCGATGCGCAGGTGACCGAGGCGGCAACACTCGCCTCTGCGCACGAGATAATCCAGCGCCTCCCCAAAGGGTATATGACCGACATCGGGGAGGATGGAGTCGGACTGTCGGGTGGGCAGCGGCAGCGGGTCGGTCTCGCGCGCGCCCTGTTTGGCGAGCCGAGCTTCGTCGTGCTCGATGAGCCTGATGCCAATTTGGACAGCGATGGCAATCGCGCACTGATCCGGGCAATCGAAGGGTTGCGGAGAGACGGAAAGACCGTTGTGATCGTGACCCACAGGCCGAACCTCCTGTCGGCGGTGGATCGAATGATCATCATGCAGGAAGGACGAATAGCGCAGATGGGCAGTCGTGACCAGTTGCTGCCGTCGCTCGTCGGCCCGAACGTAGCGCCGGCACCGCGGCGGCCCGTCTGGGATGGAGGGCGCGCCGGACCGCCGGCGTCAGATCCAGCGCACTCTCTCCTCCGCCGGACACGCGTCGATGCATAACGAGTCGAAACCAATGATGATGCCTGACACCTCGAAAAGGACGGCAATCATAGCACGGGTTCGCGGGCTCCCGATGCGGACGGCCCGCTCGACCCCTGCCCCCGCTTGTACAAGCGGGGTGGGGCCGACACTTTCCGCGCTCTTGCATGCAGGACGGGCGACTCGAGCTAGCTTCCCGCAGATTTTCGCGCCGTTAGATTTTGCCGGCTCAGACCACAAGCCGGCGCACGCAAACCTCTCCGGCGACTGGCGCAAGCCCGCGCGGATGGGCTTTGGCATCGTCGTGCTGACCTTCGGCATCCTCGGCGGGTGGGCCTCTCTGGCCAGCCTCGACAGCGCGGTGATCGCTTCGGGTACAGTTGTGGTCGAAACCGACCGCAAGGCGGTTCAGCACCTTGCGGGCGGTATCGTGCGCGACATTCTCGTCTCGCCCAACGCACATGTGACCGAGGGTCAGGTGCTCGTGCGCCTTGATCTCACCGAGGCGCAGGCGCAGGGCGAAATCGCGAGGTCCGCTGTCTTCTCGCTGCTTGCCGAGAAGGCACGGCTGCAGGCGGAACTGGACGGAGCCGAAATGGTCACATTCCCGCGCGAACTCACGCTAGGGAGCGCCCCCCTCGCCCAGCGCGCGATGGAAGACCAGTTGCGACTGTTCAACAAGCGCCGCTTGGCCCGTACGAACGAGGTTCCCATTTTGCAGGAGCGCATCGCCCAGTCCGAACGGAAGATCGAGGCCATGCAATCCCAAAGCGAGGCTGTCCGTTTGCAGATCGAGAGTATCACAGAAGAGCACGATATGCTGGCGCCCTTAGCCCATAAGGGCATCATTCTGGGCACGCGGCTGACCGCGCTCAAACGGCAGCAGGCCGATCTCCAAGGTCAGCTTGGTGCCTTCCTTGCCGAAATAGCGGGCGAGCGCCACACTATCGGCGAGGCGCGACTCCAGATCGAGCAAGTCGGGCGCGAGGCCATCGAAGAGGTCTCGGCACAGTTTGCCGAGACCAGTGCCAAGCTCACCGACGCCGGCGAAAAGCTGCACGTTGCAGATGACGTGCTCAACCGCACCGAAATACGCGCACCGCGGTCCGGGCGCGTTGTCGGCTTTAAGGTACACACGATAGGAGCCGTGGTTCGCCCCGGCGAAACCTTGATGGAGATCGTCCCTGACGACGACACTCTGATCGTCTCGGCGAAGATGTCGCCGGTCGACATCAACAATGTTGCCGAGGGCCTTCCTGCCGAGATCCGACTGCCTTCGTTCAAGGCTCGCTCGACGCCGGTCGCGATCGGCGAGGTGCAGACCGTTGCCGCTGACGCGCTCCATGACGAAGTGACGCGTGAGCCCTACTACGAGTTGAAAGTTTCCGTGCAGGTCTCTCAGTTCCCCGAACAGGTCCGCGAGAAACTTAGGCCCGGCATGCCGGCGGAGGTGATCGTTGCGACCGGCGAGACGACCGTGCTGTCCTACTTGACGCAACCTCTGACGGACGCGTTCCGTCTCGGCATGCGCGAAAACTGACCCCTTCCCTTAGACGGGATCAGGGTAGACCGCAGAGACGCGGCAATATGGCAGGATGGATGACCGCTGGGGCAAAGATCGGGCGAGGCGCGCTTCCGTTTCCACGGCCGCCTCCAACCGGCTTAGGCGTTCCGGACTACACGTCATCTATGATCGGCCAGAACGACCAGCGGAACCATTCTAACGCTTGCGGCCAGGAGTGCGTTTCTTGCCGCCCCATCCATGTCCGGGACGTGCGCCATGCGATGCGGCAATAGCATGCGAGTTCAAGCTCGTGCCAAGCAACAGAGCAATGGATGGAGGTGTTACAACAGCAAAACGCCCGGCATTCTTTAGAAATTCACGACGTGCCTGTTCTTCCGGGACAAGTCTATCTGTCTTTCCTTTGGAATACTTCCCGCTCTTCATCGAATTGACTCCAGTCCAGTGAACAACAGCCAGTGAATAACACTCTAACGCCATAATCTGATATATGCGTCTCGAGAAGATCAAGGCGCCATCAAGATACAATTCAGGAAATTAAGTATTACTACACTTTTGACCCAAGATCGCCATCAAGGAGGATGCTAGTGGCGCGGCGTCCAAAGTCGAGCGGACTCCGTCGGCCCAAGCCATCGCCATGTAGGAGTCGCCACATACCCCACAGCGAATTGCCGACCAGACGCAATGGAACGCCGAGGGCGGGATGGTACAAGGGGAAGACACGCCGCCAATGTTGAAAGCGGACCAATGGGCGCCGCACATATTGCGCCGGTGCTCTGACGCCAAAGAAGTGACTCAATGCCAGGAGTTGAGTATCGAACGCGTTCCGCGCGTTCTGGTCGGGCAAAGATGTTCGGAGCACCGCCCAATCCAGCTTATGCTGTTCCGCCAGCTGTGCCAGATCATAAAGGTGGCGAAAGTCGGTCCTTCCGCGCCAGTAGTCCGCCTCCTTGATGAGATCATGCATGATCCAGTGGAGGGCACGCGACTGTGGGGCGGGGATTTTCGTCCTAAGACCGTGACGGCAGGCAAGCCTCGGGGACTCGCGGTCAATCTCCCGGTACGGCCGGAGTTCCAGGAGACCGACGTCTTGTGGGCGTCCCATGCCGTCGCAAGAGAACGCCGCTTCGGCATAGCCAAGCTCGGCTAGGCAAGCGCGGGCAGCCTCTACTGTGTCCGTTTCCACAGCCAGGTCGAGATCGTTCATCATCCTGTCGGGAATCCTGCCGCTCGACGAAAGGAACAAGGGAACGGCCCCTTTGAGCAGAACCGGAACGATGCCCCACTGATTGAGGGCAGCAACGGCTTCATTCAGCTGCCTGCGCAAGCGCAAATTGCGTTGCCGGTTGCAGCGGTAAATGAACTGAAGATACTCGCCCACGTCTTCGGGGAGCCGGTCAAGCTGGCCCGTACGCGCAAGAGCGGCGAACAAGGCGGGCGTAAGCAGAGTATGATTGGCGAGTGCAATCACCGCCTGCCAGTCGGCCGTTACCACCAGGCGGCCGCGAAGTCCAGCGATCAGGGCCTCGAGCGCATTCCTGGTGGCCTTCATCGGCACGCCGCCTTCAGCAGTTCCAACGCGTCATCCAGTTTGGCATAGGTCAGGCAAAAGCCCTGTGCCGATCGGATGACTTGGCAAAGAACGTCAAACGCAGTGCTGCTTAGCTCCTTGTTCCGCGCAAAGGCGCCGTTCAGCAAGCCACCCAGGAGGTCGGTCGGCTCAATCACCCGCAGGGAAGGTTTGGCATCCTGCGTCCGACAGAGCATGACCACCCAGCCAACGGGCCGGGGAACGGGAGGGACATGATCCTTAGGCAGAAGAAAACGCACGCGCCTGCGATCGGGGCGCCGGTAAACCGGAGACCTGCCGAGTTCGGGGAAATATTCTCCCAGAATGGGCCATGATCCCGATTTGACTGCAGGCGCAAAAGCCAGGCCGATACCCTGTCCGGCCGAGTCGAGAAGTGTCACATCGTCTGCCGCGAAGCCAAACCCCGCGTGGACCAGCGCTAAGGTCAGGGTCGTCTTGCCCGAGCCAGGGCCGCCGCAAAGGAGGAGCGTGCGGTCGTTCTTGAACAGGGCCGCCGCGTGGAGGGCGAGTTCATATTCACTGTGCTCAAGCACTTCGGCCAGCAGTTGCCCTTTGACCATAATGGGTATCTCGTCGCGACCGCAGGAATCAGTCCAGTGGCCATCCCGGAACAGGTGGATCCGCTCCCCGCGCTCAACCAGATGGAATAGAACGTCGACGGCCCTGTTTCGAACCTCGAGATGCTGCAATACGGTCGCGGCCGGAAAGGCGACGGCGGCCGGATACAGTATGCGCGCACACACGCCTGGAACAGCAACGACCTGGCAGAGATATTGATGAACTGCGGTTGGGCACGGCGGTGGAGCAGGCTGGATTAGGCCGAGCCGTTCCCAGTCTCGAAGGGCAGCCTCGACATAGCCATAGGCCTCTTGCCTATCAACGCCACGGGCTGCCATCTCACCCAAAATAGCCTCGACCGGCGCGCCTTCTTGAAGCGAGCGCCAGATATCCGCCGCAGTGTCATTGAGCGCAAAAACTGCCCCCTGTGTCGAGCTGAGCAGGATATTTTGCCCTTTGATGGATGCAAGCCGACCTTGGGGAACTAACCTCGCCGCAGCATACTCGACAAGGGGAGGCCCCGCAGTTCGGTCAGCGGTTCGGGTTTGTTGCGGACCCACAGAAGCCGTCATCCTCGTTTGTCTGGGCGTGGAGATCGTCGATTCGACTGGAAGTCACGACGAGCGGCACACGATCTTCGTCAATCGCTCGAGTCATAGCATTCCTCCCCGCTCCCATAGCGGTACCTTGCCAACGCCGTTGCCGTGCGGCCACTTTTGCTTGAAGTCGCAGGTTATGCATTGAGCGGTCGCTGTGTTTCGCACTGATCATCGCTTGCATTCAGATGTTCTGTAACAGCGCCTTTCCGCACATCTCATGGTGTCGAGCCTCACCCAAAGTCGTATTCAACTAATAGCGTCGAAGAAGAGGTTCGCTCTTTCCGAGTAAGCTGTCGCTTGGCAGTTAACTGATGGGGTCGTCTGCCAGTCGCCACTCCTTGCAAATCAATCACTTGCCACACAAAATCGCCTCCAGCGGCCTCGAGTCGGCAAGTTAGGCTAGAAGGCGTCTCGCCCCGTCCAGATGCGGGGGATGGTCAGAAGCAGGATCTTTATGTCGAGCCAGACCGACCAGTTGTTGACGTACCACATATCGTGTTCGACACGCTTGATCATCATGTAGACATGCGGCGTCGCACCGCGGCAGCCATTTATTTGTGCCCAGCCGGTGATCCCCGGCTTCACCTTGTGCCGAGCCGGATAGAGAGAGATGATCTGGCTGTATTCGCTGTCATGCGCCAGCGCGTGCGGCCGTGGGCCTATCAACGACATGTCGCCCTTCAGCACGTTCCACAGCTGCGGAATCTCGTCGATACTGAACCTTCTCAATATGCGCCCAACGCGGGTGACGCGGGGATCGCCCCTGCAGGCTTGAGGGACAACAGGCCCGTCCTCCAGGATCGTCATCGTTCGGAACTTATAGATCTTGAACGTGCGGCCATTGAACCCGGCCCGACGCTGACAGAAGAGCACCGGCCCGCTGGATTCGAGCGCAATCAGCGCCGCTGCAACGGCCAGAGGGGGCAGAAGAAATGGAAGGGCAGCAGTGGTCAGCACAAGGTCGAAGAGCCGCTTCGTAAGCAGCTGAGGCGCCGTTAGGGGCGCGCGTTGCAGTTCTATCGCCCTCGTCCCCCCCAGGTTGACGACAGGTCGCTTCAAGAGCGCGCTAACGACGTGGTCCGGAAGGAGCCTTACGGGTACCGGAACCACGCAAAGGTGAGCCGTGATTTTCTCAATCAGGGATATGTCAGCCCAACTGACAGCAAGGACTATCTCGTCGACAGAACGCCGACGCACATGTTCAATGAGCTTATCCATACACTCAAGGAGCGAGCCCTCGCTGGATGCCGCCGGCAATGTAATCGTTTGGCAGACATCGCATCCGGAAGCCTCGATTGCCTGGACTGCGCCACTTGGCACGCGCACGTCCGATTGCGTTACGATCACTACTTGCGGTTTGGCAAGCATGTCCGACCTGGTCAAGGAGGCAACCAGTCGTCCGGCGCCCAAGCGCACGAAGATGATGCCGGCAACTCCCGTCACGAAGAACAGCATGACGGCTTGGCGCGAAAACATGTCTCCCACCTTGAGTGCAAGCGCCACAACCGACAGGCAAAGAAAGACCGCCGTCCAGATCAGCACGACGTCCTTGACCTGAGAGGCCAGCGACCGCGGCTCGGAACTCAGATATAGCCCGCGCGCATATGCGGAAGTCGAAAAAAGGGCGGCTACAACAACACCGAGCCCGAAGTTCCGGCCGTACTCGCCAAAATGTCCGAAACTCACAAGATCATATACCATTCCCGAGACGATGCTGAGCAGCACGACGGACATTGCCTCGAGAAGCGGAAATGACTGCAGAAGAACATTGCCCTTGAGGTTCCACCGCGGTGCGTTTGACGTGACGCCCGCACGGGGGTCTTCATGAAGAAGTGCCATGACGTTCACCTGCGTTCAAAGCCGCATCGATCCACCAATGTCGTGACGACCGCCCCTCCTCGGCTGAAAACCGCTGAAATGCCCAGCGTGACTGCATCCGCCGCCTGCGGTCATTGCCCTTCCTGCAAAGTTCGATTGCCGTGGCTGCGGTAGCACTCGGTTGTTGGAGTTGAGAATGGCAGCGACACTGTGCGAATCCAATTCGGCATAAGCTCTAACCCCAAAGAGCAGAGCCGGCGGACACACGACCTTTTCCTGGCCCGCTTCCCGCGCCTGTTAGCTCTTCGGAGTAGCTCGAAATGAATGCTCTCGCGCGCAGCACTGGAGCGGCGGATGCTCCGACGGAAGCAACCGGTTCGGAACTGCCGCTCTTTCTCATTGTTTGAGCACCGAACCCGAAACCGGTCCCACTTTCGGGCCTGATCGCCTAGGCGAGCGCCATCGCATCGGCGGCGATCTGTCGCAGCAGGGACTTGCGAATATGGAGTCGCGGCAGCGGCTCCATTCCGATCGTGGCAAGGATGTGCTCCCAGCGGTAAACCCAATCGTGCATCTCTAGGCAACGGACCGCGCTTGTCCGGCGCAACAATTCCGTGCGGCGGGGGTTTGCATCGAGTTCGCCAATTACGTCTGCGATACTGCTCGAGTCTGGTGATATCTCGATCACCGCGTCTTGCCAGTCAAAGTGCTCGCCGAATTCGGCGCATTGCGGCGCGGTCCCAAGCATGACGGCGCCGCCCGCGGCACCTTCGAAGAGACGGGCAGGCAGCACCTGCTCGCCGGCGACCGTGACGGACTTGGAGTTTGCAAGTGCCGCTGGACTGAATGCCATGAAATAGCGCGTGCGCCTGATGATATTGGCGAGCAGCAACCGATGCTCGTGCCAGTCCCTGACCCGGGAATCTGTGCTTGCGAGCGTGTCGTAGAGATAGAAGAAGTCCCGGTCTTGGGCCAGGTTCAGAAGCTGCCGGTGTATTTTCGCGGCTCGGTTGCCGTACGAGTATACGTCGACCACGCGTTTGACCGGCGACAGATACGGCGTTGAAATAAGGCCGTCGACAGCCGTGGCAAGAAAGGAACAGGGCGTGCGGGTGTATTGAGGCAGGCGCGGTAGGCACGCGCTGTGCAACAGGAACACGTGGTCGAACTGGTCCAGGAGCTTCAGATATTGGCGGTCCTGTTCGAGCGTGCTCGACCAGAGTTCGAACAGATACGCGACAGCAACCTTGCAGCGGCCGCGCCAGTCGTGGATCCGAGACAATTCTACAAGACTTTGCGGGCTCCAGGCGACGAAGAAGAAAAGGTCATAGTCTTGCGTGAGCTGAACATGCTCCATGGTTGGCGCGTTCCTAAACCCTAGCCCTTTCCGGACCGCATTCGTCAGTCGGTTGAAGTCACGCTGGACGTTGTGAGGGTCGTGCTTTGGCAAGATGGCGTGAAAGTGTCTCGTCAGGTAGTTGTCGAGGCCGGGGGCGATTAGATCGGCGTCCTCACATTCCGCAACAATGCGGCAGAACTCATACGCCAACGCAAAGTGTGCTCGGTCCTTCGCATTGAATTCAGAGGCAACCAGTGTACGTCTCTTCAAGGAATTCTCCCGGCAGTTGTCGTTCAGGTTTTCGGCTACCCCGCTGCAGCCCGCCACGGCGGCTTGTCGCGCTCCAGTGCCGGGAGGGGTTGCCGGCCAAGGACCATGTCTGCCGCCTTTTCCGCGATCATAAAGACAGCGGCCGAGGTGTTGGCCGAGGGAACGGCGGGCATGATGGAAGCATCAGCGACCCGCAGGCCCTCGAGGCCGTGGACCCGCAACTGGTCGTCCACGACAGACGCTGCACTGTCCAAGGGGCCCATTCGGCACGATCCGCACAAATGATAGGTGGTCAGCCCGATTTCGCGGGCGAACTGAAGACGGTCAGCGTCGTCCGTTATCTTCGGGCCGGGAAGCTCTTCCGTGCAGTTGTAGCGCCTTAGCTCGGGGGCGCGAAACAGCTGCTGGACAGTCTTCATGCCGTCGATGACGACCTGTCGGTCCTGATCATCGGCGAGGTAGTTGGGCTGGACGAGCGGAGCTCGAAACGGATCGGCCGAGACGGCCCGCACGTGTCCGATGCTCTTCGGCCGCAACTGATAGTAGCCAAGCTTGATGACAGGAAACCGCCGCGCGCGGTGGTCAGTATAATTGCCCAATGCAAGTTCAAGCTGGATATTGGGGGTGGAGTGAATATCCCGCGAGTTGAGGTACCCGTAGACGAGCGATGGGCCGACGGCGAGAAAGTTCGGGCGACCCAGCATCCATTTGGCCGCCTCGCGCAGGAGGGCGACGCCGTGTCCGCTGACCGTTTCAATGCCCTCTACCCGGGCGATCAGGTGGACCGCATAGTGGTCCTGGACATTTGCACCGACACCGGACAAATCGTGCACGACCGGAATCCCGAGCTCGCAGAGCATACGCGCGGCACCGACGCCGGACTGCTGCAGCAGCTTTGGTGAGTTCGCGGCTCCGGCGCAGAGGATCACCTCGCTACGGGCCTTCACCTCGCTCATGGGATGACCCGGCCCTCGTGCATACCGAACGCCGATGGCCTGCTTTCCCTCGAACAGGACGGCAGTGGCCTGCGCTTTCGTGCGGACCTCCAGGTTCTTCTTTTTGGCTATCGGCCGCAGGAAAGCCCGCGCAGCGCTCACGCGCCATCCCTTGTCGATATAGCGCTGATAGTAGCCCACGCCGGCCTGGCTCGCCGCATTGTAGTCGGGATTGCGCGGGACGCCGGCATTGAGCGCGGCCTCGATGAATGCATCACAAAGCGGATGTCGCCAATCGCAGTCTGTAACCGGAAGTAGCCCGTCTGTCCCGCGGTAGAAGGGATCGCATTCCCCAATCCTGCGCTCGCTTCTCTTGAAATAGGGCAGCAAGTCGGCGTAGCGCCAGCCTCGATTGCCCTGGCGGGCCCACTCGTCGAAGTCCGCGGCGGCGCCACGGTTGTAGATCATCCCGTTAATTGCGGTCGAACCACCCAGTGTCTTGCCCTGCGGCATCGGAATAGAGCGATTGGCGGTCCCCGGGCTCGGCTCCGTTTCGAACTGCCAGGCATATTTCGGATTCGAGCATGTCTTGTAGAGTCCCGCCGGAATGTGCAGAAGGATGCTGCTGTCGGATGGCCCCGCCTCGAGCAGGCAGACCGTATTGGTGCCGTCAGCCGCCAGACGATTGGCCAACACGCAGCCTGCCGCCCCGGCTCCGATGATCACATAGTCAAAGACATCCGCCTCAACCGACATCGCTTCGCGCTCAGCCTATCGCCAGCTTCAGAGAATGGCAGGGAATCCGGCAGATGGCACTTTGCCCATCGGGATTAAGCCTTATGAAGGCTTTCGCGGCGGGCTGAATAGAGAGATGGTGTGCGGAATGCTGTGCGGGCATAAGCCTGCCGCCAATCCGCATTCTTCGGGAACCTGCGCCGGCTGGCGCACAGGGGGGAGATGGGGATGCCTGACGACAATCTCGCGGAGGAAGCCGCCTTGCCGAGAGGACGGACGCGGCAGGGCCACCTCGACGTCTCCGCACAAGCGGAGCCGACGTCTGGCACCCGAACGGGTGGCGCGGCCGGCAGTCTCTTGAAACCCCGCCTTAATCGGCGCTATCTCCTTGCCGGGCTGCTGGCGCTGCCCGTCTCGGGCGTCGTCGGCGCAGAACTGCATCTGGGCATGGGGCGATCGGACGGCGGTAAATGGTTCGGGGGAGCGGCCGCCTTTCTGCGTCCAAGCGGACCGGTGCTTTCGCGCGCAGATGGGCAGATCATTGAAAATCTTGACATTTATGCGCCCCTGGGCAACGGGATCACGATACTCCATCACGGCGTCATTGTTCGCAGCTGCCGCATCCGTCATGCCATGGGCAGCGGGATATACGCCCGGGGAGCCGCCGGAATACGCTTGCAGGACCTCGAGATCGATCATGTCGGGGCTCCCCCCTCGGGGACCGGACCAAGCCAGAACCGCAACAACATAAAGCTGGAAAGCTGCCCGGATGCGATCATCACCCGAGTCAAGGCGTCCCGCGGCGCTTCCAACATCTATGTCGTCGACTGTCCGGGCACCCAGATGAGCTTCCTCGAACTCCACGACGCGCGCGGGCCGTTCCCGCGTGGACAGAATGTGCAGTTCAACCGCTCTCCGGATACGAGCTTGGAAGACTTCTCGGCCGAGAATGGTCCCACCTCCTGGACCGAGGACAATATTTCTGTCTTTCACTCGGACCGCTGTGCAATTCGACGTGGACTCGTCGTCTACAACAACAGCCCCACGGGCGCTGGCGTCATGCTGGAGGGAAGCTTCAATTGCCGGGTCGATGACGTCGATGCCGTTAAACAGGGCAACGGCGCCTTCTCGGCCGTTCCGCAGGGTAAGGTCGGCAGTGGCGGTTGCTCGTTCAACCGCTGCCGGAGCCGGGACACCTACAATGAGCCACGGGACGGCAGGGACGCCCCGACATCCAACGGCCTGTCGTTCCATACCCGGATATCAGAAGGCGCTGAAAAGCACAGTGTTAGGGACTGCTGCGTCTACGCGCTCGCCAATCCCCGCAACATCATCTGGCAAAGGGCGGCCGTGCATGCCGGTTGGTCCATCGAGCGCAAGGCATTTGACCCCAGACCGCCATTGCGGCTTGCCTTCGACTGGCAGTGAGCAGAGAGTGCGCTAGTGCGTCGAATCCGACGAGACCCTACCGACGACGACGCCAAAAGAGAAACAGGTCTGCCAACATTGACCGCGGCGGGGACATCCCAAGCGTCCAGAGAGGCGCTGACGCAAGGATCATGCGTCCCGTCGTCGTGCTCGTATCGACAGGTGTGTCGACGATGCGGAGACCGACATCCTTGTTGCCAAGCCTTTCGATGAGCGCCAGAACCTGCCGGGTTGTGCGCGCAATACGGTAGGGCTTCGTGACAGCAATCACGTCTCCTTTCCTGGCACATGCGATCGCCCTCTCCAGCTCCGGCGTCGAGCCGAACATGCTGGCCCTCTCGCAGAAGAAGTTCTCGGCTCCCAGCCGGGCAAGATAAAGCTTCTGCGCCTCCAGCCTTGCGGTGGGTTCGAAGGTGTTGATACGACAGTAGCCGATGATCATCGCCTTGCCCAATCGTAAGAAGCCTTGCGCCGTTACGATGAGAGGCCGAGGGCGGGCGGCTCCCGCCGTACCGATGACGTGATCGCAGTCATGGCCGGTGCCCCGAGCCGAGTGGGCCTGAGCCAGCACACCATATCGACACGCGCCTCATCAGCCGCAAAAGGCGAACCGTGTAAAAGCGAAGCGGTTGCTCGCGAAGATGCTCGGGCGGAGCGGTCACAATCAGACCGTCGTCAATAAGGACATGACTGCCGGTCGAGGCATGTATCGCCGTATTGAGGACGACATGCTCGCAGCTCTCGCGATCCTGGGCATCGATGTAGGAGTGGGCATAGTAGGGTTCCGCCCGATAGAGGCAGAGGCCGTTGAAAGCCGAGACGCAGTGCCGCAGAGAACTCGCCGACACCCGTTCCTGTGCATCGTGGACGCATCGTGCCAGGGTGGAGCGATAGGTGAGCGGATTTCGTTTCGCGCGAACGATAATATGCTGAAGATTCTCCATGAATAGGCCCTCGCACCGCAGCGCCAGCAGATCGTAGTAGCGCGGCTTCGAGCTCGCGGCCACGGCGAAGAGGCTCGCATCGGCGGCGAGCCGATCGAGCGATGAGACGAACGCGGCGATCGTAGGGGGGGCTGCGAACACGGAGTCCAGGTCGACGACGCAGACATGGTGCGTGGCGGGATGGTTTTTGCTCGCGTGCAGGCGAAGGAATTCCCGACCGGCCGCCATGCGCGGCAGCCGCTCGGGGATCGTCGCCATAAAATCCGTCGCAAGGATCTCGACCGTAGCATCGGCCCGGAAGTGCTCGAGGAGCAGCGCGCGCGTGTCATCCTTTGACCCGTTTTCGCCGATGACTGCCCGGACCCACAGGCCCGCCCCCCGCAGTTCGGCGATGAAGCGGAAGAAGTTTGGAAGCGTCCTCGCACAATTGCGCGCGAGTCCCAGGAAGACGATATCGCAGGGGAGAGGGACGGTGACGCTCATCACGCAAGCACCTTCCGGCCGAGCCGATAGGCCGAGCGCGCGCACAGATAGACCGGCTCGGGCGCATTCCACAACAGAAGGCCGTCGAGAGCATCCTTCCAAAGAAGTGCGGCGAGAACCAGCAAGACGCGCATCGGTGGTCGCTCCTTTGAAACTCAGTTCGGCACTGCTGACGCCCCTGGCGAGGACGCGACGGCTCCGGCAAAGTCCACCTTTGGCAAAACGACCTCCACAACGTCGCCGGGCGCAAGCCCGAGATCTTCGTTGCCGGGGAGCGTCTCGTCGCCCTGCTCTCGCTTTCTATGGACTTTTATCTCGGGCCGACCCGCGGCTGTCAGCAGGCTGGATTGCGCTTGACCTGTAAGCGCCAGCTTCTGCGCGGTACCCTCAAGACGCGCCGAGATCTGGGCCAGATTCATATAGGCCCCCTGTAGCTCTCCCAAGGCCGCGATTTGTCGTTCACTGTCGATCTTGTTCAGCTGTCTGACATATTCGCCGCGCTGGCGCTCGATGTTCGATGCCTGGACGATCGTCTCGAGCAGTTGGGTTGATGACATAAGCACCGCTCGACGGGCCTCAGATAGGCGCGTGGTCGGCGCTAGGCCCTTCTGCAACAGCGTCCTGACGCTCTCGTAATCGTCGGTGTCGGCCTTGCTTCCCTCTTCGTCCTTCTTCTTCTTTTCAGACAGGAGCTCCAGTTGCAGGCTGGTCTCCTCGACAGCACGTCGCAGAAGCTCCTTGTCCTTTTCACTGTCTGACAGACGAGCTTCGATATGCGCTGTTGCCGCTTGCTTCAATCGTTCGGCGAGCGCCTCAGGCACGGCCACGTTCTCGACATGTTTTACTTCTTCGCCGAGTTCGGTGCGAAGGCGCCAAATGCGAGCCTGTTCCGTTGCGAATTGCGCCCATAGGGCTTTGTACTCGGAACGGAAATCGGCCGCTTCCATGAGCGGATTGGCGATGCGAACCTGGGCAGCGCTGTAGCCACCCGCAACCGCCACAGCCTGTCGGACAGTCATCCCCGGCCGGAAGATGTACTCTCCCGGCCTGGCCACATCACCATAAACATAGATGGGCCGGTATTCGGCAACTGAAATGAAGACCTGGTCGGCCTGGATCAGGTGCGTTATCTCACGGCCGTCCGCGGTCCCCTGCCGATACTGCTTGCTTGCGAGACTGCCAGCGATTATTTCCTGCGCTTGTTGAATGGAAAGGCCGCTGACTTGAACCGCTCCAACCAGCGCCAAGTTCACCTCGCCGTCCACTCCGATCTGCAATCGCTGCCTGAAATCCGGAATACCAGGGACCGACACTTCCAGCGTATCTCCGGGCTGTAGCTTGTAGTCGGCAAGTGCCGCTGTCGGAATCAGAGCGATGGCGCCAGCGAACGAAGCGAGGCGGGTCGAAGCCATGGTCATCGACAGCGCCGACAACAAGGTTCTCAACAGCTTCATGGGTCCCCCAACGGGTTGCCCCCGTATCTCTACGGGTGACTGAGCTCGGGTTTCTCGGCGCGGGCGAACCTGCGCAGTGGATGGCCCTATGCTACCAGAAGAGGCATGGCCGAGGCCGAGGGAAAATGGCTGGCTCGCTGGCTCTTTCGAGGCACCCCTCATGGAAACGGACGAGGACGCCTAATCGCAGGCGTGTGCGCACTGGCCGGACGGCTCTCATGCCCCTACCGTGCCAAAACCGGTAGGACGCGCACCCCTTCTACCGAGACCGGTGGATCGCCTGTTTCGGACGGACCGCATCCGTGTTCGGTCAGGTACGCCAAGAACCGCCTTGCTGCATTTCGATCCCAATTGGCGGAACGGGTTCCGCATCCTCGGCCCAAGCGGTGGCGCGAAGTGCAGTCAGGTAGCCGTATGAGAATGCAATTCCCACTATCTGTAGAGGAGTCTCCAGGACTGCATTGACGAACATCGCGAGGAAAATCATGACGAAGACCGCCGAAGCATGGTTTCGAACGCCGCGCGGCAGTCTGCGTGGTGGGAACGCCGCCGCAATTGCAGATACAATCAAAATGAATCCAATGACTCCCGTCCGCAGCATGGATTGAAGGAACGAGTTGTGGATTCCCGTTGAGAGTATCTCAAGCATCCTGGCATGCGTGATGTTCCTGGTGTCAGGAAGAAAGGTGAAATCCGCGAAACCTGGGATCTCATATCGCCACTGAACCGACTCTTTTCCAAATCCGATGCCAATGCCGTATGTATCCGCCACGGATGCGAGTGCGTCCGAAATGAACGCAAGTCGGATCCCGGAGTTCGGGTCCAAGGCATAGGTTTGAGGTATGAAATTCAGCCCGACGGCATAGGCAGCAGTTAATGCCGTCGCCAGAGCTATAGCTACCAGTCGGCCTGGCACGCCAATTAGAATGACCACTATGGTGACCGCGAGCACCTTGAACTGACCCAAGGGGCTCACAAGGGCAAATCCCAATAAGAGCAAAATGCCGCCGTAGCGGCGCCAGTCATTCGTCAGAAAAATACCGCCTGCAATGAAGAACACGGCAATTGCAATGTTATTGAGGAGCGAGCCGTAGAGAATCAGCATCGTGGCTCCCGGAGGTGCGCCCTCGTATTGCACACCCTGCTGAAACATCACCGCCGGCGCGACAACGAGAGACAGGAACAGGAAAACGGGTGCCCCAAAAAAGGCATTGCCGCTCATCAGCCTGCGGCGGAAATAAGCCTTGGATGCCCATGCGACGGCGAAGAATCCCACAATCGGGACGATTTGCCTTATGACTGCTTCTTGAAGGAAGTAAACCTGCCAGGAATCCGGCATCAGCCCGTATCTGGACAGCAGGGCAATGAAGAGGCAGAAGGCGGTGTAGACCGCCAGCAGACGAGGCGGCACCGTCTGCCGCAGCACGGCATAGGCCAGACAGACACCGACCGGGATCACTATGAAGAAAGGGCCAAGCAGTTTAAGCGATATTGCCAGGGCGCAGGCCAGCCAAATGCCGGAGAGAAAGAGCGTGTAGTCGAGCACGTCAGGGGAATGGCTGCAAACGAGGTCGACCGGCTTTGAACCATTCCTGCGTGACAATGTCGCTGGCGAGGTCATGGCCTGTGTCACCGGTTAGGACTGAAAGCCTTCGCGAGCCAGATTGGTCCGCGTGGATTCCCGCGATCAGTGCGGCGGCGCACGGCGAAGGATGGCGCACGATTGATCCTGGTCAAAATTACTGCCGAGAGTTTCTCTGCGGGGATGATGCGCAGAATTCCCTCGAGATGGTCCGCGTAAGTGCGGCGTGCCTTCAGCACCAGGAGGACCTCGCTGATGACGCCCATGGCCGCTTCGAGATCAGCGGTGCGGTCGGTGCTGTGAAAATCAACCACTATACAACTGTATTCTTGCTGCAGATGCTGGAGTGCAGCGGAGATGGAGAGCGAGGCATTCAAGTCGGAGATTGACCCCGTGGGCCTGAGAGCCAGAACTTCCAGCCCTTCCTGATCCGCGGGAATGGTGGCAAACGCCCTGGCGAGCTTGCGACCTGGCTCCGCGTTCAGCATTGGCTGGTCCATTGATGGCTTTTGCCAATTGGCATCAACGAGCAGTGTCTTTTGCCCGGTCGCCGCAATGACCCTTGCGAGATGAACCGCCACCGTGGAGCTTCCGGACTTGCCGAGGGGTGAAGCAACGCCGATTACAAATCCGCCTTGGCGGCCCTGAACTCCGCGCATCCGGGTGGCAATCTTGCTCACTTGGTGGCCCTGAACTCCGCGCATCCGAGTGGCAATCATGCTCAGCGAGCTGTGAAGCTCGGGAGCGTCCTTTGAGTAGACGGGCTGCAAAGACTGCTCGCATGGCCCCACGACAGTCCACCTGCGGCGGGGAATTCTGGGGATCCCTACAATCCGATCGAGGCCGGTCGACCTGTGCACATCCTCGACCGTCATCAGGCGGTGGTTCATTGCTTGCCTGATCAATGCATGACCAACGCCGGCAACCCCACCCGCCATAACGGAGAGCGCTACCACCAGGACCGTGGGCGGCCAACTGCGTTTGCGAGGCGGTTCGGCCGCCGTGATGACCCTTGCGCTCGGGATCAGCGACGAGGCGCTAAAATCGGAGTGGCTCCGCTGCAGTAGGGCATTGTAAAGCGAGCGATAAACCTCGGCCGCGCTCTGCTGCTCGCGGAAAAGGACTCTTGCCCTCTCCGCGGATTCAGGGTCCGACGGGAGTTCCTTCAGTGATTCGGTCACAAAAGCCTTTTCCCGAAGTTCCGCCAGCCGCTTGTGCAGATCAGATGTTTCTTCCGCGCGAGCAGCCCGCCGGCGTTCGCGCTGATTTCCGATGTAACCGGCGGCGATCGCGTTCGCGAGCATGGCCGAGAACTGAGGATCGGTAGAGGTGACCCCGATCTCGACGGCGCTGGAGAAACCCAACTGACGAACGGAAAACGCGCGCCTAACAAGGACCATCGCCTGATGCCGAATATTGGGCTCCACCGTCGGCAGTTCGGTGCCGAAGAGAGACGCCAATTGGCTCCGCACGTAACTGGAGATCCGCGCGCGCAAGCTGTCATCCATCACAAACTCTTCGTTTGCTAGGTCAGTGTCGTCAACAACGCGTCCGACGACCTCGTCCGACTGAATGACCTGTATCTGGCTCTCTACATAGACCCGCTCATCTGCCTCAGCTTCGCCCGGTTCCAAAGCGGGCGGAGGTGAAAGGAGGATCGTCGCATAGGCGGTGTAATATCCAGGCGAAAGGACCGCATATGCGCCGCCGACACCGAGGCTCAAAACCATCCAGAGGAGGCAAAGGCGCCAACTGCTTCGAACAAATCTCAAGATGTCTTTCACGGTCAGCTCGTCGCGATCCTTGGGGGGGATCGGCTGGTGAGGCGACCCGGACGGCTGAACGACAAAGTGATCGGACGCGAACATGTAGAGAATCTCCTACGGCCGGAAACGATCGGCATCATGCTCCAACGGCGCGGACGCTGGCAGACATCTTCGCACCCGGCCTGCGTCGCAAGCCGCCGCCGTGCGAAGGACGGCCGCTCCGCCAATGAGGAAGAAGCCGGTTGAAACCACCAGCACGACGACTTCCTTCGCCACCATCGCATAAACAATGGCTTGCTCTGCCATGACGAAAGATAAAAAATACGAGGCCACCAGGAATACCAGCAGACCGGATGCGTTAAGGGCGGTCCATTCATTTTCGTATCCGTAACTAAACATGAATATATTTGATGTGAATGTATTTATGTTCATCAGCAATGGTATAATGGCCATTGCGCGCACGATAGGTGTCGCTCCTGAAAATTCATCTCCAAAGAGGGTCAATATTATATATGGAGCAACAAAGAACATTCCGATACTCATCGCCGCTCCGCCTGCTACGGTGAATAGTGACCTCCTTATTAGTTGTACCCCGGCAGCAGGGTCGACATGAGCGTAGTATGAAACCCTCGGTATGAGGGTATCCATAAGCAACCTGAAAAATACCCGCGCGGCTAGTAGGAATTTTTCGGCGACAGAATATTGTCCGGCTGCAACATAACCTGCGAAATGTCCGACAAGGGCGACAGGGAGGGTGACGAGGGCAGTATCCACGGCGGTGAAGAGGAATCCCCTCCAGCCGTTGAGTAGCTGCATTCCAATCGTCGAAAGCGTCACGGACCTGAAGCCGCCGAACCCGATCGGAAGGATGAAGGGTAAGCAAATGACGCCACTGACGACGGGAACTGCGCTTTGGATGGCAACGGCGAGCGCGACCTGGTCAGGTGATGCAACCATGGCGACGAAACAGACGAGCGCCAGAACGCGAGCGACAACCCCCGCGACGGCCGCCTGCCAGGCGCGCTCCAGGCCGACGAAGAGCCAGGCCGGAAAAATAACGCCGCCGGCGGCCGAGAGCATCGCGCACAGGAATGTCGGCCTGTCGAGCGCCAGGACGTCGCCGGCCAGCACAAGACCAACCAGACATACGGCAGCGAACAGCACTGCCTTGGTGACCATGACCTGAGCAAAGAGTGACGCGATCTCCGCCGGCTCGTATCGAAGGGAAGCAACTCTGCGTTGCGCGGTCCAGTGAAATCCATAGGCCACGGCGACGGCAGCGAGTTGTCCGATGGCGAGCGCATACGCGTACTGCCCGAAACTCATGGGTCCGAGGACACGCCCGGCATAGGGCAAGATGATCAGCGGCTGCAGGACGTCGGTGGCATGCAGGACAGCCAGACTGGCGGCCTGTTTGCTCAGAGTCATGGAGAGCCTCCCGTCAGGTGCCTGTCGAGGCAATGCAAACCACACCGTCCAGATATGGGCAGCGCCGCCTCCCAGCAGCAGAGCCAAAAACAGCCGCCCGTGGAGGAGTTGGCGCAAATCGGCAACACGGCGGTCCGAGTGTGTTCACTGGTTCCGCCCTCCCTCTAATCGTTACGAACTCCGCGCCCGGGAAGGAGCGATGCCTGCAGCAAAGCCAGGATGAACAGGCTGTTCGTCACGAGATACCTGCTCGCCAAGCGGCGGGGATCCTGGAAGAGCCGGTGCAGCCATTCCAGCCCGCTCCTCTGCATCCATTGCGGCGCCCGCCTGACGTCTCCGGCGTGGAAATCGAAAGCTGCTCCTACCCCCAGCATGACCGCATTGATCCGGCCGCGATGCGCCTGCATCCAGCTTTCCTGCTTGGGACATCCGAGCCCCACCCACACGATCCTCGCACCGGACTGATTGATCATTCTGACCACTACCTCATCCTCCTCGGCCGACAGAGGGCGGCGCGGAGGTGAGTAAGAGCCCACGATGTTTATGCCGGCAAACTCGGTTCGAATGCAATGTTCAAGACGCTGGAGGGTGCCGGGGCTGCCGCCGTACAGGAACATTTCCGTGCCGAGTTCTGACGCTCTCCGGCAACAAATCCACATCAGGTCCGGTCCGCTGATGCGCGGCTGATCCGGGTGTCCCTGCCGCCTCAGGACCCAGGCTACCGGCGCTCCATCCGGCGCGACAAGGTCGGCGCTTTCCATCGCTTCGGCATGGGCGCGATTGCGGCGGGCGGTGACGACACTGTGGACATTGCCCAGGAAAACCGTTCGGCTCTCTCGCCGTAGGGCCCAGTCGAAGACGCAGTTGACTGCCTGCGCCCAGTCAAGGGCGTGCACGGGTATCTCAAGCACTTGCTCGCGCAACTGTCCCGGATCGATCGCGAGTTCTGTCATGCCACCCTCGATTGCTGATAGGTGAGCTTCATCACAGCCTGCGAGCACTTCGAGTTCAATTGCTATTCCGACGGGAAGCTGGCGGGCGGGGCGCTCACCAGAGGTACCTAAAAGGAAACTCCCTCGTTCTCTTCGTGGTGCCGAAAGAGCGCATGAAATGCGCAGCCCGTCGCGTCGTCGAGCAGGAGGCAAAGCCCCATCACCGCGGGTTTGCCTACGGCATTGTTGTCGGGCGACACTGTGACGATCTTGACGCCGATATGGCCGCCTGACGACGTGCCGGCCGCAACGGAGAGAACAAGGGAGTTTCCTTTTAGGTACCTCCGGTGAGCGCGCCGCCCGCCAGCTTCCCGTCGGAATAGCAATTGAACTCGAAGTGCTCGCAGGCTGTGATGGAGCTCACCTATCAGCAATCGAGGTGACAGAGCTCGCGATCGATCAGGGAGTGGTGAGATGTCGCAAATGTTCGCGGATGATGCCCTCTGGTTGCAGCCCAAAGAATTCGCGCAGGATTATCTGGCATCGCTGTGCATCGCATTGGCGCAGATCGATACGGATGCCGTGGAGGAGGCGATACAGATGCTGCGCGCCGTACGCGATGCAGGCGGCACAGTCTTCGTCGCCGGCAACGGCGGCAGCGCAGCGACCGCCTCCCACTGGGTCAATGACCTCGGTAAGGCCACGAAACGCTCGGGAAGGCGGCCAATCCGGGTCATGGGCCTGACAGACAACGTCTCCTGGATAACGGCGCTCGGCAATGACGAAGGCTACGAGCGCATCTTTGCCGGCCAGATGGAGAACTTCGCCAAGCCGGGTGACGTGCTCATAGTGATTTCAGCCAGCGGGAACTCGTTTAATCTCGTGCGGGCAGTCGAACTCGCTCGCGAAAGGAAGGTAGCCACCATCGGCATTGTCGGTTTTGACGGCGGCACGCTTAAAGAGCTCGTCGATCAGCCAGTATGGGTGCGGTCTGAAAAAGGCACCTACGAACTCGTCGAGGACGCCCACGCCGCGATCTGTCATGCCATCACGCGATACCTCGTCGCCGACCGACCGGAGCGCGGTCAATGAATATTGTCCTGCCGAGCTCTCCCCGCCTGCAAAAGGCAAATGTCGAGGGCCGCACCTACAGCCGGCCGCGCCAGGCGGTCATCCTGGCCGGCGGGCGTGGCACGCGCATGCGGCCGATCACACTCGACCGCCCGAAACCAATGGTGCCCGTGCTCGGCCGGCCTTTTTTGGAATACCAGATCGAACAGCTGCGGCAGGAGGGGTTCGAAAGGGTTCTTCTTCTACTCGGGTATTTGCCCCATGTGGTGATGGACCACTTCGGCGACGGCAGCAGGTTGGGCCTCAGTATCGAATATGCCGTCACCCGTCCCGACGACCTCACCAGCAGCCGGGTATCCAATGCCCGTCACCTCATAGATCCGTGCTTCCTGCTGCTGTATTGTGACAATTACTGGCCGATGCGCATGGAGCGGCTGTGGCAACGCTTCTGTGCGGCCGGCAAGCCTGGAATGATCACGGTCTACAGCAACAAGGACGGCTATTCACGCGGCAGCGTGATCCTTGATGCGGACGACAATGTGACCGTCTTCGACCGGCTCCGCACCACGCCCGGGCTGCAGGGAGTCGAGATCAGCTATGCCATACTGACCGATCTCGCCCTCGAACTCCTGCCCGACGAGGACGCCCTCTTCGAGGAGGCCATCTACACGCCGCTCGCGACGCAGCATCGCCTCGCCGGCTTCGTGAGCGAGCACCGCTATTACAGCGTGGGTTCGATCGAGCGTCTACCCGCGACGGAGCGCTTTATGAGGCGCGAAAAAACCATGCTCGTAGATAGGGACGGCGTACTCAACTGCAGACCGCCACGGGCTCAATATGTGTGTTCATGGGACCAGTGGGAGTGGGTTCCGGGTGCAAAGCAGGCGTTGGCCCTTCTGAACGAGGCCGGCTACCGCGTAATCATCATCTCGAACCAGGCAGGGATAGCGCGCGGAGCGATGACCGCCGCTGATCTCGAGGCGCTTCACCAGCGCATGTGCGCCGAGTCCGAAGCCGTCGGCGGCAAAATCGCGGAGATCTACCACTGCCCACATGGCTGGGACGACGGCTGCGACTGCCGCAAGCCCAAACCCGGCATGCTGTATCAGGCACAGCGCGACTTTGATCTCGACCTCACACGCACACTCTTTGTCGGCGATGACGATCGTGACCGTCAAGCGGCCGAAGCCGCGGACTGCCTATATGCGCAAGTAAGCGAGCAATGCTCGCTTCTGGACCTCACCCGTCAACTTCTTTCGAAAGCGGAGCAGGGCAGACATGAATGAACCAACACGCGTTCTCGTCACCGGACACAATGGATATCTCGGTTCTGTCATAGTGCCCGTGTTGCAGGCAGCGGGCTATCAGGTGGTCGGGTTGGACGTGGGATATTTTCGTGCGTGCACCCTGGGAGCCGACAATACCAGTGTGCCCGAGATCACAAAGGATCTGCGCGCCATCGAACCCCCGGAACTCCAAGGCTTTGACGCGGTGATCCATCTGGCGGCACTCTCGAACGACCCGATCGGAAATCTCAACGCGGATTGGACGAGGCAGATCAATGCGGACGGGACAGTTCGTCTGGCCACGATGGCTAAGGCGGCCGGCATCCGGCGGTTCCTATTTTCCTCCTCCTGCATCATGTATGGCATGTCGAAAGCAGCCGTCGTCGACGAAACCGCCCCGCTGGCGCCGCAAACAGAGTACGCAAGATCGAAGGCTGTTGCCGAAGAAGCGCTGCGCTCGCTGGCGGACGACCGGTTCTCGCCCGTCTATTGCCGCAACGGCACCGTCTATGGTCTCTCGCCGCGAATGCGCTTCGACACCGTGCTGAACAATTTCATGGGCAGCGCCTTCACAACTGGACGTGTCGAAGTCCACAGCGATGGCACGCCATGGCGGCCCGTGGTTCATGTCCAGGATGTCGCGCGCTATTTCAAATTGATGCTGGAGGCGCCGCTACAGGACATTCACAATGAGGCGTTCAACATGGGTGTTGAAGGCCTCAATCTTCAGGTGCGCGAGATAGCGGAGATCGCCGTTGAGGCCGTCCCCGGCGCGCAGCTCACAATGACACCGAAGCCGGGCGCGGACCAAAGGACCTACAAGGCGGACTTCACCAAGTTCTCACGGACTTTCCCGGATTTCGAGTTTCAGTCGACGGCGCGAAAGGGAGCGCAGGAGCTTTACGAGGCGTTCCGCTCGATCGCACTTAGATTTGAAGACTTTGCCGACAAGCGGTTCACGCGGCTGCGCTGGCTCAATCATTTGCTCAACGCGGGGATGCTCGATGATCAGCTGCGTTGGCGAACCGCACAGCCGCGTGTTGCCTAATTTTCATTCCGATGGTGTTCGAGGGGCAAAATATGGAACAGCTAGACGATACCAAAGCCGTGGGGCGCAACTCAGGACTGGACCTTCCGACCATCACCAATCGCGCTGCACAGCGTCTACCGTCTCTCGTCCTGACGCGCACGCCTTTGCGCGTCAGTTTTGCTGGCGGCGGTACCGACCTGCCCGATTTCTACAATCGCGATTGCGGCGCGGTCTTCAGTGCGGCAGTGGACAAATACATCTATGTCACCGTCAAGCGTCACAGCGAGATCTTTAATGAACCCATCCGCTTGAACTATTCACAGACAGAGCAGGTAAACACCATAGAGGAGATCAAGAACAACATCGCTCGCGAATGCCTGCGTTTCCTGGAGATCGAACCGCCGATTTACATCTCGACGGTCGGAGACATGCCGGCCTCGACGGGCATGGGGGGGTCGAGCTCGTTCACGGTGGGACTGCTCAACGCCCTGCATGCATTCCGGGGAGAACGTGTCACCCCTGGCCAACTCGCCGAAGAGGCATGTCACATCGAGATGCACATCCTCAAGGAGCCGATTGGCAAGCAGGACCAGTATGCCGCCGCGTTCGGGGGCATGAACCTGTTCCGCTTCCAGCCTGGCGGCGCGGTAATGGTCGAGCCGCAGCGGGTGCGCAATGGCGCCGTCGAACATCTCTTCAGCAACCTGATGATGTTCTGGACATCGCATCAGCGACCGGCCAGTTCCGTGCTGGCGGAGCAGAAGGCGAACACGTCAAGCAATCTCGATACGCTCAGGCGGATGCGGGACGATGCCTTCATGCTTCAGGAGATCTTTTCGGAGCCCGTCATCGACATAGAACGCTTCGGTGCCGTTCTTCACGCAGGGTGGGAGATGAAGCGGAGTTTGGCATCCCGCGTGAGTAACGCGGCGATCAATGGCCACTACGACCTCGCCAGGGACGCAGGTGCGGAAGGCGGCAAGCTGTGCGGCGCCGGCGGCGGCGGATTCCTTATGTTCGCGGTCAAGCCGGAACGCCGGGAAAGCGTAAGACGCGCACTCTCACACCTAGCCTATGTGCCTATCGGCTATGAAGTCCACGGCTCGCGCCTCTTGCATCCGGCGCAAGTCTAATGCCGTCCCGCGATCCCACAAGCGGACCGCCGGCGCGAGCAACCCTCAGGAGAGCGTCGGAGATGCGACCCGGCGTGACACTCATTTGATCAATGGATCTACGATGCTTTTTACAAAGACCGGTATTCCCGGCGCCACCCTGGCGGAACTGCAGAAATTCGAAGACGAGCGGGGCTTTTTCGCGCGCGGCTGGTGTTCACGGGAATTTGCCGAGCAGGGACTTCCGGATCATGTCGTGCAGATGAATATTTCATTCAACAGGCACAAGCATACACTGCGCGGCTTCCACTACCAGCTGGCTCCCCATGGCGAGGACAAGATGCTTCGCTGCATCCGGGGCAGCCTGTACGACGTGTTGATCGACCTGCGGCCCGAGTCGCCCACCTATAAGCAGCACCTCACTGTGGAACTTTCCGCGGCGAACCAACGGATGCTGGTGATACCGAAGGGCTGCGCGAATGCTTTTCTCACCATTGAGGACCAAACCGAGGCCACGTATCTCGTCTCCGAATTCTATGCACCGGCAGCCGAACGCGGTGTTCGTTGGAACGATTCTGCTTTCGCCGTGAAGTGGCCAGTGGATGAGCCGGCGGTGATCTCAGATAAGGACCGGACTTGGCCGGACTACGCCGACTGACCTTTCTCGGCGACGAACTTGCGGGAGCGCTACAGAGGAGACGCAAATGTTCATCGTCGACAGGGAGTTGGAGTTGCTCCAGGCTGAGGGGCGTCCAATTCGCGTGGGTATGGTGGGGGCCGGTTTCATGGCCCGAGGCATCGCGATGCAGATGCTGCGATATGTTCCGGGCATGGAACTCGTAGCCATTTCCAACAGACACGTGGAAAAGGCGCGAGAGGCCTATGCCGCTGCAGGCGCGGACGATGTGACGGAGGCGACCAGCACCAAAGCGCTTGAGGATCTCGTGGCCCGCGGCCGCCGCGCGATCACGGCGGACCCGATGCACATTTGCGAGGCCGAAGGCATCGACATCGTCGTCGAGGCGACAGGCGCGATCGAGTTCGCTGCCCACGTCACAATGCGCGCGATCGGGCACGGCAAGCATGTCGCCCTGATGAATGCCGAACTCGACGGCACGATCGGCCCAATCCTGAAAGTGTATGCCGACCAGGCAGGCGTGGTCCTCACCAATGTGGAGGGGGATCAGCCCGGCGTCATCATGAACCTCTACCGTTGGGTCAGGGGCCTGGGCATACGTCCCGTGCTTTGCGGGAACATCAAGGGCCTGCACGATCCCTACCGAAATCCGACGACCCAGGAGGGATTTGCCAAGAAATGGGGGATGAAGGCCCCGATGGTCACCTCCTTCGCGGACGGCACGAAGATCTCATTCGAGAACGCCATCGTCGCCAACGCCACAGGCATGCTGGTGGCCAAGCGCGGCATGTACGGGCCTGTGGTCGAGCCCGGGACCCCGATCCAGGAGGCGGTCGGCTGGTATCCGCTCAATCAGCTCCTCGAGGGGCCGGGGATAGTTGATTATTGTGTCGGCGCCATGCCCAACCCCGGCGTCTTCGTTCTTGGCACCACTGAGAATGCCGTCGAGAAACACTATCTGTCACTCTACAAGATGGGCCCCGGGCCGCTCTACTGTTTCTATTGGCCTTATCATCTGTGTCATTTCGAGGTGCCCTTCACAGTGGCGAGGGCCGCGATCTTCCGCGATGCTGCGATTGCGCCCCTGGGCGCGCCGACCGTTGACGTGGTGGCCGCCGCCAAGCGGGACCTTAGTGCCGGAGAGATCCTCGATGGCCTCGGACATTACATGACCTATGGCCTCTGCGAGAACGCGCGGACGGTGCACGCCGAGCGGCTTGTGCCGATCGGGCTCGCCGAGGGCTGCCGACTGCTGCGCGACGTCAAGCGCGACGAGGTGCTCGGCTATGACGACATCGAGCTTCCGATAGGGCGGCTGTGCGACGCGCTGCGCCGGGCGCAGGATCTTGTCTTCTTCGGCAGCTCTGCCGCGTCACCGCAGCGCGAGGTTCTTACAACCGCTTAGTTAGCGGGATGTTCCGCAGACCGAGCCCGAGGAGGTTCGAGATGGCCGAACCGATGGCGCGAATGCTATCCGACTTCCATTACCTGAAGCATGCCGCCGCGCTTTGCCTCCTCTTTGTGGGTACGACTTTCCTGGCCCTTAACCCGGATTGGATCGACAGGCCCCTCGTAAAGGCCATTAACACCGTAGCGAGCAATCAGCCCTTCGCCAGCCGGCTCGCTTTCGGTGCCGTCTACCCAACAACCGAGGGCGCTATAGTTGTGTCCTTGCTTTGGTACTGCTGGTTCGCCCATGACAGGCCGGAATCGAGGGCAAGGCTGGTGAGCGGCGTCTGCGCAGCTGTCCTCGCGGCGCTCGTCGCGCATTTCCTGCAGGGCACTCTGCCGACGACGCCAAAGCCGATTTTTGACGCCGCACTTGGGCTTCATATCCCGGAGGTTCTGGGCGACGCTGCCGTCCTGCGCTCAGCGCCGTTCGCCGGCAGCCCCGGGTTCCCCAGTGAGCGAGCGGTTCTGTTCGCGGGTTTAGCGATCGCCATTCTTCTCGTTCGCTTCGAACTTGGACTCCTCGCCCTGGCCTGCACCTTGGTAATAGAGCTTGCGCGAGTCTACTTGGGGCTGCATTATCCGACCAATGCTCTGGGTAGCCTCGCCTTGGCCGCGACCCTGGCATGGCTAGCACAAACGCGCCCGAGCCTTGAACTCGGCGCCTTGTTTCTCCGGTGGGAGCGCGGCGCCGCACCAAGCTTCTATCTGTGCAGCTTTCTGGTCTCATACCTTGTTATTGCGTTTCAGGACTTGCGCGAACTTGCCAAAGGCCTTCTCCAGTAGGAACTGGTGTGAAGCCGGCCAGGAAACGTCATCTTGGCCAAGCAACAACAATCATGCTGAAGGGTTCGCAACAGCGGCGAATTACCTCAACGCAACAGGTCAAAAATCCGGCAGCTGGATAAGGCCCCTCCACGGTTTCTCCTGCGGGCACGAATTGTCATTTTTGCTGACGCGATAACAAGCCTTACGAGAACTTCGACAAGCCGCCGTCGGTGGCGGGGATCGTCGGCAACAAGCGCCCCGACGCCACGCTTGCCAGGTGACCCGAGATACAGGCTGGACGCGAACGTTTCTCAGCCGGCATGGCCCGCGCCGCACTGGTCAAACGACCCACATGTTCGGCATTGCCGACGGCAGCATGGGCGCAAGCGCTTGTGAACTGACGGCTCGCGGCGGGCGGCTACGTCCGACGAGGCTAGCCAAGCAGAAAGGGGACGCACGGGAAGTAGCTGTGACGGGCATTGAGCGGTGGGATTACCTCCGTTTGGTGGCGTGCCTCCCACAATGACACTCTGGTCGAACACAGCGCTTTCGCCTTTCATTTGAGGAGTGCGGGGGCGGACCGTAGCTCGACGGCGCCACCACAGCCCTCAACGATTGGATGGGACACGATGACAGATCGCATTGCGCTCATAACTGGTGTGACCGGTCAGGACGGTGCCTACCTTGCAAGACTGCTGCTGGAGAAAGGCTATACTGTCCACGGACTGAAACGCAGATCCTCCTCCTTCAATACCGAACGCATCGACGACATCTACGTCGATCCGCACGAACCGGACGCACGCTTCTTTCTCCACTACGCCGACCTGACCGATGCGACCAATCTCATTCGTATCATTCAGCAGACGTGCCCTACCGAAATCTACAATCTTGCGGCCCAAAGCCATGTCCAGGTAAGCTTCGAGACGCCGGAATATACCGGCAACGCCGATGCCCTTGGCACACTCAGGCTGCTTGAAGCCATACGCATCCTGAAGATGGAAGAGCGGGTGCGCTTTTATCAAGCGTCAACCTCCGAGCTGTTCGGCAAAGTCCAGGAGGTGCCCCAGACGGAGAAGACGCCGTTCTACCCGCGCTCTCCCTATGCGGCGGCCAAACTCTATGCCTATTGGATCACGATCACTTACCGTGAAGCGTACGGAATGTTCGCTTCCAATGGCATACTGTTTAATCATGAAGGTCCCACGCGCGGCGAGACGTTTGTGACCCGCAAGATCACACGTGCGGTTGCAGGTATCGAGCGGGGCTTTCAGTCCACCCTCTATCTTGGAAATCTAGACGCGAAACGCGACTGGGGGCATGCTCGCGACTATGTGGAGGGCATGTGGCGGATTCTTCTGCACGCCGAGCCTGACGACTTCGTCCTCGCCACGGGCGAAATCCATTCGGTGCGCGAGTTCGTGGAACGTGCCTTTCGGGCAGTCGGCCGCGTCATCGTCTGGGAAGGTAAGGGGGTGGACGAGATCGGCCGGGATGGCAAGACAGGAGAGATCCTCGTCCGAGTCGACCCACGCCATTTCCGTCCGACGGACGTCGATCTCCTGATGGGAAATCCGGCGAAAGCCCGCTCAAAGCTCGGCTGGTCGCCTAAGACGACGTTCAGCGACCTCGTGGCGGAAATGGTGGCCGCCGATCTGAAACGTCTGGAGCGAGAGAGCTGGCACATGGACAGTAGCGTCTAGAGTGGGCCACCGGTCATGGACTACACTTATCGGCTCGACGCAAAACGCGTATTCGTGGCTGGCCACCGCGGCATGGTCGGCTCGGCTGTGGCGCGGCGATTGGAGGAGGAAAACTGCGAGGTCCTAATGGCTCCGCGCGACGTTCTCGACCTTCGAAATCAGGACGCCGTGTATCGCTGGATGACAGAAACCAGCCCCCACGCCGTGGTCCTTGCAGCCGCAAAGGTCGGCGGGATTCTCGAAGCGAATGTCATCCGGCGCAGGCGCGGCCACAACCCCGCTCGCAGGAACGACGACTTGCCAGCTCCTGAAGCGCCGAGAACCACGAGCGCCCGCTCGGCGCCGGCATCGCGCACATAACATGCACGGCTGCCGCCGCTCTCGATGCGCGCGCCGGTGGCCTGGATAAAACCTTCAGCTTGCTCGTCAATCTCGGCAGGCTCACGCTCAACGTGCTTTTGTCCTTCGCTCAGTTCGAGCGAGAGGTCACAGCAGAGCGTATCCGCGACAAGATCGCCGCATCGAAGAAGAAAGGCATGTGGATGGGCGGCGTGGTGCCCCTGGGCTATCGCGTCGACAACCGCAAGCTGGCGATTGACGAAACCGAAGCGCAAACAGTTAGACACCTATTCGATCGCTATCTCGCCCTGAAGTCGGTCCGGGATCTTGTCGATGAGTCGAGTGACGGGCTCTCGGCAAGGACGCGACAACGCAAAGACGGATCTGTTGCCGTCACAATGCCGTTTGGTCGCGGCAATCTCTACCACCTGCTTTCGAACCCGATCTACATCGGCAAGATCAGGCACAAGGATCAGGTCTACGATGGAGAGCACGAGCCGATCGTCACGTCTGCCACATTCGAGGAGGCCCAGGCACTTCTCGCCTCGCAAGCGCCACGGCGGCGAAGCCAGTCCAATGTCACGCAGCCTCATCTGCTCACCGGTTTGATCGTCGACGAAGCCGGCGAGAAATTGCGATCGGTTCATGCCAACAAGCAAGGTGTCCGCTACCGATACTATGTCTCAAAGCAATTCGTCGATGAGCGCCGGAAAGGGTCATCGGGTTGGCGTCTTCCAGCGCCCGCACTTGAATCAGTTGTTGAGCATCGCCTGAATCGAATTCTCAGTGATCAGGCCCAACTGTCTGGTTGGATTCAGCAATGGGCCGACGCTGGCGAAATTCAGTCGGCGATGCGGCGGGCAGAAGTGATGCGGTCGTGCTGGGCATCAGACACTGCGGAAGCGAAGCGATTTATGCTTCAAAAGATCGTTCGGAGGATCACCCTCAAGCCCGGATCGTTGACGATCGAACTCGATTGCCGCTCGCTATCGGAATTGCTTCTCGACCGTACTCTGCCTCCCAACGATAGCGCCCAAGTAACTTCGATCGAATGTCCAAGCGGTATGAAGCGGCGCGGTGTCGAGACGCGGATCGTGCTTACAGACGGGTCCAACATCAGCCGAGAACCCGACGGCGCCTTAATCGACCTTGTGCGTCGAGCCCGCCTCTACCTGGAGCAACTTACGGACGGAGCAACCGCAGCGTCACCGACGTTGCCATGCTCAATGGCACCGACACGTCTGAGGTGAGTCGACTTCTTCCCTTCGCGTTCCTCGCTCCGAAAATAACGGCCAGCATCGTTGCCGGTGATCAGCCTGTCCAACTGACGGCGCACAGACTCTCGCGGGTCTCTGACCTGCCACACGCCTGGACCAGCCAGACTGCTCTCCTCGGCTTCTGACACCAATCCGGCGTGCATCTGGCTGATCAGCCAACCATCGCTTTGCCAAACACTTGGCTACGGAATTCGCCCGACAGAGACGGACGGCCAAAAGTCAGGTGTTTTGGACGCTCACTGCGGAGCCTCAGCCAAGTGTTGCCCACTACTCGGCGCTAACCCACGGACATGTCGTAGCTATTCTGAGACGGGCGAAAAACCCGGAAATCCGGTGGACTGAATGGTGGGCCCGGAGGACGTACCAAGTCGGTTGATTTCATTGCATTTTTCGTGGGCCAAAATCAGAAGTCTTCCCGTATCGTTCCGTATCGTTCTGCCGAAGCCAAACAGTTGAACTCAGTGTTTCCAGCGAGGCGCAGATGACAATTAGGGCGGCCGTAAGCTGCTGCCTCAATCCGCCCAATCCATCATAGGCGCCACGGCCAGTCTATGCTCTTGATTTTTCAGGTACACAATCGGATACACAATGAGGTCCTGATCGACCGGCTGCTCGCACACACTTTGACGTCAGTTCGGCGACTGGTCGGTCGGCAACGCCAGTCCCCAGGCTCGATGAAGAGTGTCAGCGTGTTGCTTCAAGCGAGCCGTAATGAACGGGGTCGTGGTTCCGCACGGCATCCAGGATTAATGTAACGATTGCTTGCGCCTCACTCATGTCTGGTAAACGCATTCCGGCACTTCTCGAAAGCGTGTGAGAATAAAAATGCATAAATTTGCGGGCGCGCTCAGCATCAACCGGATCGGTGATGAGACGATCAATACTGCTATCTATGTTAACGTGCTCGAGGAACTTAAACGAAGCGTACCCTTCGATGAATCTCCTCGTCATGTTGCCCAGATTGAAGATGATCTGATGATCGTTCTGGGGGTTCTCGGCGTAGCCGGCAATCTGGTGAAAGATGTAGAGGTACTCGGAGCGATATTTCTGAATGCTGTCAGGGCATGGAATAATCTTCGAAGCGACAAGGCCATTCGCGTCCGTCCGCTCAACGAGATATGTCCGATACATCTGATCAGTCATCTTCCTCATCCAGTCCAGCATGAGATTGAAAAACTCATGGCTGTGGGTCGAGATGAACAGTTGTCTGGCCAGACATTCATGCCTGGCGGGTTTGGGCGCCCCTTCGTTGAACCGGTAAAATGTGGTTCTGATGAATGCGCAAACGTGCAGAAGATGGTGCGCATCAAGGCTCGATATCGGATCGTCGATATAGACGATGGTCTGCGAGAGATTGTTTCCGTTTTCGAGCAGCTTGGTGATGAAGTAACAGAAAGCGATCGCCGTACGCTCGCCTTCGCTCAAGTTTCGGGCAGGTGCTTCGCCGCGCATCAGCTGAAAACGGTCGCTGTCAGTGACTTTAACCTGGATATCGGCTTTCCCGAAAAATCGCCGAAGGGTCTCGTTAATGGCTTCCGCACCTTTGATCGCGTTTGAGAGTTCCGCCTGAAGTTTGGCGATCTCCAGATCAAGGGCAACAAGGGCCGCTTCAGAGTCCGTTTCAGCTTTCTTCTGAGCACCAATTCGGGCCTCAAGTGCAAACCGATCGATCCGGCGCATCGCGTCGGCTGCGTAATGATCCTTTAGCATGGCAACAGCTTCGTTGCGCGCGGAGTTGAACCGACGGGTGCGATCATTGTTCTCGTCTATCAGAGCCTGAAAACGCCTCGCTGCCGCAGCGAGTGGATCGGATTGTGGTTCGCCGTCCGGTGCCTGCACAATATCGAACGGATTTCTCTGCTTTTTCTTCAGGGCATCGATGAGCGCCTGTATGGCACCGTTGAAGCCGTCTCTAGCGAGTGCCAGCTCGCGACCAGCCTGTGTATGTTCGTCGTGCAGATCGGCATAAAAGCCTGATCGGGGATAGGCGGCACCGGAAAACTCCATCCGTTGCCCAGTAAGTTCATCAATGGCTGTGGTGATCCGCTTCTTGAGATCATCAAACGCGTCGGAAAAGTGGGCGTTGAGTGCCGCCTTGCGCGCGGTAGTCAGTTCTCCTTCGCAGAATTCACAGTGCGACTTGCCGTCATGCAGGTGTCGGCCATGTTCAACCCATGTTGCAATATCCGGGTGTTCCACAAGACGCGCGATCGTGGCAGATGAGTCGATCTGATCGCTCAGGAGAGCAATGCCATCGCGCCAGAGTTGGTTGATGGACTGCGTGACAATCGAAAGATCGGGCAGAACATCCTTCTGCTCGGCACTCACTTTGCCGCGTGCTGCCTGAACCTGCTCGGGAGGTAGGGCATCGGGCATCGTGCCATTCCAAGCGCTGATTATGGGACGCAGGTTAGTCCTGTTGAAACGGCCCACCGGAAGCTCGTTCACGATCTGGCTGGCACAATCGGTTTCAGCCTTACTGATTCTGTCATCAAGTCGCTTGGCCTCAGCGACGGCTCCCTTACGCTGATCGTCGAGTTGCGCACGCTGCGTTTGCTTCTGTACGAGGTTATCGCGTCGTTTGATATTTTCGGCACCGAGCAGGAGGATGGGATTGAAACCGTCGGCATCATCCCAACGAAGATGTGCTTTGCGGAAATCCTCATTGAACACACGTACGTTGCAGGCCGTCGCAAAGGCATGACCATACTGTGTGCCGTCAGCGTGCACTACATCAAAGCGCGCGTTGGGATAATCCGGATGAAGTGCGCCACCTTCCAGGCAGCGAAACACACGCGACAGCGTTGTCTTTCCTGAGTAATTCCAGCCGTAAATCAGATTGAACGGCGCGAACTCCGGTAAGGTACCTCCGGTGAAGTTGTTGAAGACACCGAAATCCTTGATGCTTGAAATACGTCTGAACATAATGCCCACCCTAAAATGCGATTCGTTGCTCTAGCCAACCAGCACCCGAAACGCCTCGCCTCACAGCCTGGCGGGTTCCCCCGAAAAGTTTCGAACAGCCATCTTGCGGCAGCGGCAAGTTTCCGGCGGGCGCTGATGGATAGGCGCGCAAAGCATTCCCAGCCGACATTAACCCAAGCTTGAGTTCGATATAGCTTGTCGCCTTCTCTTCGATTTCAAGCAGGATGGTTCGACGTTCAGCGTCAAGACGAGCAACGGTGCTGTCGCCTCCAATCTCGTCTATCTTATCTGCCGCGCGCGTTTGTCGGATCAGTTGTTGTTGAAGGGCGGCGTCGAGTTGCTGGAGCCGCTGCTCGCCTTGCCCCTTCTCGATAGCCAAGCCCTCGAAGTCTATGTCGTCCAAGGCCGAGCGAGCCTGCTCAAACGTCTCCAATGAAAGTTCGGCCGTTACGCGATCCTCGAGCTCGGCTACGGTCATGCGAAGACGATCCCTCTCGCGCAACAACTCGTCGCGCTGCACCACCTCGGCCAAGGTGTCGACGCTGAACGCACTCAGCACCTCATTTTTGCGGTGCTCGTGAATCGAAATTTCGTCGTCGAGGATACCAACGTTCACTGCGCCTTCACGAGCAGCTGGGTACTTTGGCAGCAGACTTTCTGGCGCCTTAGGGTGCGCAAAACTCAGGCCATGGAAAACGACATCCAGACCACCGGCAGTTTGCAAGACCGATTGGGGGCGACCGCAAAAAATAGTCACGGTGTCGGGAAACACGAGCTGTTTCGAGATACGTGACAGGGCATCGTGATTACCGCGGCTCTTGAAAACCCTGATACCAGCCTGAAGCAACCGTCCGATCTGTGTCGCGACAAACCGGGCAGTCTTCATCGAGGTTTGACCGCCATCATATAGGTCGCCAGCAATGACCAGCGCATCCACGCGTTCCTCAGGCACAAATCCACTATCGAAATGAAAGCCTGACGGCTGGCGTCACCCACGAGCTCTGCGAGGTCGAGATTTCTCAGCGCTAGCGAACGAAGCGGTGAATGCAGATGAATGTCAGCCGTGTGAACAAATCGAAACGCCATTTAGCCTCCAGCCAGGGTAGAGCTCGTCCCAGCTTCGTCATAGTCTGGCGAGGGTCCACCCTCGCATTGTCGCTGATGTCTCACTGACCGTTTGCGCCGTCGATTAGCAGTCCGTCTTGATACCGCAACGCTCCATTCGCGACAGCGCCGGCGACCGCGGATAAAATCAATTGCCTTAATTGCGCGCTTGTGGCTTTGAAGCCCAGCATTCTCGAAACGCTCGTTGCGATTTCGTCCTCCGTCGCTCCGAGATTGGATCTCACCACCTCGATTGCTCCTTGGGCGAGTTCCTCCGACGAAATCATTTCGGGCTTACGCAAGCCAGGGGAAATGACACCATTGCGGTCGCGTAGCTGAATGGGGGCGCCGGGCTTGAAGCAGAAGTCACCCCGCCTTGCCACCGCTCCCCGCGCTTCGGCGACAACAAAACCGCGCTCGATTGCGTCCTGAATCCTACCGCCGGCCCGCTGTAGGCCCCACGCATCCCGGATACGCGAGACTACCTCGTCGAGATGGATTGGCGTCTCCGCAGCCACGACTTGCTCGACCAGCCCAGCCAGAAGACCGGTGGGCGTCTCGTGAAGTTCAAACTGCCCGGGTGGTCTCTGTACGCTGGCTTCCGCGTAGGCCCGATCTGGTGCCGCGGGCCCGTTCGTGGTTTCCAAGCCAATTTCTGTGACGTTACCTCGGTCGACCGTCACGACCTGTACGCCCGCAGCACGGCTTCGCTGGATTCCCAACTCTGCACGTTCAGTGAGCTCTCTTGTTGCAGCCTCGATCGCTGCCACGGTCCGCTCGAGCTGTTCTCGCGGACGCTGGAACCAGTCAGCGCTCCAGATGCGATGAATAATCCAGCCATGATCTTCAAGAACAGCCTGGCGCAGCCGATCCCGATCTCTGGCGGAGCGTGAGGAATGATACTCAGCACCGTCGCATTCGATACCGAGCAGATAGCGTCCTGGCCGCCCCGGATCGGCAATTGCCAGATCGATGAAGAAGCCCGCGATACCCACCTGTGCATGGACCTGATAGCCCCGTTCAGCCAACGCGTTGGCTACCTGCTCTTCAAAGATTGAATCCATCTCTCGGGTCGTCGTCTGCGCGAGCGAGATACGTCCAGTCCGCGCGTAGTGCAAAAAGAGCTTGAAGGCGAAGACCCCCTTCCCCTTCCCACGCTCAAGGTCGATGTCCTCATCTGTTATCGACGCATACACCTCACAGGCGCGCTTGGCTCGGCTTATGAGGACGTTGAGGCGACGCTCGCCACCTTCCGAACCGAGGGGGCCGAAGCGCATAGCCATGTAGCCTTGGGCATTCTTCGCGTACCCTACCGAGATCATGATCACGTCCCGCTCGTCGCCTTGAACGTTCTCCAGGTTCTTGACGAAAAACGGCTCACTCGGATGGGCGTGGAAGAAGTTCTCCGTATCCGGATTCAACCGCCGCAGCGCCTCAAGTTCGTCTTGGATCGCACGACGCTGGCTGACCGAAAAAGTCGCAACACCAAGAGACTCTTGCGGATTCGACTTCGCATGACGGATAATCGCTTCTGCTACAGCCCGCGCCTCGATCGGGTTCGTCCCTGTCCCGCCTGAATCGAACACTCCGTCCGGCACGTGATGGAACCGCAGCCCCATGCCGGCCTCTTGGGTATACGGACTTGGAACGATGAAGAGCCGGTTCTCGTAGAACTGGCTATTCGACACGGCGATGAGCGATTGATGTCGACTGCGGTAGTGCCAGCGAAGCATGCGCTGTGGTAAACCACGGGCCGTGAAGAGCCCGAGAATGCTCTCGATGTCAGCGACCTGCGCACCCTCGCCGTCGTCATCTTCTGATTGCGAGCCCGTCATCTTCGCAAAGAATGTCGTCGGCGGCAGCTGGCGTTCATCACCAACGACGACCACCTGGTTCGCCCTGGCGATTGCGCCGAGTGCGTCCACCGGCTGGATCTGAGACGCTTCGTCCATAACCAGGAGGTCGAACGACATTCGACCGGGCGACAAGAACTGCGCCACCGAAAGTGGGCTCATCATGAATACCGGCTTCAAAGCCTGGACAGCGGGCCCTGCCCTCAGCATCAACTGCCGGATAGGCATATGGCCTCTTTTGCGCGCAATCTCAGATCGAAGCAGACCGACAGGCCCAGCTCCGCCATCCCTTGATGGGATCTTGCGATGATGCGCGGTCACTACCTCGATGGCGCTAGCCTTGATCCTCTGCCGGTCCAAATCCGCAAAGTCGCGGACAGCCCTCGAATGTAGCTCTCCGTCGAACCTCCCGAGCTCCGGCTCCTTATTCGCCATCGCCGTCAGCATTTTCTCGTAAAAGGCCATGTCGAAGACCGATCGCGCCGATGCGGTTGGAACCTGGCCGTTTGCCAGGCCGCCGATCAACTGTCCTAGTCCCGCCTTTTGGGCGCTCTCAGATCGTTCTTCGTATGCAACCCATTTCGAGAGCTGTTCCTGATGCTCGACCCAGCCCTCCAATCGGGCAATCAACTCGGCAATCACGACCTCAGAGAAATCGCCTACTCCGAACAAAGACGAAGCATCAGCTTTCAAATCCTCCGCAAGCGCCTTCAACTGCAGCGCCGCGGCTTGGGCCGCTTCTCGCGTTGCACGAGCCGATTTTGCGATCTCGACCCTGTCGGGTAGACGCGCGACCAGATGTCGGAGTGCGCTATTGTTTTTCAACCAGAGCTCGGCCTGCGTAAGCGCGGCCCAGTCGGATCCTCGCCCGAGCCAAGACGAGCCAAATGCGGTCAGGCCCAGGCCGTGAGCGGCATCGATCTGTTGAGCAAGCTTCTGTAGGGCGCCCAGTCGTCGCACGAATTCCACCCGACCGGATAACTGATCAGGCACGCTGGCTAGAACCTCTCGAGACGCTTCGTCCGCTTGAGCCACGGATCGCGCCTTCACTTCCATCAGCTGCAGTGAAGCCCTTTCGGCGGAGGCCACGTCACCCAGCATGGACGGCGCGAGGTGGCCGAGATCGTTCCAGAAACCCTCGATCATCGGCCGGCCGATATCGATAACCTTGCGAACCCGGAGCGCCCGCGCGCCCGCTTCGGAGCGCTCGGCCATCCGACCAGCGATAAGTCGCGGTTCCGAGCCAAGTCCCCTCAGCGTGCGCATCCATTCCACTAGGGCTAAGAGCGGTGCCGACGAGGATTTCTCCCGGCGCCAATCTGCTCCGAAGGCGCAACGACCAAAGGCGTCACCATCACGAACCCTGGTGGCTGCCGCTTGCCCCTTCATCAACACGTCTAGGAGACGCACTGTCTCCGTCGACGGCGCGTTAGGATCGGCTAGAAGGGACCGCAGAAGGGCTTTGGCGCGACGGTAGTCGCCGCTCAATGCCTTCAACAGGCCCGTATGAGTGGCGAGGGCTTGCCTTGTCGGTGCTACATCCGTATTCCAGGCAGCATCGACAACCTTGCCCTTCAGCTCTGCTTGGACCGCCTCAAGCGTCGCGACGCTCTCGGCAAGGTCCGCCGCTTGTTCAAGTCCTGAGTCCCAAACGGTCGCGGCAAACGCTTCGGGGCTTGCGTCAGGGGCAGCCGCAACCCTCTCCCCCGTCACGATCAATCTAACCAGCCCTGCCAGCGTGTCCGGTACAACCGTTGATCCCAGCTCCTGGTTCAACCGCTCCGCTTCATCCCGCAAGCGCGGGAGCAGAACGGTCAGCTGGTGCGCACGGACAAAACCGTCTTTCGGGAATTCTGATGGCAGCTTTGCAAGCTCTGCCTCGAGATCTTCAATTGGGGTGTCGATCGCCGTCGCCGCCAAATGCTGCGAAACGTCTTCGAATTTGCGGGCGAAATCCGATCCTGTCCAAAGAAGCGATGAGATCTCCTTAGGATGGTCATCCCACACCGGCGAGACCAACGCGTGGGCGGGGAGCTCTGGTGCGGACGCGAGCAGTTCTGCGCGATCTTCTATGTCGCCGCTGTCGCTTAGAATTCGCGAAGGCTCGGCCTCGATCCGCGCGGCAATGTCGATCAGTTTTGCCTGCACAGCTTTCGCTTGATCGAGCAACGACCCGACGCGCGGGACGAGCCGCTCGACCGTGGTTGGCAGCACGACATCCAGGCCTACCCCTCTCCAAGGATGGTGGATGGGTAGCCCGATTTCGTTGATCCGTTGAGAGACCTCGTCGAGCAGCTTCCGGCGTGACGAAACGCCTTCACTCGTCCAATCGGTGGCACCTTCTAGCTCGATATCTACGGGTTTTTGCCCGTTCTGCCTGAGTCGGGTTAGCTGGCCGAAAACCTGGTAGGGCGTCAGGGCGGACGCGCCGAACGGAACATGCATCCGGTCGGCATGCGCATTGAGCTTGTCGCGCGCCTGCGACAACTCATCGGTGAGCGCAGACGGGAATTGTCCTCGAGGCGATCCGAGCTGCCAGGTACGACGCAGCTCCTCCAGCATCATGCGCTTGTTCGCCTTGTTGCTGTGGAGTTCCAGACACGCGTCCCCTACCCCGGCATTGTCGAGGCGGCGCTTCACGACCTCCAGCGCGGCCATTTTTTCGGCAACGAAAAGCACGGTCTTTCCGTCGGCCACGGCCGACGCGATAACGTTTGCAATAGTCTGCGATTTTCCTGTGCCGGGGGGACCTTGGATCACAAGGTCGCGTCCCTTTCTTACGTCGTGGATCGCGAGCGTCTGGGAACTGTCGCTGTCGACGATATGCAACATCTCCGCAGGCGCGATGTGCGGATCAATCGCGATATCATCCGACATCAACGGCTCGCGTGCTTCAAAGCCATCTGAAAGGAGGGAGCGGATCTTCGGCTGCTCGATGATCTTGGAGCCCTCGGGCCAGATCTCGGGGTCAAGATCCCGGTACATCAAGAATTTCGCGAACGAGAAGAAGCCCAGCACCATGTCGTCCCGGAGCACCTCCCAACCCTCCTTGGTTGATACCGCTTCGGCCACTGCATCGAGATACTTTGAGACGTCGAAGTCGTCTCCCGCATCGAAGCTCGGCATGGCGAGCTTGTGCAAGCGATCCAAATAGAGCTCGAGCGATAGATTCGCGCTCTGATCCTCCGGCCTGGCGCGTAACCGGAACTTCTCCCCGGCCGCTCCCCGCTCGAGTCGGACCGGCACCAAAATGAGCGGAGCTTGACGGATGTTTTCTTTGTTGTTCGGGTCGATCCACCTGAGCATTCCCAGAGCTAGAAAAAGGATGTTGACGCCCTGCTCCTCTTCTAGCGTCCTGGCATCGTGGTAGAGGTCAAGGAGCCGACGTTGCAGACCGGTTGGGGTCATTCGCGTCTGGAGCTTGGTGTCAGAATGTCGCGCAGACACCCCCCTATCTTCGACCTCGTTGTCCTCCGGCTGAGCAAGGGAGATGGGGGAGTAGTCAACCTCGTCGTCCCCAGCTTTGCTTTCCTGGCCCGCCTTCGGCCTGTCAGGCTTGCCTGCGAGGAAGGTAAATGCCTTCCCTTCGTTCACAAGGAGTCGATAAATCTCGGACGACCTTTCATCGACGATGTCGATCGTTTTCGCACTCTTCGAAAAACGGGGCACGTTCAAAAGGCGATTACGTGCGGAGAGGTCGAGCAACTCCATCCTGGCGCGCTCGAGCTTCTCCTTTAGCGGTAGATCGCTTTGGAGGACTGACTTTTCGGATTCTGACAATTATGCCCCCACTCCCAGAGCCGAACACATAGATCCTGCGCAACGGCAGCCGCAACAAAAAAGTTATCCGCATTTCGATAATACTGTTGGCGCTGTGCGGTCCGCAGCATTGTGAAATGGGATACGTCGGTTATTTGATTTGAGCTAGTGCCTCAACTTCGAGAGATCCTGTGGCCGGAAGACCGCACCGCAATTCGATATCCGGCGCAAACGAAGGCAGTCGGTCATTTTTGACACTGAGGCGATGTCGTCCCGCTGAAATCAGCAGAGCTTGTCACTAGTGACAAAATCGCGATCGCAATCTCACCCACGATTTTCGGAATGTCGGCTTCTGGGAACGGCCCAAAATGGTCTCGAAGACCGATATGCGGCGCATACCAGACATTCAGCAGCTGACCGTCTGCGCGCCGGTCGTATCATCCCTTCCACATCGTCGATCGAAGAACAGCATGCATATGCTCTGCGAAGGTCGAGTTCGCCGCGCGCCTCGATCTCTAAAGATAGTGGGCCTTGGCGAGGCGATCCGCTTCCTTAACCGTAGGATAGCCGCAGATGGCGAGCAGCGCCCTCTCCTCTTTCTGGCTGGCACTGACGCGGTCGCGACTACTGCCGCCCGTTTCGTGCAAAGCTTCGCCGAAGGACGCGTATGCTGTCTTGTGCATCTCAATCAGCGTTTGCAATTTATTGGACCGTTCTGGGTCTTGGCCCGGCGGCTCTATGCCGAGTGCAGTTGTCGCACCGTCGAGGCGACGAGTGCGCTGCCGAAGTGGAAGAGCAAGGCGCGGCGGTTGATCCTGGAGGTGGCGAACTCTTAGTTCGAGGGTAATGGAGGCGCTTCCATTGAGGCCGTGAAGCCTATGCATCCGCAGTGCGGCGGGGAGCGCCAGCCGACAAGCCTGCGCTCGGCCGCCATCCCGCGGCCGACGCTGGCCCTCGCCGAAGCCGCAACGACGAGTGCCCAGGCAGCCGTGCCGACCGCCGATCGCGAGTCACCGTAGGCCAGGTCGACGAGATTCTTACGTTGAGCATCCACCAGCTCAGCAGCCTGCCGGCCAGAGGTCACCGAAGGGACACGCGTCACCCCCCCGAGAATTGGGTTTTCTGTCGAGTGTCTCGCTGCCGTCTCTGACTACGCCCCCTCCCGGCCCCAAGCCTCCTCAGCTGCTGGCCGAGCCGCCGCACACTGCATTAAGCCACGGAAATCGGTGAGAAATCCCGGTTCTTGCAATGTGCAGTAAACATTGCAAGATTAGCTTCCAAGTTATTGAAAAACACCCGCCCGATCGTAGCGCAATGTGCGGCCTTTGTGCCGATCAAGAGCGCCGAGCAGATCGATCTTCAAGCCCTGCAGCGGGTTCGCCAGCAGGCTCATCGGTCACCGCACCGCAGTCATCGACCAGCTTCGCGGCTTCCTTCGCGCGCGGGGTCATCGCACCGCAAGGGCCTGCGAGACTGCGCCAGATGCCGCCGTCTGTGTTGGCTCAGCGCACCGATGTGCTTTCGCTGCGCATGGTCCGTCTAGTCGAGAAATTGGCGCAGGACTGGCGTCGGTCGGACGATCTAATTGACGCAATGACCGGCAAAATCCAGACGCTCGCGCGCCAGAACGAAAGCTGACAACGGGTGTGGGCGTTCCGGGGATCGGCCCCTTGCTCGACGCTGCGGCCGGAGATGGGGACTGGCGACATGTCCCGCCGATAACGGAAGCGACGCCGGCGATCATCGCTGGTCTCGGACTAGTCCAGTTCGCCAGATTGAGCTCATGCGGTCGCTGTGCTGCATCAAGAACTGCGTTGCGTAAGTCGCCATTGCAGCCACGTTTGCGATAGTAGCCGCTTTGAAATGCCCGCCAATTTGCGCACACGCCGCAGCTTGGCGCCAGTCCTTTTGCGCCACTGGGCCGACCGACGGGATGGCGTCACGCGGCTGACATGGTGCCCTTCAAGCGACTGAGTAAGGATTTGAAGGCTGCTCTCTTCGTAGCAGGTCAGGACCGAAGACGTGGGCGCCTCATCGGCGACACCGGGCTCTAATAGTGGTGCGCGCATCAAGGCGCCATCCGAAACAAATCAGTCTAGCGGACACAACAACGTCTTATCGCTGGCTCGCCGATTATTCACCCTGTTCCAAGTTACGTTGTATCTACCGGTAAATTTTGCTGCAAACGCCAGCGTCGCATGTCAAGATGGGTTGCTGAGGGTGGGGACTTGCATATGAACACGGCAATGAGCCAGAAACTGGCGAGCTATGGCCAGTGGACGTATCGCGGTGCGTGGGCACTTGAAATCGTCGCGGCGATCATGGGTCTAGCAACCGGCGTGGCTCTGAGTTACCGCGGCTTTGTTGCCAATGAGGCGGCGGACTCAATGGACCTTGTCCTTGCAAGTGCCCCGTTCTTTATGATCGCGATTGCTGAGCTGACGAAAATCCCGATCGCAACGCTTCTGTTCGGCGCCTCGTGGTTTTGGAAACCTGTTATCCTGGCGTTTCTGCTCGTATTGGCCGGCATCACTTTTGAGACAGTGCTTCTCGGGTTGGAGCGTGCCAGCACTATGCGCGAGATGCAGTATGCCAACTTCGCCAACCAAACTAACGCACTCCAGCAAGAGAGCGAAAATCTCAAGGCGGCAGCCGAAAGCTTGCGAAACACTGACGACGAGGCAAAGGCCCGAAGCGATCTGGAGCAGCTCAGTGGATTGGCTGACACCGAGCGCGACAAATTGCGTGCACGGATAACAGACGTTGACCAGGAGCTGCAGGCCGCAACCACCCTTTCACCAGCGGCGGCGCGAGCCAAGGAGTATCTCCAGGAGAAACAAGCAGCGCTGAGTGCGCTCGTGGAACGGCGCGATCGAGAGATCAAGGACGCCGTGGAGCAATTCGAGCGACAGCGGGATAGCTACGTTGATCGCATAAAGAGCGCACGCGAAACCGGCGACCTTGCATCGGTGCAACGCAACGAAGACGGGCTGAACAAGTTGACTAACCCGCGGCCCAGAAAAGAGGCCGAATTCGCGCCGAAATTGGCCGAAGTGGAGCCGGCAGTCGCCGCGGCCCGCGCTGAATATGAGAGGCTGCGAAAAGATAGTCCTGCGATGACCCCCCAAGACAAACAGCGCCTTGAGGCTAGGCGCAATGATCTGGAGAAACTCTACGACGGCACCGCTGCCGATTGGGACCGTAAGCTTGACGAAGCACGTGCTGCGCTAGCAGCCGCTCAGGAAGCCGCAACTCGCAAGTCAGAGACACTCGCTAAAAACCAGCAGCGGCAAGACGCCATCGCGGCGGAACTGAGCCGTCTGGAAACAGAGCGCCTCCCGCTCGCTCGCAACGATCAGATCCGTAGGCTGGCAGCTCGCTGGTATGGGGTGAAGCCAGAGGACGTTACAGACGCTCAGGCCGGGACGGTGTCGACGATCTGGTTCGCCTCGCTTGCATTCATCGCGGCACTAGCGGGGCCGATCACAGCCATGGTCGCGCTGGCCTTACAACGCATCGGCGCACGGGCCGACGTTCAGCGCGAAAGCAAACTCTCGCGTTTGCTACGCCGAATGCTGCTACGGTGGCGGTGGCGCCGTGTCAGGAAAGTAACCGTGCAGGTGCCGGTCGACAGAGAGGTCGAAAGGCGCATCGAGGTTCCTGTCGAAGTCGAGAAGGTCGTCAAAGAGATTCTCTATGTTCCCGTCCTTACTGACGACCCGGAAGCGCTACGCCGGGCGTTGGATCGGGAACTCCCCCCGGAAGTAGTCGATCTGGTAAAGGTTTCTGCAAGAGGCAAAACGACAGCATAGAGAGGGCTCTAGAAGGCGAACTGCAATCAGACTTTGACGAGCCGACAAAGGGGCGAAACGGGGTATTAGACGTGCTCGTACGACATAACACCAAGCTTCTCGAACAAGCGATCGATCTGCAGGTCAAACGGTCGGCCATTCCAACTCTGCAGGCAGAAGCAGCTGCGCACGATATGATCGCCCGGGCCAATGCATTTCGGCGAATGGCTACCGGCGCTGCCATCGCCGTGGCCGCTGTTGGGATCGGTGTAGGTGTATGGCTGGTCTTTGATCGCGACCGTTCGGTGAACCAACCGGAGCCGCCGATCGCTCAAAAAGAACCGTCAAACCCGAACGAGAACCAGCCAAAAGAGACGAAGAAACCAGAAGACAGAATTCCGGGTGGCGAGACAATCGCCGAGGAGGGAAAGACAGACAAGCCGAAGTCGCCGTCAATCGAGCAACCGCCACTGCCGCCCGCAGACCCAGCCAATCCAGATACGTTCGATTTCGTAAAGTTCGCCAATCGCCAAGTGACTTACGCTGGCAGCACTTGGCAACTCGAGTCCGGTCATCATTTTGACAGTGAGAAAGACCCAACTTGGGATACGGCTTGGTGCTACACGCGGGGGCTGGCCAACACCGGAGTCGAGGTCCAGGTACGGCTTGTCAACAGACCCTCGCCTAGATCGATGCCGCAGGCGCCGGTGTCATCAATCCAGACACTCGCATCGGTGGGCCTTGACGACAATTCGGCGCGAGAACTCGCCAGCCGTTGCCTTTGGCTCGACGAGGCCAGTTTCGCGCCAAGCGATTTCAACATGGACCAGGAGCGGAAGGACGCAGCAACCGCGGCCGAACAACTTTTTGTGCAGGACGGATGGGACGCGATGGGAAACGATCTGCCGGGTATGCCCGCTTGGAATGTCTCGCTTGAACAGTGCCAGGCCCAATGCGAGGCAGATCGCAGCTGCTTAGCACTCACCTACGACAAGAAGCACGCCGCTTGTTTCATGAAAGATAATGCGTCGATTCTGGTTAGGAATCCTGACGCAGTGATGGCGGCGAAGGGAGCCATCAAGGCAAATCTCCAGTACTCTAGCCTCGTCTTCGCCAAGGACACAGTAGTCATTGGAGCGGCTTACGCGAATGTGCGGAGCAGCTATGCCGACTGCGTAGTGGCCTGCGCCGCTGACCAGAGATGTCTAGGCTTCAATTTTGACGGTCCGAACAAGATGTGCGCCATGCTCGACAACGTGACATCATCGTCTCCCTTCAAAGGCGTGACGTCGGGCGTTAAAGCCACCCGCAGTTGAATTGGGACCGGCCCGACGGCAATGACGGCAATGACGGGAATGGTGCCTTCACGGAATGTCGAACCTCTTCTGGATTCGACAACAAAAGCCAAATAGCGCATGATCTTGCCTGGGGTTGGGGAAATTCATTCATGGGCGTGCGCGAATTTTCGTGCTTGTTGTGCGCGGTGCTCTTCTCGGGCTGCGCAGCCGACTACTTGAACCACTACGATACGGTAACGCTCGCGGCTGGCGACGCGGGCCATGCAAATCTGTTCCTCCAAACGGTCGACCCGTTCAATCCCAACAGCCAGAACACGCTTATCGAAGGGGATGGCGCGCGCGCTGCAGCAGTCGTCAATAGGTATCGAGGGGTGTCGTCAGCGCCGATGCAATCGTCACGGCCGGACGGCGGCGATTTGGATTGCGCAGGCGGCAATGGAAACAATCCCGTCGTGGTTGGCCCGGTGAAGATCACCAACGGTGATCCCAATAAACTGGACCGCGATCACGACGGCGTCGGGTGCGAGTAGGGGCGGCGGACGTTGGACAGCTCTCGCTACGACAATCGATCTGCCCAGTGGCGCAAATGGACTGGCGCCAAGCTGCGGCGTGTACGCAAATTGGCGGGCATTGCAAAGCGGCTGATTATTGTAACCGTGGCTGCGATGGCGGCCTACGCAACGCAGTTCGTCGTGCAGCACAGCGACCGCATGCCTGAGCTCAATCTGGCGAACTGGACCAGCCCGAGCCCCGCGCCGATCGCCGGTGTTGCGTCGGTGATCGATGGGGACACCATCGAAATTCATGGACAGCGGATTCGTTTTAACGGAATCGACGCGCCAGAAAGCCAGCAGTATTGCAATGACGCCAAGGGCTTCGAGTATGCCTGCGGGCGCCGAGCCGCCGAAGCACTGGACAAGTTCCTGGGGGCCTCGATGCCGGTGCATTGCAGCTTCGTCACTTGGGACCGCTACGGCCGTTTTGTCGGCGACTGCCGGCGCGCCGACGGCGCACGCGTTACCGCCTGGATGGTCGAGCATGGCCATGCGCTCGACTGGTTTCGCTACAGCCATGGCGCGTATGCAGCGCAGCAGACCAAAGCCGAGAAGGCGAAGGTCGGCCTGTGGGTCGGAACGTTTCAGGAGCCATGGAATTGGCGCGCTGAGCATGCGGATGGTCAGCAGCCGGCCGTCAGTCAACCTCTCGGCATCATCGGCCGCCGGCAGGTAGCGCAAAGCTACTCATGTCAGCCGCGGCGGACTTGCTCGCGAATCGGCTCCTGCGACGAAGCCCAATGGTATCTCAGCAATTGCCCATGGGGCCGCAAGTTGGATCGTGATGGCGACGGCGTTGCATGCGAAACGCTCTGTTAGAGAACGACAAACGGCCGTGGAATTTTGGCTGACTGAATAATTTGGGTGGGAGGGTAAATGGAAATCGGCCGGCGTGCCGCAGCTTCGGCCGCGGTAGTTTTTGCCCTTGCAAGCGCATCATGCACAACGTCCGAAGAGGCGCTGAACAAGAACCCCCAGGCAGTGAGCACGTCCGCGCTTTGCAGATCATATGCCACGGCGAGTAATCAAGGCTTCCGGGACGATCTCTATACGGAGCTTGCTCGGCGGTCGGTGACGCCACAGCAATGCGCCGACATGATCCGAAAGCAGAACCAGGCGATCGCCGCCGGTGTGGCGATCGCCGCGGTAGGCGCTGCCATTGCGGTATGCTCGAACAACAACTGCGGCGGCGGCGGATATGTCAGGCCGAAATATTATCAGGGTGCCGATTGGGATGAATTCTACAACCAGTACGGCCAATTGGTTTGGGCGTGCCGCGATATCTCTAGCGGGCAGTTCGTCGATTACGGCAACTGCTACGGCAAGGCGCAAACGGATTGGCGTTGGCCTGCAAAGTACGCTTGATGAATGGTTTTCTTGAGGGAGGAAGGGAGAGGTTTTAGTGGAAGACAAATTTTACAATCGCGTTGGCGGTGATCGCATCTCATCGCGTCAAGTCGACGAACTCATCGGACTCGCGCGCGGCCTGGCCGCGGATGGAACCATCAACAAGGCCGAGGTCGAATTCCTTCAAAAATGGCTGGCGGCGAATGCGGAGATCAGCAATCAGCCACTCATCCGAACCTTGTATCGGCGCATCAACGATATTCTCGCAGACGGCGTGCTTGATTCGGATGAACACGCCGAACTTCTGGACACGCTAAACAGCTTTTCGAATCGTGATTTCGAACTTGGGGAGGTGCTAAAGCCGACAACGCTGCCACTCTGCATACCGGCCCCAACTTTGACCTTCGCCGGTCGGCTATACTGCTTCACAGGCACATTCAATTTCGGTCAGCGAAAACACTGCGAACAGGCCATTGCAGATCGTGGTGGCTTCGCGGGAAGTCTTAGCCAGAAGACACAGGTTTTGGTGATAGGGGCCTATGCCACCGAATCGTGGAAACATTCGTCATTTGGCGACAAGATCGTCAAGGCCACCGACTGGCGCGACCAGGGATTGCCAATCTCGATTGTGGCCGAGAGCCATTGGGCTAGCTTTCTCTGAGAGCGGAAGTTCACGGCATGGACCTTAGACGAGGGTTTTCCCGGCTATGGTGGGCCTTCTCGGTGCCGTGGATGGGCTTGGTCCTGGCACGATAACTTGTCTTGTTTGCTGGGCTTGATCTCACCGGCAAAAGCCCTTGGTGTAGCACCGGGCTTTATCTGCCGGTTAGGCCTAACATTGAAACGGAGTGCCAATGGCGGTTGCCGGGGGTATGGCCCTCGTCATGTGGGTAGCCGCCGGTTTGAATGCCGAACTGACTTATCCCCAATGTGCCGGCAAAGCACGTCGGATTTGGTGACCATGTGGGACCGTATGGGAAGACAGCCAGCGGGGTGCTGGAAAACAAGCTAAACTATTGCTTTTATTGACGCCCACGAATTTCAGTGGAGAGGAAGAGCAACGCGCTTTTCTGGTTAAGGACCGTCGACGAGCTTATGACACGAACCTACGCCAAGTGTTTCAATTATTGGTTTTTCTGGCCTGAAGCGCGGTCACAGTGCCTTCGCGACGCTCGCGGCAGCTTCCATGGGGCCGCTTCTCCACTATTGCCGCCGCCGTCCGGTGGGCGTCCAGATGGACCGGAAGAGGAAGATCCAGATGAAGCGTTAAGCGTGCTGCGGTCGCCATCGGGAATCTTGGAAAGTGCAATATGGGCGGCTCTCTATGGCGAACGACTTGCCGGAACCCTATGCCCGCCGACCAAACGGGGTAGAGGCCGGTTGCGTTGCGACGAGTTTATTAATCTTCTGCAATCATGTGCCATTCCCGGGTCTGGCAAGCATTGAGAAAAATTCCCAGTCGGTCCTGAGTGTCTGTAATGGCGCCCCTTCGAGGTTCCCTCGTTCGTAAGCAAGGATATGTGGTCGCAATTGATGGCGGTACACGGTCTCGGTAAGTTGCGCGATGGTTGCCCAACAAGGCAATCCTCCCGTTACGAAATGGTCAAACCGCAGCAGTTTTCAGATTTGGATACGTTCGAAATTGAGCAGCCTGGCCTGTTTCCGGTTCTGCCACATATCGGGTCGCGTCGGGTGATGCGAACTGTTCGCCGCTCGCAGCTGCGAGAAATCGTCCCTTTATCGGATACGACAATCTACGAAATGGAGCAACGTGGCGAGTTCCCACGACGCTTCAATCTGACCCCTCGCTGTGTTGTTTGGGATCTGGCGGAGGTGGAGGCCTGGGTACAGGCAAGGCGAAACGCATCGTCTGCCGGTACTATCGAAATCGCCCCAGGTCCAGACGTGCGGTCGCGCAAGACGAGGCCTGTCAAATCGGATCGAGAATGATCGCCGCCCCGGCCGCAGGCTGGAGTACGGGCGTGTGCTTCTTGCCTGCCGCCCAGGCCTCAACCATGTCAGCCCATTCCTGGAGCATATGACGGCGCTGCGGCTCATATTCAGCCTTGTTATAAACACCGCGCGAGGTACGGCTGTCTTCGTGGGCAAGGCATTTTTCGATCCAGTCGCGATTGAATCCGATCTCGTTTAGGAGTGTCGAGCTGGTCCGCCGTAGATCGTGCACTGTAAAGGGCGCAAGCGGCAATTCTTGTTTTTTTGCGCGGTCGACAATGGCCATGGTGACCCGATTGAAGGTGGCGCGCGACATGGGTTCGTCGGCGTCATAGCGAGATGGCAGCACGTATCGCGAGTTCGCTGCGCAAGTCTTGAGCGCAATTAGGATATCGAGGGATTGGCGGGACAGGTAGACGTTATGCGGCTTTTTCCGTTTCATTCGCTCTTTGGGAATGCTCCAAACAGCGTTCTCAAAATCGACCTCGTCCCACGTCGCGTCCAGCAGCTCACCCTTCCGAACCATCGTGAGCAGGATCAGCTTTAGGCCGAGCCGTATCGTCGGCAACGTAGGCACATTTTCCAACTCGTTCAGCATGATTCGGATTTCTGCGGGGGACAATGCTCGGTCTTTTGCCTCGAACGTGGCAATCGAGGCCGGTCCTACCTCGTCCGCTGGATTGGGAATCTTCTCGCCGTGCAGAATTGCATGACCATAGATCTGCTTAACAATATCCCGGACATGAATGGCTGTTGCCGGCGCGCCGCGGTCGCGCACCTTTGCGCAGAGCGCCCGCAAGTCGTCAGCTGTTATTTCTGTGAGGAGTCTTTTGTCCCAAATCGGCAAGATGTCTCGATCGAAGATGGCTTTTCGCATTGAGCGCGTGCTATCCGCCATCTTGGCCTCCTTAAACCAGCCCCCGCCGGCATCGCCGAAGATGGCCATTGCAGACAGGCGCCGCTTTTCACGCTGCTTTTCATGCGCCGGCGATTGTCCGGCTGCCACCATTTTTCGAGCGGCAATGCAGCGGTCGCGCGCCTCTGCTAGCGAGATGCCACCCTCACCATAGCGGCCCAGCGTGACTGTCTCTCGCCGACCATTCATTCGGTAGTCGTATCGGAACGAGATCTGCCCTGCGGGGGACACCGTGGCGTACATACCGTCACGATCAGCGACCTTGTATATTTTGTCTTTTGGTTTTAGCTTCTTAAGTGCAATGTCAGTGAGCATGGCGAGGACAATCTAAGCGCGTTTCCACATATCCAGCGCCAGATTTTACCGTCATCGATTTTACCGTCAAGTCCCAATCATATCGTCGAAAGTTCAATGGCTTACCTAGAGATTAGCTAACGTACTAGGAAGCGAGGTCGTGACGGTACTAGCTTCAAGGGAGGATGATGAGAGAAGGGATGCCGTCAGGCTTACCGCCAAATGATTCCGCTTGTGGGCGATAGTCAGCGATAGGCAAAGAGAGGAAAACTATTTAAATTCAATGAGCTAACTGTATGCCGCCGATAGCCACCGAATGCTGGCGAACGACCGAGCTTCATTCCCACTCGATTGTGCCCGGCGGCTTGCTCGTCACGTCGTAGACGACGCGGTTGATGCCGCGCACCTCGTTGATGATGCGGGTGGCGGCGGCGCCGAGGAACGCCATATCGTAGTGGTAGAAATCCGCCGTCATGCCGTCGACCGAGGTGACGGCGCGCAGCGCGCAGACGAATTCATAGGTGCGGCCGTCGCCCATGACGCCGACGGTCTGCACCGGCAGCAGCACGGCGAAGGCCTGCCAGATGGCGTCATAGAGGCCGGCCTTGCGGATTTCGTCGAGATAGATGGCATCGGCCTCGCGCAGGATCTCCAGCTTTTCGCGGGTGATGCCGCCCGGGCAGCGGATGGCAAGACCGGGTCCGGGAAACGGGTGCCGGCCGACGAAGCTGTCGGGCAGGCCGAGCTCCTTGCCGAGCACCCTAACCTCGTCCTTGAACAGTTCGCGCAGCGGCTCGACCAGTTGCATGTTCATGCGCTCGGGCAGGCCGCCGACATTGTGGTGCGACTTGATCGTCACCGACGGGCCGCCGGTGAAGGAGACGCTTTCGATGACGTCGGGATAGAGCGTGCCCTGCGCCAGGAAATCGGCGCCGCCGAGTTTCTCGGCCTCTTCCTCGAACACCTCGATGAACAGCCGGCCAATGGTCTTGCGCTTCTTTTCCGGATCCGACTCGCCCTCGAGCGCGCCGATAAAGCGGTCCGAGGCGTCGACCAGGATGAGCGGCAGATTGTAGTGCTGGCGAAACATCTCCACCACGCCTGATGCCTCGTCCTTGCGCATCAGCCCGTGGTCGACAAGGATGCAGGTGAGCTGGTCGCCGACCGCCTCGTGGATCAGAAGTGCTGCGACCGAGGAATCGACGCCGCCCGAAAGCGCGCAGATGACCTTGCCCTTGCCGACCTGCTTGCGGATCGTCTCGACCGCGTGCTCGCGGTAGGCGCGCATCGTCCAGTCGCCTTCGATGCCGGCGATCTTGTGGACGAAGTTTTGCAGCAGCCGGGCGCCGTCCGGCGTGTGCACCACTTCGGGGTGGAACATGATGCCGTACATCTTGCGCTCGACATTGCCGAAGATGGCGAAGGGCGAGCCTTCCGATTTGCCGAACACCTCGAATCCCTTGGGCAGCGAGATGACGCGGTCGCCATGGCTCATCCACACCTGATGGCGCTGACCGGGCGCCCACAGGCCCTCGAACAGCGGGCTGTCCTTCTGGATCTCGACGAAGGCACGGCCGAATTCGCGATGGTCGGAGCTTTCGGCGACGCCGCCCATCTGCACGCACATGGCCATCTGGCCGTAGCAGATGCCGAGCACCGGCACGCCGGCGTCGAAGACAATCTGCGGCGCGCGCGGGCTGCCGATGTCGCCGGTCGAGGCCGGGCCGCCGGAGAGGATCACCGCCTTCGGATTGATGCGCCTGAACGCCGCTTCGGCCGACTGGAACGGCACGATCTCGGAAAAGACGCCGGCCTCGCGGATGCGCCTGGCGATGAGCTGCGTGAACTGGCTGCCGAAATCGACAATCAGGACGGTGTCTGGCAGGACGGTGTCTGGCAGGACGGTGTCGGGACGATTGGCTATCTTCATGGCGAGCGTTTAGAGAAAGAAACGAGTCGGCGCAATGGGTTGCGAAGGCGTCTCTCTCACTCCGTTTCCGCGTCATGCGATGGTCCAAACTGCAGCGCATCGGAGCCGATCGCCTGTTCCAGCCGCGTCACCGCATCCGCCAGCTTCTCGTCGATGACATGGAGATACTCCTTCCAGTCCCCGACATGCCTGAGATCGGCAGCCCCGTCGGAAATGCCGCGCAGGCCGACGAGCGGCACGCCGAACAATTGGCAGGCACGCAGGCAGGCGAAGGTCTCCATATCGACCATGTCCTCGCCAATCGCATCATAGGCGCTGCCGGAGATGATCGCCGCGCCCGTCGACAGCGTCGCCTCGCCTATGCCTGGAATCCTGAACGGCAGCGGCACCGTCACCGGCAGGTCGAGAAACGGCGTCGCGCCCTTCTCGAAGCCCAATGGCGAGGCGTCGATGTCGCGGTAGGCGACCGAAACGGCCTGGTAGATTTCCGTTTGTTCCAGTGTCCGGCTGCCGGCCGAACCGAGCGACACGACGAGATCCGGCAGCGCCTTTTCAGATTTGAGCCATGACAGTTCCGCGCCCAGCCTGACACCCGCTTCGACCGGCCCCACCCCTGTCATGACAGGGGTGAACAGCCGCTGCAGATGCGGCCCGTATTCGGCCTGCGCCGCCATCACGAAGAGGACGCCCCTGCCGGCAATTCTGACGGCCTTGCGCATCGGATCAGCCTTCGATCCCATCGCGACCGACCACCGTCATCATCGTTCCAGTCATGGTGGCGATCAGCTTGGCCTCGCCGTCGACGGCGAAGGCATAGGCCTGGCCGTCGGCAACGATGATGGTGCGGCCGGGCTTGGTCACCGAGCCGCGGAACAGAAAACGCTCGCCCCGGCCCGGCGCCAGCAGATTGACCTTGAACTCGATGGTCAGCACACTGGAGCTTTCCGGCATCAGCGAGAACGCGGCATAGCCGCAGGCCGAGTCCAGGGCCGTCGAAATGACGCCGGCATGGAGGAAGCCATGCTGCTGAGTCAGCGCCGCCGAATAGGGCATCTCGATCTCGATGATGCCCGGCGTCACCAACGTCAGCTCGGCGCCGATCGTCATCATGGCGTTCTGGCGCGCGAAGGACGTCCTGACACGATCCTCATAATTGGGGGCGGGTACGATCTCTGCTGCCATAGCCTGTCACGCTCCTGTCAGAAAAGCTTATTGCAGAGGTATGAGCGGCAGGCAATCGCTATTGCTGCACTGCAGCAATCAGCCCGCCGGCAAGGTTCAGCCATCCTGGCGCAGTGCGCAGACATAAAACCCATCGGTACCGCTCAACGCCGGCGACAGCGAAATGCCGCCTGCGCCGATACGCGCTGCCGCCTCGTGGCCCGGAAAACGGCTGTCCCAGAGCTGGCGGTGATCGACCGGGACAAAGCCGCTGTTACGATCCCTGAAGGCAGCGACCTGCTCGCCATTCTCCTCGTCGAACACCGAGCAGGTGATGTAGACCAGCAGCCCGCCCGGTTTGACGAAGGTTTTGGCGACATCGAGGATCGCCGATTGCTCGACCTTGCGCGCATCGAGCTGCTTCTGCGTCAGCCGCCATTTGGCATCGGGCCGGCGCCGCCAGGTGCCGCTGCCGGTGCAGGGCGCGTCGACCACGACGATGTCCATGTGGCCCGCGAGGGGGCTTAGTTCCGTCGGCTTGGTGACGATTTGCACGTTGCGGTTTTCCGAGCGGCGGATGCGGTCGAAAATCGGCGCCAGCCGCGCTTTTTCGGAATCATGGGCAAAAACCTGGCCGCGATTGTCCATCGCCGCCGACAGGGCCAGCGCCTTGCCGCCGGCTCCGGCACAGAAGTCGAGAACCTGCATCCCGGCCTCGGCGCCAGCCAGCGTGGCGGCAATCTGCGAGCCTTCGTCCTGGACCTCGAACCAGCCTTTCTGGAAGGCCGGTTCGGCCTGCACGTTCGGGTGCCTGCCGTCGCTCGCGATCGGCGGAATGCGGATGCCGTGCGGCGCAATTCGTGCAGCCTTGGCGCCGGTCTCGGCCAGTTCGGCGAGCACCTTGTTGCGATCGGCCTTCAGCGTGTTGACCCTGAGGTCGAGCGGCGGGCGGGTCGCCAGCGCCGCACCTTCATCGACCCAGCTGGCACCGAAGGCCTGCTCGAACAACGGTTCGCACCAATCCGGAATATCGGCGCGCACCGCCGGCGGCGCATCGTTTACCTGGCGGTCAGCGATGGCCTTCAGTTCATCGTCGTTCAACAGCGGCGGCGCAAACTTGTCACCGTCGAGCGCTTCGTTCAACGACTGCGCCGTCTGGTTCCATTCAAGCAGCAGCGCGCCAAAACCGATGGCGCGCGGCGTATCTTCGCCCAACAGCCAGCCGGCCGAGCGCTTTCGCCGCAGCGCGTCATAGACGATGTTGCCGATCGCGGCGCGATCGCCGCCGCCGGCGAAGCGGTGCGACAGCCCCCAATCCTTCAGTGCATCGGCGACCGGCCGGTGCCGCCGGCCGATATCCTCCAGCACTTCGATGGCTGCTGCCAGCCGTCCGCCCAGTCGCATCTTGTGATTCCGTTACTCAGCAAAATCAATTCCGGGGTCCTGCTCTAAAGCGCGCGACCGGCGCGCACAAGCGGGGAGAATCCTGGAGGCAGAGGGCAGTCGCTTCAAGTTTGCGCTGCCCCTCACCCTTACCCTCTCCCCGTGAGAACACCAGATCAAACGCAGCTCTCTTGATATCAGCGACCCTCGCATTGCTATGCTTTCAAACTTTTGAAGTTGCGATAGTCTTCCGCTGCGTGATTCGCCAAGAACTGCAAGCGGATCGGCGGGAAATTACAAGGAGAGGGCAATGAAGACTTACCTCGCGGAAGTTCTAGGCACATTTCTACTGGTGTTCATCGGCACGGCTTCGGTGGTGACGGGCGGCTTCGGCGGCGCGCTGCCGCTCGGCCAGGAAGGCATCGGTCTGGCATTCGGCATCGGCCTGATCGCGGCGGCTTATGCGATCGGCCCGATCTCGGGTGCACATCTCAACCCGGCGGTGACGCTCGGCGTGTTCCTCGCCGGCCGAATGGAGGCCAAGAACGTCATCCCCTACTGGATCGCGCAGGTCATCGGCGCCATCATTGCGTCGCTGGCGCTGTGGATCATCGTCTCCGGGCAGGTCGGCGGCCATACCGGCGGCTTCGGCGCCAATGGCTGGGATGCGACGAAGTGGGGTCTCAGCTCGGCGTTCCTGTGGGAACTGATCGGAACCTTCACCTTTGTCACGGTCATCCTCGGCGTCACCAGCGGCAGCCACGCGACGGCCTTTGCCGGCCTCGTCATCGGCCTGACGCTGGCAGGACTGCACTTCGCCATCATTCCGGTGACCGGCACATCGCTCAATCCGGCCCGCTCGATCGGCCCGGCGCTGTTTTCGGGAGGTGCGGCGATCGGCCAGCTCTGGCTGTTCATGGTCGCACCGCTGATCGGCGGCGCCATCGCCGGCGTGGTCGCCAAGACCCGTATCTTCGAGAAGGACTGACAGGCTTTGGTCTGACAAAAAGGCGCGGGACCCGGCCCGCGCCTTTTTGTTTGAGGTTCGAAAAACTTATCCAGGCGGGACGCTACCCGCTCCGGGCCTTGGCCGATCAGGCAAGTTCGAAGCGATCGGCGTTCATCACCTTGTTCCACGCCGCCACGAAGTCATTGGCAAATTTCTCCTCCGCGTCCGCGGTCGCATAGACTTCCGCCAACGCGCGCAGCTGGGCATGCGAACCGAAGATGAGGTCAACGCGGGTGCCGCTCCACTTGAGCTCGCCTGTCGTCCGATCGCGTCCTTCGAACAATTCCTTGGCCTCCGATGTCGACTTCCACACCGTTCCCATGTCGAGCAGGTTGACGAAGAAGTCATTGGTCAGCGTCTCAGGCCGCTTGGTGAAGACGCCGTGCGTTGACTGCTCGGCATTTGCGCCGAGCACGCGCAGGCCGCCGACGAGGACTGCCATCTCCGGCGCCGTCAGCGTCAGCAATTGCGCCCGGTCGACCAGCGCCTCCTCGGGCGACAAACGCTGCGGGCCGCTGAGATAGTTGCGGAAACCGTCGGCGGTCGGTTCGAGCGGGGCGAAGGAGTCGACGTCGGTCTGCTCCTGGGAGGCATCCATGCGACCCGGCGTGAACGGAACCTTCACCTCGTTGCCGGCGTCCTTCGCGGCCTTTTCGATTGCGGCGCCGCCGCCAATGACCATCAGGTCGGCAAGCGAGACTTTCTTGTCGCCGGACTGCGAAGCATTGAACTCCTTGCGGATCGCTTCGAGCTTCTCCAGCACCTTCGCCAGCTGAGCCGGCTGGTTGACGTCCCAGTCCTTCTGCGGCGCCAGGCGAATGCGCGCGCCGTTGGCGCCACCGCGCTTGTCGGAACCACGGAAGGTCGAGGCGGACGCCCAGGCCGTCGAGACCAGCTGCGGCACCGAAAGGCCGGAGGCGAGGATTTTTGACTTCAGGGCGGCCACGTCCAGCTCATCGACCAGCACATGATCGACGGCAGGGATAGGATCCTGCCACGGCAGCTCTTCCTTGGGCACGAGCGGGCCAAGATAGCGCACGAGCGGGCCCATGTCGCGGTGGGTCAGCTTGTACCATGCGCGGGCGAAGGCATCGGCGAACTGGTCCGGATTCTGATGGAAGCGCCGCGAGATCTTTTCGTAGGCAGGATCGAACCGCAGAGCGAGGTCGGTGGTCAGCATCGAAGGCGCGTGACGCTTTGCCGGGTTGTGGGCATCGGGCACAGTGCCGGCGCCGGCGCCGCCCTTCGGCGTCCACTGGTGCGCGCCGGCCGGGCTCTTGATCAACTCCCATTCGAAGCCGAACAAATTGTCGAAGAAGTTGTTGCCCCATTTCGTCGGCGTCGTCGTCCACGTCACTTCCAGGCCGCTGCCGATCGCGTCACCGCCTTTGCCGGTGCCAAACGTGCTCGCCCAGCCGAGGCCCTGCTCTTCGATGCCGGCTGCTTCCGGCTCGGGGCCAACCAGCGTCGCATCGCCGGCGCCGTGGGTCTTGCCGAAGGTGTGGCCGCCGGCGATGAGCGCGACGGTCTCCTCATCGTTCATGGCCATGCGCGCAAAGGTCTCGCGGATATCGCGCGCCGCGGCCAACGGGTCCGGGTTGCCGTTCGGCCCTTCCGGGTTGACGTAGATCAGACCCATCTGCACGGCGGCAAGAGGGTTCTGGAGATCGCGTTCGCCGCTGTAGCGCTCGTCGGCCAGCCACTTGCCTTCAGGGCCCCAGTAGATGTCCTGTTCGGGCTCCCAGACATCGGCGCGCCCGCCGGCAAAACCGAAGGTCTTGAAGCCCATCGATTCCAGGGCGACGTTGCCGGTGAGAATCATCAGGTCGGCCCAGGAGATCTTGCGGCCGTATTTCTGCTTGATCGGCCACAGCAGCCGGCGAGCCTTGTCGAGATTGACGTTGTCCGGCCAGCTGTTGAGCGGCGCGAAGCGCTGCTGGCCGGCTCCGGCGCCGCCACGGCCGTCGCCGATGCGGTAGGTGCCGGCGCTGTGCCAGGCCATGCGGATGAACAGCGGCCCGTAATGGCCAAAGTCGGCCGGCCACCACTCCTGCGAGTCCGTCATCAAGGCATGCAAGTCCTTGATCACGGCGTTCAGGTCGAGACTTTTGAACTCCTTGGCGTAATCGAATGCCTCGCCCATCGGATCGGACAGTGCGGACTGCTGGTGAAGTACCTGCACATTCAGCTGGTTCGGCCACCAGTCACGGTTGGCCCTGGCGATAGTTGTGTGCACGACCGGGCATTTTCCGGCGCTGGTGTCATCGGTCTTTGCGTCCATCGTTCTCTCCAATTTCTGAATTTTCCGGGATTTGTCGTTTTCCGGGATTGTCGATCTTCCGGGGATCTGATGATTTTCCGGACGGGCCCTGAGCCACGCCACTCTGGAACGGTTCCAGACTAGGCCGCATTGCCGATAAAAACAAATTGCCTTTCCAGTTTGTTGCGATAGGATTTTCTTATGATTGGTCTCACCGTCAGGCAGATGCAATATTTCGAGGCACTGGCGCAGACGCTGCATTTCGGCCGCGCCGCGAAACTGGCCGGCGTCAGCCAGCCGGCGCTGTCGTCGCAGATTGCAGAAATGGAGTTGCGGCTGAATTGCCGGCTCTTCGAGCGCGGCGGCAAATCGGTGCGGATGACCGACGAGGCACTGGCCATGCTGCCACGTATCGAGCGCATTCTTGCCGACATCCGCGAGATCGAGACCAAGGCCCGGCGCGGCCGCCCCGCCATGGAAGGGCGCTTCCGGCTCGGCATCATCCCGACGGTGGCGCCCTATCTGCTGCCGCATGTGCTGCCGGAACTGAAACGGCATTTCCCGGCCTTGCAGCTCGAATTGCGTGAAGCGGTGACAGCCTCGCTGGTCGAGGACACCGCCCTGGGAAAGCTCGACGCCTTCATCGCGGCCCTTCCCCTCGATCAGCCCGGGCTGATCACCGAGCCGCTTTTCTCCGACCGATTCTTCCTTGCCGTGCCGGCCGGCGATCCCGCATTCGCCTCGCCGCCAGTGCCGCCGGAAAGCCCGGCGTTGGAAAGGCTGATGCTGCTGGAGGAAGGCCACTGCCTGCGCGAACAGGCGCTTGCCGTCTGCGGCAGCGTGCGGCCGGTGGCAATGGCGAGCTATGGCGCGACCAGCCTGACGACGCTGCTGCAGATGGTGGCGCACGGGCTCGGCGTCACGCTTATCCCGGAAATGGCGGCAGGGCCGGCCAGCGCCATGCGCGATTTGAAGATCGTGCCGTTCCAGGAGCCGATGCCGCAGCGCACGATCTGCCTCGCCTGGCGACGCAACAAGGTCCGGCATGACGAATGCGTCGAACTGGCCAAGATCATCCGCGGCCTGGACGAGGCGGTGTTGGCGGCGTGAGGGTGGGAATGTCGGCCAGAGGGTCCGACCGCCTTGGCATGCCGCGCAGCAGTGCTACATTCGTTATGGAGGCCAGAACAAGGATAAGCGCCGACTAAAAAATCGTCGAATGCGGAAACATATTGGCGCTTGTGCCCGACCGAGCGCCCGATGCCCCGATGTCACCGGCAGCGAAACTGGTTGCGCAAGGGGCGAGTTCGCATATTCTGGTTGTGGCAGAAGCGTTTACAACAATGGGAGGAGTAAATGTCCGACAATAAAATCTCGCGTCGCGGGTTCCTGGAAAAGTCCACCGCCATCACCGCCGGTGCGGCTGCAGCGACGACGCTCTCGGCCCCGGCCGTACTGGCGCAGGCGCCGGTGACCATCAAGATGCAGACCTCCTGGCCTGCTTCCGACATCTGGATGGATTTCGCGCGGCTATACATAGAGCGCGTCGAAAAGATGTCGGGCGGCCGGCTGAAGTTCGAGCTCCTGCCCGCGGGTGCGGTCGTCGGCGCGTTCCAGGTGCTGGATGGCGTCAATGACGGCGTCATCGACGCTGCGCACACCGTCCCCGTCTATTGGTACGGCAAGCACAAGGCCGCGTCGCTTTTCGGAACTGGCCCTGTGTTCGGCGGCAGCGCCACCACCATGCTTGCCTGGTTCCACCAGGGCGGCGGCAAGGATCTCTACCGCGAGCTGACGCAGGACATCATGGGCCTCAACGTGGTCGGCTTCTATGGCTTCCCGATGCCGGCGCAGCCGTTCGGCTGGTTCAAGAATCCTGTCACGACCCCCGCCGAACTGCAGGGATTCAAGTATCGGACGGTGGGTCTTGCCGCAGATCTCATGCAGAACCTCGGCCTCAGCGTGGCGCAGTTGCCCGGCGGTGAAATCGTGCCGGCCATGGAGCGCGGGGTTATCGACGCCTTCGAATTCAACAATCCGTCATCCGACCTTCGCTTCGGTTCGCAGGACGTCGCCAAGAACTATATCTTGTCGTCCTATCATCAGGCTAGCGAGTCATTCGAATTCCTGTTCAACAAGGACGTATTCGACGACCTCGACGACGATTTGAAGGCCATTCTCGAATATGGCGTGGAGGCGGCCAGCACCGCGACCACGGCAGTCGCCCTCGACAACTATTCGGCCGACCTGCAGAAACTGCAGACCGAGCACGGTGTCACCGTGCACCGCACCTCCAAGGAGATTCTCGACGCACAACTCCAGGCCTGGGACAAGATCATCCCGACGCTGGAGGCGGATGCGTTCATGAAGCGGGTGCTCGACAGCCAGCGCCAATGGGTCGAACGCGTCGTCTACTACGAGCTTATGAATTCAGCCGACCTGACACTGGCATACGAACATTACTTCCCCGGCAAGCTGAAGCTCTAATTCGCGTCTCCGCTTCGGCAAATCCGGCGGTTTTGCGGACCGCCGGATTGTATCTGACGGAACCCAGTAAATGCTCCGTTACATTGCGTTCGCCGATGAACTTTCGGCATGGTTTGGAAAGGTGTTCGCCTGGAGCGTCGTCGTTATGACGCTCGGCGTGAGCTATGAGGTCGTCGTGCGATACCTGTTCAGCGCGCCGACTGCGTGGGCATTCGACCTCAGCTACATGCTCTACGGCACCATGTTCATGATGGCCGGCGCTTACACCTTGTCGCGAGACGGGCATGTGCGCGGCGATTTCATCTACCGGCTGTGGCGGCCGCGCGTGCAAGCGGCGGTCGAACTTGTCCTCTACTTCATTTTCTTCTTCCCAGGCGTCACGGCGCTGATTCTGGCCGGCTGGAAGTATGCCGCACGCAGCTTTCGCTATCTCGAAGTAAGCTCGAACAGCCCGGCCGGGATTCCGATCTTTCAGTTCAAGGCCGTCATCGTGGCGGCAGGCATCCTGCTCTTCGTGCAGGGGATTGCTCAGGTGTTCCGCTGCGTCGTCTGTCTGCGAACCGGAACATGGCCGCGCGCGGCTGAAGACGTGGAAGAGACCGAGAAGGTGCTGATGGAAGCCAAGACGCTCGATGTTCTGCATCACGGTTCGGAGGCAGTCGACCTCCCGTTCCTCCATCCCGACAATCAACCCGACCGCGACGGAGAAGACAGATGAGCGATCCTCAGGTCGCCGTCGCGATGCTGCTCATTCTGCTTCTGGCGATCTTCCTTGGCTTCCCGGTTGCGTTCACTTTGATGGCGCTCGGGGTCGCCTTTGGCTACTACGCTTATTTAAATCCGGGACGGATGTGGCGCGCCTACGAACGGGCGGTTGAGGATGGCGCCGACGGCTGGACGCTTACGGAGCATTGGATCGGCGGCTTCTTCAACAACCGCATTTTCGATCTGTTCGTGAATCAGACCTATTCTGTGATCTCGAACGACGTGCTGACCGCCATCCCGCTTTTCCTGTTCATGGGCTACATCGTCGAGCGGTCCAATATCATCGAGCGTCTTTTCGGCACCCTCTATATCGCCACCCGGCGCGTTCCCGGCTCCATGGCGGTCGCCGCCCTCATCACCTGCACCCTTTTCGCAACGGCCACAGGCATTGTCGGCGCGGTCGTGACACTGATGGGTCTGCTGGCGTTTCCCGCCATGCTGAAGGCGCGTTACGACGTCAGCTATGCCTCGGGAGTGATCTGCGCCGGCGGAACCCTCGGCATCCTCATTCCGCCGTCGATTCTGCTCATCGTCTATGGCGCGACGGCGGGTGTGTCGGTGGTCCGCATGTATGCGGCAGCCCTGCTTCCGGGACTGCTGCTTGCCGGCCTTTATCTGATCTATGTGGTGGCGAAGGCGGTGCTGCAGCCGCAGCTGGCGCCGAAGCCGACCCGAGACGAGGTAGGCCACTATTCGGTCCTGCAAATCAGCTGGATGCTGCTGACCTCCTTCGTCCCTCTGGCGGTCCTGATCCTTGCGGTGCTCGGCGCTATCCTGTTCGGCCTTGCCACGCCTTCGGAGGCTGCCGCCATCGGCGCGCTCGGCGGCGTCGTGCTGGCCGCCGCCTACCGGGCGCTGACGTGGCAACGCCTGAAGGAGTCCGTCTATTTGACGGCGCGAACGACCGCGATGGTGTGCTGGCTGTTCGTCGGTTCCGCGACCTTCGCCTCGGTCTTTGCCTATCTGGGAGGCCAGCAACTGATCAGCGATTTCGTCACCGGCCTCGACATGTCGCCGCTGATGTTTCTGATCGTCGCCCAGATCATCATCTTCATCCTGGGCTGGCCGCTGGAATGGACGGAGATTATCGTGATCTTCGTTCCGATCTTCCTGCCGCTGTTGGCGCATTTCGAGATCGATCCGCTGTTTTTCGGCGTGCTCGTCGCGGTCAACCTTCAGACGGCCTTTCTGTCGCCGCCCATGGCGATGTCGGCCTACTACCTCAAGGGCATTTCGCCGCCGCATGTTCAGCTTTCGGATATTTTCCGCGGAATGATGCCTTATATGCTGATCGTCATCCTGTGCATGGTCATCATCTACATCTTCCCGCAGATCGTGTACGGGCTGCCCAACCTGATCTATGGGGGCTGAGGACGGGGATGCCGCGGCGAATGGAGGACAATAGATGAATTTGAGCCGCTTCTTGGCCGTCTTGGCGTTTGTTGTCTTTCTGGCGTTTTTTGGCGTCGTAATCCGGTTCGTCCCGCATCCCGATCTAGGCGTTGCGGTCGGCATTGGCGTCCTCCTTGCGGGCTACGATCTATGGAGCCAGTTGAGGTCTCGCGCGAGATAACAGCCGGGCTTTGGGCGGTCGCGGGAAAGCTGCAAGGCTGCAGCTTCGATGCGGGCAATGAGCCGAACCGTCCGCTCGGCCTGAGAAACATCAATTCAATCAAATCCTCGTGAATTGTACCGGACGCCCGGAACCGCAGACGCGTTCCCGGCATTGATTTTGCGGAGGAATCTGCGTCCAGAACAGGGAGCAGTGTTATGGCTTACCGTGATTATATCCATACGCCGGTGACGCCACGTGACATCCGATGGGGACTCCAGCAGGGGGCCGTCGCGGGTATTGTCGCAGGCATCGTCTTTGCGGCGTTCGAAATGGCGGCGAGTGCGTTCATGATGGGGGCGGAAGCGTTCTTCATGCCCCTGCGCATGATCGGCGCCATCGCGCTTGGACCGGAAGCCCTCGATCCCGGCTACCCGCTCTTGACGGCCAGCATCGCCGGCGTGGTCGTGCATTTGATCCTGGCCATCGCCTATGGGATCGTGTTCGGGGAGATTGCCGCAATGCTGCGAGGGCGAGCAGCCTTCATCGGTCTCGGCAGCATCTTTGGACTCGCCTTGTGGCTCGTCAATTTCTATGTGATCGCGCCGATCGCATTCCCCTGGTTCCTGCAAGCAAGCCCGGTCGTGCAGTTCATTGCCCACACATTCTTCTTCGGTACCGTCCTCGGCTGGTACCTGTGGAAGTCGCACGAGAGAAGCGGGCTCGAAGGACCGGCGGTTTAGCCTTGCCAGCACCGACCTGGCACAGTCGGATTGAAGCGGAAAGACAGCGGTGATCACCGGCGCTTCTTGGCATCGGGCGTGCGCTTCGCACGAGTGTGCGAAGGTCGCTTTGATCGCCCGCGACCCGACGCTGCTGCAGATGGTGGCGCATGGGCTCGGGCGTCACGCTCATCCCGGAAATAGCGGCAGGACCAGCCAGCGCCATTGCGCGATCTGGAGATCGTGCCCACTCCAGGAACCGATGCCGCAGCGCCATCTGCCTCGTCTGGCGGCGCAAGAAGATGCGGCACGACGAATGCGTCGAAGTGGCAAGATCATCCGCGCAATGGCTGAGGTGGTGTGCAATTAATCAGGTAGAGTAGAAGAGAAACTGAGCAGTCAATCGACGATACGTCGCGGGCCGTCCGTGAGCAGACGCTCGGCTTGTCCGATCATGTCGTCGATCACGCGTCCAGCCGACTCCACGCTTCGGATCACTCCGGCCACTTCCCCCATCAAAACGCCGGTGTTCTCGGCATCGCCAGCGTAAAAGGCGTCCCAATAGTCGCTGCTCTGGATGGCCAGCGTCGGCGCTTCAGTCAGCTGACCTTCGCGGCCATGCCAGGCGGCGACAAATCGAGTCCTCAGCACGCGCGCGACGAATTCGTCTGTCGGCCAACGATAGTTGCGGGCGATGTCGACAGTTGTGGTCTTGATCGTCGCATCGCCATCGGCGGCGATGATAGCCTCCTGGAATCCGCGCGGCGCAGCGGACTCTGCAGTCGCCATGAACCGCGTGCCGACCAGGACGCCGTCGGCGCCGAGCATCAATGCCGCGGCAAGCGCTCGACCGTCGCCAACGCCACCCGCCGCCACGAGAAGCGTCTGAGGCGCCTGTTTCGCGAGAAGATCGGCAATCTCGGGAACGAGTGTGAAGGTCGAGCGGGGACCGCTGTGGGCCGCCGGCTTCATTGCCCTGCGCCACAATTGCATCTGCGCCGACGTCGAGCGCCTCGCGGGCGTGCAACATCGACTGGACTTGGCAGATGAAAGGCACTCGCGCTTCTCTGATATGCGCGGCGAAGGGTGCTGGCGAGCCGAATGAAAGCATCAGCGCCGCGGGTTGCCGCTCCAGCACGCGGTCGAGCAGATACGGCCTGGTTGCCAGCGACCATGTAATAAACCCACATCCGACACGGGCGTTGACTGCGGCGGCAAACTCCTTGTCCAGCCAGGCTTCGTCGCCGTAGCCGCCGCCGATCAAACCGAGCCCGCCGGCATGCGACACCGCTGCTGCAAGCCGTCCGCCTGCCATCACGCCCATAGGAGCGAGGAGGATGGGATGCCTGATCGCAAAACGTTCGGTCAGTCGGGTTTTGAGTGGCACGGTTCGCGCTCGCCAAATCATCGAAGGGATACCGAAGATGCAGCATACGCGACGCACTGTAGCAGGATAGTGGTCCCGCTTGAGACTCGAACCGGGAAATCAGACCGTTTTTAGTGGCAAGTGACTGATGGTCGCCGCAACGCAAAGCTGGCGGCTGGACGGCCGCACTGGGTGGCGAGCTGACACACTCTGGCAGCAATTTGGCAGCAAGACGCGATTGAGCATCAACCGCGTCGCGCCGCCTCGATCGCGGCGACGTCGATTTTCTTCATAGTCATCACGGCATCAAACGCGCGCTTTGCCTCGTCGCCGCCAGCCGCCATCGCGTCAGTCAGCACGCGCGGCGTGATTTGCCAGGAAATCCCCCATTTGTCTTTGCACCAGCCGCACACGCTCTCCTGGCCGCCATTGCCGACGATGGCATTCCAATAGCGGTCGGTCTCCTCCTGATCGTCGGTGGCGATCTGGAACGAGAAGGCTTCGTTGTGCTTGAACTCGGGACCTCCGTTGAGGCCGATACAAGGAAGGCCCGCGACTGTGAATTCGACCGTCAACACGTCGCCCTCTTTGCCGGCCGGGTAGTCACTGGGTGCACGGTGCACGGCACTCACCACGCTGTCGGGAAAGATCTCGGAGTAGAAGCGGGCGGCAGCCTCGGCGTCCTTATCGTACCAGAGGCAAATCGTATTCTTTGCCATTTGCGGGTTCCTTTCGCTTGAGGCCAAGATTTCGGCCTTGTTTCCCCATCCGCTCTCTTCCGAAATAGGTAGCCAACCGCTTTTCTCCACCCCGGAAGCGTCCGTCTCGCCCGCGCGAACGCAAAGAGCAGCTTACCCTAATGTCGCTGTCGCTTTGGCACGGGTTCCGGACGATAAGCGAAGGCCCGCCCCTGAAATGCGTCGCGAATGTCTGGAAAATCCACAAAGCAGACCAACTTTCCGACCAGACGACAGGGCCATGATCCGGCACCCGCAGACCTCGCCCACCGGCGCTCCAGTCCGACACGTCATGTTCACCTGCGGCTCGGAAAGGCACAGTGGTGCTATCCAGGCGTGTTCGCCTTGACGACCTTTTGGCATTCGGGCGTCAGCTCACTCATGTGATCGGCCAGGCATTTGATGATGTGGCCGCCGCCCGGCAACACGCCCTCGCAGATCTTCTGGTAATCTGCCTGGCAGGCCTCACGCTCGGCCGCCGTCTGCGCCAGCGCCACGGTGGTTGCCATCTGAGTTGCCAAGAAAAGCACGCTCAACGCAATCCGCATGACAAACTCCCCTCAAACATGTAGATTAGCTCACTTTTATATAATGCGATATACACCGGGAAGTATATAGAGGGGGGAAATGCTTTTACTATCGGGTAGAATTGCGCAGGCGGCAGGCTTGTTCGCCGCGACACTAGTATTGTCCGCTTGTAGCGAGGAAAACACATACGTACCGCCCCCTCCGCCCAAGGTCGACGTGGCGCTTCCATTGAAGCAGAGCGTGACCCCATATCTCGAGGCTACCGGCAGTGCCGCGGCGGTGAACACGACGCCCCTGGTTGCGCGCGTCTCGGGCTTCATCCAGGAAATCGATTACAAGGACGGCGACGAGGTCAAGGCCGGCGCCCGGCTGTTCCTGATCGAGCCCGATTCCTACCAGCTGGCGCTCGAGCAATCCGAGGCCGGGCAGGGTTCATCCGATGCCGCCGCCAAGCAGTCCGGTGCTGACCTAAAGCGGCAGCAGGAGCTGCTGTCCCAGAAAATCATCTCGCAATCGACCGCCGACCAGGCCGCCGCGGCAGCAGACGTCGACATCGCCAAGCACAAGCAGAGCGCGGTCGACGTCAAGCAGGCTCAACTCAATCTGAGCTACACCGAGGTCAAGGCGCCGTTCGCGGGCACCGTCACCTCCCGCCAGGTATCGATGGGGCAGCTTGTCGGCGCCGGCAGCGCCACCACCCTGGCGACCATCGTTCAGACCGCACCCATCTACGTCAATTTCAATATCTCGGAGCAGGATGTGCTGCGCATTCGCACCGCCATGGCGAAGCGTGGAATGACCGCGCAGGATCTCAAGAAAATACCGGTCGAGGTCGGCTTGCAGAGCGAGACGGGTTATCCCCACGCGGGAACGCTGGACTACGCCGCGCCAGAGGTTACCGCTGCCACCGGCACGCTAGCGGTCCGCGCAGTGCTCCCCAATGAAGGCCGGGAACTGCTGCCTGGCTATTTCGTGCGTGTGCGCGTGCCGTTGGGCGTAGAGCCGGACATGCTGCTCGTTCCCGACCGGGCGATCGGTAGCGACCAGAAGGGTCGCTACGTGCTCGTCGCCGGAAAGGACGACGTGGTCGAACAGCGTCCGGTTGAGATCGGCCAACTGGTCGGGGCGTTGCGTGTGATCATCAAGGGTATCGGGGCGGACGACCGCGTCCTGGTCTCCGGCCTGTTGACGGCAGTCCCTGGCCAGAAGATCGAACCGCAAGAAAAGAAACTGGAAGCAGTCGCCACGGACGGCGCAGCGCAATGATCTCCAAATTCTTCATCGAGCGGCCGGTCCTGGCGAACGTAATCGCCATCCTCATGGTCGTCATAGGCGTCATCTCGCTCTTTGCCCTGCCGGTGGCGCAGTATCCCGACGTGGTGCCGCCTACCGTTTCGGTGACGACGCGCTATCCGGGAGCGAGCGCGCGTGCGGTGATCGACACGGTGGCGTTGCCGATCGAGCAGCAGGTTAACGGCGTCGAGGGCATGATCTACATGCAGTCCTATGCTGCATCGGATGGCACCTACAATCTCACCGTCACGTTCGCGATCGGCACCGATCTCGACCAGGCGCAAGTGCGTGTGCAGAACCGTGTGTCCTCAGCCCTGGCGACGCTGCCGCAAGCGGTGCAGGTGCAAGGCGTCACCGTTCAGCAGAAGTCGACCTCGATCCTCGAGATCGTCACGCTGACTTCACCGAACGGGGAATATGACAGCCTTTATCTCGCCAACTACGCGACCATCCGGCTCAAGGATGAGCTCTCCCGAATACCGGGGGTCGGCAATGTCAATGTGTTCGGCGCCGGCCAGTATTCCATGCGTGTCTGGCTTGATCCCGAGAAGATGCAGGCGCGCGGCCTTACCACGCAGGACGTCGTCCAGGCGCTGGGGCAGCAGAGCGAGCAGGTCACCGCAGGCCAGGTCGGCGCGCCGCCGGCGCCCGACGGCCAGTCCTTCCAGTACACGATCGAAGTGTCCAGCCGCCTTGACGATCCCGGCCAGTTCGGCACCGTGATCGTCAAGACCGGCGCCAATGGCGACATGACGCGCGTGCGCGACGTCGGCCGAGTCGAGCTCGGCGCCCAGACCTATGGGCAGTTCTTCAATCTCGACGGCCAGCCGGCTGCGGGCATGGCCGTTTTCCTGTCGCCGGGCGCCAATGCGCTCGATGTGGCCGGCAAGGTCGAGGCCAGGATGAAGGACCTGTCACGCGAGTTTCCGCAAGGCCTGGCATACTCGATCCCCTTCAACACCACGATTTTCGTCAGCCAGGCGATCCACGAGGTCTACAAGACGCTGATCGAAGCCGCCGTCCTGGTGCTCATCGTCATCCTGCTTTTCCTGCAGGACTGGCGGGCGATGCTGGTGCCGGCAACGACCGTTCCGGTGACGATCATCGGGGCGTTCGCGGCGATGGCCGCGCTCGGCTTTTCGGTCAACCTGTCGACCCTGTTCGCCATCGTGCTTGCCATCGGCATCGTCGTCGACGACGCCATCGTCGTGGTCGAGGGCGCCACTCACAATATGGAGCGCGGCATGTCGGGCCACGACGCGGCCATTGCCGCCATGAACGCCCTCTTCGGGCCGATCATCGGCATCACCTTGGTGCTGATGGCGGTGTTCCTCCCGGCTGCGTTCCTGCCCGGCCTCACGGGGCAAATGTATGCGCAATTCGCACTGGTGATTGCGGCAACTGCCTTAATCAGCGCCATCAACGCGGCAACGCTCAAACCGACGCAGTGTGCGACATGGCTAAGGCGGCCGGTGCCGCCGGACCAGCGCAATGTCTTCTTTCGCGGCTTCAACGCGGTCTACCAGCGCCTGGAGAACCGTTATGCCGGCCTGATCGGTGCCATGGTGCGTCACAGCACGGTGATGGGCATCATCGCGCTGCTGATCATCGGGGCGGCAGGCTATGGCATATCGCGCGTGGCCACCGGCTTCATCCCGATCGAGGACCAGGGCTACCTGCTTGCTTCGGTTCAACTGCCCGACGGCGCCGCACTTGGCCGTACACAGGAGACGCTGCAACAGGTTTCGAAGCTCGCCAAGGCCACGCCGGGCGTCGATCAGGTCGTGACCATCGCGGGCATCTCGGCACTCGACAATAACTCGACGCTGGCAAACGCCGGCGTTGCCTACATCATCCTCAAGGACTGGAGCTTGCGCGGCAAGGGCGAGGATCTTGCCTCGCTCTACGCAACGCTCAACAAGAATCTGTCCGACATGGGTGACGGAACTGTACTGGTGCTGCCTCCACCGCCGATCCAGGGCATCGGCAACGCCGCCGGCTTCACCATGCAGGTCGAGCTGCGTGACGGCAGTTTCGACCTCGCCAAGCTGCAAGGAGCAGTCGAGGCAATAACCAGGACCGCTCAGACGCAGTCAGGTATCCAGCGCGTATCGGCGCCGTTCCGGGCCAACGTCCCGCAATACACGGTCGAAATCGACCGCGAGAAGGTGCAAACCCTGGGGCTGACCACGGACCAGGTCTTCCAGACGCTCGCCGGTTATCTGGGCTCGACTTATGTCAGTCAGTTCAACAAGTTCGGGCGGGTGTTCCAGATCTATGTGCAGGGCGATGCGCAATTTCGCCTGACGCCCGAGAATATCGCCCGCCTGAGCGTGCGCAACCAGAGCGGCGACATGATCCCGCTCGGGACATTGCTGACAGTCACGCCAAGCGTCGGCCCATCACTGATCAGCCTCTATAACCTCTATCCCTCGGCATCGATCATCGGTGTGCAGGCACATGGCTTCTCGTCGGGCGACGCGATCAAACTGATGGAAGGGGTTGCGGCCGACACATTGCCGCCCGGCACCGGCTTCGACTGGACGGCGCTGTCCTTCCAGGAAAAGCTTGTCGGCAGCCAGATCTATTTGGTGTTCGGCATGGCGCTGCTCTTGGTCTATCTGGTGCTGGCAGGCCAATATGAGAGCTGGCTGGCCCCGATCTCGATCTTGCTCGCCGCGCCGCTGTCGCTGGTGGGTCCGGTCCTGGTTCTCAACGGCCTCGGCATCGACAACAATCTCTACGTGCAGATTGGCCTGATCCTGCTGATCGCGCTATCCGCCAAGAACGCCATCCTGATCGTCGAGGTCGCGCGCGAATTGCGCGCCGCCGGCAGACCGATAGTCGAAGCGGCGATCGAGGCGGCACGAGCGCGCTTCCGGCCCATCCTGATGACGTCCTTCGCGTTTATCCTTGGTGTCGCGCCGCTGGTGTTGGCGACAGGCGCCGGGGCCAGCGCGCGCAAGTCGATCGGCATCACGGTCTTTTCCGGCATGATCGCCTCGACCTGTCTCGCCGTTCTCTTCGTACCGTCCTTCTTCGTCATCCTGCAACGGTTCGAGGAATGGCGCGCCGCGCGAAAGACGAGGCGTGAGTACACACCTACACTTCCCGGGTAGCAGTACGATCTTATCGCGGTCTGTCACTGGTGCTGGCTCGGGTCCGTCGTCGCAGATCTCAGCGGGGAGGCCGCGTTCGACCGGGTCATTGTGCCCGACATTGAGACAACGCCTCTGTTCTTCAAACGCGTAAGTACGAACGGGAGCCCGTTGCCCGCTCAGGCGGTCTTCGGCGTCACCAGCCCCAGTTCGTCAACCATCGCCTCGCGCATCAAAAACTTCTGCGGCTTGCCGGTCACCGTCATTGGCAATTCGGTGCGAAAGCGGATGTGGCGCGGGATCTTGTAATGGGCGATCTGGCCGGCGCAGAAGGCCTTGATCTCCTGGTCAGTGGCGGTCTGGCCCGGCTTGAGCACGATCCAGGCACAAAGCTCCTCGCCAAATTTCGGATCGGGGATGCCGAACACCTGCACTTCCCTGACCTTGGGGTGGCGGTAGAGAAATTCCTCGACCTCGCGCGGATAGACGTTCTCGCCGCCGCGGATGACCATATCCTTGACCCGGCCGACGATGTTGCAATAACCCTCGGCGTCGATGGTGGCGAGGTCGCCGGTGTGCATCCAGCCGTCGGGATCGATCGCCTCGCGGGTTTTTTCCTCGTCGTCCCAATAGCCCTTCATCACCGAATAGCCGCGCGTGCAGAGTTCGCCCGGCGCGCCGACCGCAACGGTCGCGCCATCGGCATCGATCGCCTTGACCTCGACATGGGGGTGGACGCGGCCGACGGTCGAGACGCGCTTTTCCAGCGGGTCGTCGACACTGCTCTGGAACGACACCGGGCTGGTCTCGGTCATGCCATAGGCGATTGTCACCTCCGCCATGTGCATCAGTGACACCACCTTCTTCATCACCTCGATCGGGCACGGCGAGCCGGCCATGATGCCGGTGCGCAGGCTGGTGAGATCGAAGGTGTCGAAATCCGGATGGTCGAGCAGGCCGACGAACATGGTCGGCACGCCATAGAGGCCGGTGCAGTGCTCGCCCGCCACCGCTCTCAGCGTGGCGCCGGCATCAAAACCCTCGCCCGGGAAAACCATTGTCGCGCCCTTGGTGACGCAGCCGATCGTGCCCATCGACATGCCGAAGCAGTGATAGAGCGGCACCGGGATGCACAGCCGGTCCTCGACGGTGAGCCTGATCGCCGAGGTGACGAAATTGCCGTTGTTGACGATGTTGTTGTGGGTCAGCGTCGCGCCCTTGGGCGCGCCTGTCGTGCCTGAGGTGAACTGGATGTTGATGGCATCGCCGGGTTTCAGCCCCTCGGAGATCCGGTCGAGGCTATCATGCTCGTCGCGCCCGCCCATCGCCAGCACGTCGGTGAAATTGAGCATGCCGGGCGAATGCTCCTCGCCCATGCGGATGACGATTTTTAGCGCCGGCAATTTTTTCGCATCGAGCTCGCCCGGTGTCGCCGTTGCGATCTCCGGCGCCAGCGTCTCGATCATGCCGAGATAGTCGGAGCTCTTGAATTTGACGGCCGTGACCAGCGCTCGGCAAGCGACCTTGTTCAGTGCATAGTCGAGTTCGGCCAGCCGATAAGCCGGGTTGATGTTGACCAGGATCAGGCCGATGCGGGCGGTGGCGAATTGCGTCACCAGCCACTCCCAGCGGTTCGGCGACCAGATGCCGACGCGGTCGCCTTTTTCAAGGCCAAGCGCCAGGAAGCCTGCGGCCAGCGCGTCCACCGTGTCTGAAAGTTCGCTCCAGGTGAAGCGCTTGTCCTGGTCGACGAAGACGGCGGCATCGAGTGTGCCGTATTTGCTGACTGTGTCCGAAAGCAGCGCCGGGATCGTTTGCTGCAGCAGCGGCACGGTGCGCTCGCCCGACACATGCGCCCTGCCGTCGACCGGCGCGACAAACATGGCCCCATTGCCCGGGCGACGGCCGCGCAGGCTGGTGGCATTCTTCAACTCGTCGAGATTGATCGGCATCGCCGTCTCCTCCGCAGGCGACCCGAGTCTATCAGCCTGCCGGGGTGGTGGAAATCCCGTTGATGGTACTGGAGCGCAATCCCTCCCCTTGAGGGCAGGGTGCCTCGCGAAGCGAGGCGGGTGGGGTCGTCTCGCGTCGAGCACTGCCGCAACGACCCCACCCGTCCATCCGCCTTCGGCGGCTGTCCACCCTCCCCTCAAGGGGGAGGGAAGGCACCCATCTTCGCCGCGATGTCGCGCATGACAGCCTCGTCGGTCGCCGCACGCGGCTTCCGCGACGCGACGAGGCAGGCCTGCGAGCGCAGGATGACGCCGTCCGCCAAAATCTTCAGGTGATTGGCGCGCAGCGTCGAGCCTGACGTGGTGATGTCGACGACGACATCGGCCAATCCCGCCGCCGGCGCGCCTTCGGTGGCGCCGAGGCTCTCGACGATGCGATAGACCTGGATGCCGTGCTTTTGGGAAAAAAACTGCTGCGTCAGCCGCCAGTATTTTGTGGCTATCCTGAGCCGCCTGCCGTGGCGCTGGCGGAAATCGGCGGCGACATCGTCGAGGTCGGCCATCGTATCGACGTCGAGCCAGATGTCGGGCACCGCCACCACGACATCGGCATTGCCGAAACCGAGGCGGGCGACGATATCAGCGCGCGCCGCCCAGTCGGCGAGGCTTTCGCGCAACAGATCCTCGCCGGTGATGCCGAGGTCGACCGAGCCCTGGCCGATTTCGCCTGCGATTTCCGAGGCCGACAGGAACGCCACCTCGACCGCTTCCACGCCTTCGATGCGGGCGCGGTATTTGCGCTCGTCGCCGGGCAGGCTGACGGCAAGCCCGGCCTTGGCCAGCACCTCCAGCGCCTGCTGCTTGAGCCGGCCCTTCGATGGAATCGCCAGGGTGATCATTGCGCCTTCTCCCGCAACGCTTCGATGCGGTCGAGCCAGACGGAAAAGCCGACGCCGGGGATCGGCGTTTTCGCGCCGAGCAACGTCAGCAGCCGGTCATAGCGGCCGCCGCCGGCCAGCGGCCGGTCACCGTTTTCCACCGCGATCTCGAAGACCAGGCCCGTGTAGTAATCAAGCGGACGGCCAAAGGCGGCGTCGTAGCGGATTTTTGCCGTGGACAGGCCAAGCGCTTCGATCGCCTTGGCGCGAGCTGAAAAATTCTCCAGTGCCGCGCCCAGCGAAACGCCGGCCCCGGTCGCAAAGGTTTCGAGCGCTTTTGCCGCGCCGTCGAGCGTCACATCGATCGCCAGAAAATCCTTAAGCGCCGAAAATGCCTCGTTCGACAGCCTGACGCTGCGCAGCTCGGCCTTTTCGATCAAGCGCCGCGCAATCTCGGTCGGCGACCGTCCGGCCGACGCCGACAGACCCGCCTGTTCCATGCCGCCGGCGATGTGCGAGGAAAGCGCTTCCAGATTGCCGTCGAGGACAAGGGCTGCGACCGCGCCGGCAAGCTGGCCGTTGCGCGGCGGATTGGCGAGGTCGGCCAGCGCTGCCTCCAGCATCGCCGCCGAACCGAAGGCGCGGGCCAGCCGCATGCGCCAGCCGCGCGGCAGGCCGAGTGCGGCGAGCACCGCCTCGAAAACAGTCTGGTCGCCGAGCGTGATCGTTAGTTCCTGGCCCGGCAGCACCAGCGAAAGCAGCGCATGCGCATCGGCCAGCGATCGGGCATCGGCCTGTGCGATGTCGCTGTCGCCGAGATCCTCGATGCCGGCCTGGAAGAACTCATTTGCGCCCTCGCGGCGCTGGCGAAACACCTCACCGAGATAGGAATAGCGGCGCGGCGTGCCGGCCTGGCTGGCAATGTGGTCGAGGCAGACCGGGATGGTGAACTCCGGCCGCAGGCAAAGCGTCTGTCCGGTCTCGCTTTCGGTGAGGAAAATACGCCGGCGCAAATCCTCGCCGGCCATATCGAGGAACGGGTCGGCCGGCTGCAGCACCGCGACTTCCACCGCATGCGTGTTGCGCGCGGCGAAGAGTTTTGTGATGTCTGATGCGATGGCGGGGTAGCGGGAGGTCATTGATCGGTTGGGTGCGAGGCACCCCCCTCTGGCCTGCCGGCCATCTCCCCCTCAAGGGGGGAGATTAGTCTCGTCGCAGCCTTCGCCCTATTTTCAAGGTTGAAAGGTGAGTGCCGGCGGTACGGCTGCCAATCTCCCCCCTTGAGGGGGAGATGGCCGGCAGGCCAGAGGGGGGTGTTCACGCGCCACCCTTCGCACGGTCGGCCGCCTGTGCCGCCAGTATCTTCCTTACCTCGGCGACCAGCTCGCATTCCGTCACGGTCACCTGAGCCGGCCGCGCCGCGCGCCATTCGGCGTTGTCCACAATCTCCGCCGACATCCGGGCGCCCTCGATCAGGTCCTTGATCTGCACCTCGCCTTTCGCCCGCTCGTCGCCGCCCTGGATGATGGCGACCGGGCTGCCGCGGCGGTCGGCATATTTGAGCTGCGCCTTCATGCCGGCGCCGCCGAGATACATTTCCGAGCGGATGCCGGCGGCGCGCAGCTCGGCCACCATTTTCTGGTAGCGGCCGAGACTGTCCGTGTCCTTGTCCATGGTGAGCACGACGACCGGCGCGATCACGTCCGATGTATCGAGCTTGCCGAGGTTCTTCAGCGCCGTCATCAGCCTGGAGACGCCGATGGAAAAGCCGGTCGCCGGCACCGGCTCGCCGCGAAAGCGCGAGACGAGGCCATCATAGCGCCCGCCACCGCCGACCGAGCCGAAGCGGACGATTTTTCCCTCTTCGTTGGGAATTTCGGCCAGCAGTTCGGCTTCATAGACCGGGCCGGTGTAATATTCGAGGCCGCGGACGACGGAGGGGTCTATGCGAATGCGGTCCGGACCATAGCCGGCAGCCAGGACAAGCGCTTCAATCTCTTTGAGTTCAGCAAATCCCGCTTCGGCGGTGGGGTTGGCCTCAAGTACCCTGTTCCATTTTCCTACATCGTTTTTGAGCCCAGCCTCGACGTGTTGGTTGTGAAGAACGACGGCGACAATGAACGCTGCTTGAACTTCGTCTAGCCCAGCCCCCTTTGTAAAATCCCCCTCGCCCTCTTTACCGCCGTCCCAGCGACCTTTGCCCAGCAAAAGCTTGACGCCTTCCGGTCCAAACTTGTCCAGCTTGTCGATCGCGCGCAGCACCTGCAACCGGCGCCCAGCATTCTCGTCGCCGCCAAGGCCGATCGCCTCCAGCACGCCGTCGAGCACCTTGCGATTGTTGACCCTAATGACGTAGTCGCCGCGCTTGATGCCGAGCGCTTCCATCACGTCGGCCATCATCATCGCCATTTCGGCGTCGGCCGCGACACCTGGCGTGCCGACCGTGTCGGCGTCGAACTGCATGAACTGGCGGAAGCGGCCAGGGCCGGGCTTTTCGTTGCGGAACACCCAGCCGGAGCGGTAGCTGCGATAGGGTTTCGGCAGGCGCTCAAAGTTTTCAGCGACAAAACGGGCCATCGGCGCGGTCAAATCGTAGCGCAGCGACAGCCACTGGTCGTCGTCGTCCTGGAAGGAGAACACACCCTCGTTCGGCCGATCCTGATCGGGCAGGAATTTGCCCAGCGCATCGGTGTATTCGATCAGCGGCTGGTCGACCGGCTCGAAGCCGTACAGCTCATAGACCGAGCGGATCGTCGCCATCATCTTCTCGACGGCACGGATATCCTCAGCGCCGCGATCGACAAGCCCGCGCGGCAGCCGCGCTTTCATCTTTTCCGATTTGTCGGCCATGGCATGGGTCTTTTCGCTAGGTAAAGCTGACTTGTTTCGAGTGGGCGTGTCCTAACCGATGGGGCTTGGCGCGGCAAGGGTTTGCTCCCTGCCTTCTCCCCGTGCGGGAGAAGCCAAGAAGCTGAAACAATTCCGCCATAAGCGCGGCATCGTGCCGACACAATCGCAGCCGATAAAGCGCGCCGAAACAAGGGGTTCGGGCCATGACCTTGGCGCGGAAATTCGACATCATCGACAGCCGCACCCGCGAGCTGCCCGCCCAGCTGAGGCCGGCCGATCATCATGCACCGGGACCTGCAGCCCAAATGGCGGGACCGTTCGAGGTTGCCGCAGACAAGCGTACGGGGCCGACCATGCGCGATGCGCTGCTGACCAGCCTGCTCGTGATCTATCCGGCGTTTGCCACGATAGCGGCTATCGTTGCCGGGCTCTTTCTGGCCGGCGCCGGCGCTTGAGTTGTTGAGCGCCCCCTTGCCTTCTCCCCTTGTGGGAGAAGGCAAGAACGACGCTACTTCGGCCTTTTGAACGCCTTGCGCTCCACCTCGACCTGCTCGCGGCAGACACAGCCTTCGAGATGGTCGTTGACCAGCCCCATGGCCTGCATGAAGGCGTAGACGGTGGTCGGGCCGACAAAGCTCCAGCCGCGTTTCTTCAGCTCCTTCGAAATCCGCACCGAGACTACCGTGGTCGGATTGGCGCGCAGATGGGCGAGATCGACGATTTCGGGCCGTTCGTCCGGGCCGGGTTCGAACTTCCAGAACCAGGCCGCCAGCGAGCCGGCCTCGTCGGCCAATTCACGCGCGCGCCTGGCGTTGTTGATGGTCGAGACGATCTTGCCGCGGTGGCGAATGATGCCGGCATTGCCGAGCAGGCGCTCGACATCCTGTTCGGTGAAGGCGGCGATCCTGTCGATATCGAAGCCGGCGAACGCCTCGCGAAAATTCTCGCGCTTGCGCAATATGGTCAGCCAGGACAGGCCCGACTGAAAGCCTTCGAGGCAGATCTTTTCGAACAGCCTGCGGTCGTCGTCGACCGGCCGGCCCCATTCGTGATCGTGGTAGTGCAAATAGTCCGGCAGATTGCCGTGCCAGAAGCAGCGCGCGATACCATCGGGTCCAGCGAGCAGGCCTGTCTTCTCATCCATGGCGGAATTCCATTGGTTAATGCGCCTCAGCGCTGCCTTTACCGCGGCTTTACCAGATTCCTGAACCGGCCGGTAACCACACCGAAAGCTTTACTGACAATGCAGCATTTTACGCATTCCGATTCACATTTCGGTTGCTGCTCCGCGCCCAATGTTCGCGACATCGGGGACGCTTGAGCGCCCCAGCATGTTCGACGATCAGGGTGCGTTCCGATGAAGACATTTTTGTTCCCGCTGCTCGGCGCCGCAGCTGTGCTGGCCACTGCCGCTACATCCTCCAGCGCCAACGACCGCTATGCCGACAGGCCGCCGGTGATGGTGAGCCCCGACCTTTCGGCGCCCTGGGTGCTGCAGCTTGGCCGCGCGCCAGGCATCGTCCGCCAGAACCGGCAAGAGATGCAAAAGCCGCAGCGCCGTTCTCAGCGGCAGGCGCAACCGGCTCAGCTGCACACGGCGGCGGTGCAGGCGCCGTCAAAGAAGCGCATTATCGCGCGCCCGCAGATCAACCCGATCTATCTGCCGCAGGAAGTCGCCTATGACGGCCCGGAGAAGCCGGGCACGATCGTCATCGATACGCGGGAGAATTTCCTCTATCTGGTCGAGAACAACGGCAAGGCGCGGCGCTATGGCGTCGGCACCGGCAAGCCGGGCTTCGAATGGGCCGGCAGGCACAAGATCTCGCAGAAGAAGGTCTGGCCCGAATGGCGACCGCCGGCGCAGATGATCTCGCGCGAGGCCGCCAACGGCCGTTATCTGCCGACCTATGTCGCCGGCGGCGTCGAGAACCCGCTCGGCGCGCGCGCGCTTTATCTCGGCTCGACGCTCTACCGCATCCATGGCACCAACCAGCCATGGACGATCGGCGGCGCGGTGTCGTCGGGCTGCATTCGCATGCGCAACGAGGACGTCGTCGATCTCTATGAGCGGGTCGATGTTGGCACGACGGTTGTGGTGATGTAATCTGCGGTTGATTTTGTTGCCGAGTCTGTCAAGAAGTCTCGGGATCATCAGAATACGGGGGACGGGCCGTGTGGGGATACGGTCGGTCACGAAAGGGCAGTGCGGCAATCCGCGCTGCCCTTTCTGTTTCCGGGACGCCATAGGATAGTTTGGCAGGGTCGGGTGGTACGTCGCGCCCGCGGCATGGCGGTTCGCATTCTCGCTGCCATTCTCCTCGGTATTTTGCTATGTCGGCTGCAACGCTTCCAGACAAAGGCCTAGCACAATGTCCCTGTCCGATGACAGCCGCTATCTCCGGGGCGGTCCGGTCGCCCAACGCATCATCGCCTCGGTGCGCGAGGATGCAGTGATCGCCACCGCCGAAGGCTTTCCGGCCAAACTGATATCGATCACCGTCGGCGACACGGCTGCAGTCGATGTCTATGTGCGCAACCAGCGCGCCAAGGCGGCACTGGCCGGTATCGGCTTCGAGGAAAGGCGGTTTGCCGCCGACATCACCGCCGGCGAACTCGAAGCGGCGATCCATGGCCTGAACGCCGATCCGCGCGTCACCGGCATCATCATCCAGCGGCCGGTGCCGGTGCATATCCCGATCAAGACGCTGCAAGCGGCGGTGCATCCGCTCAAGGACGTCGAGGGCATGCATCCGGCCTCGATCGGCAACATCGTCTATAACCAGCTCGACCTCGCACCCTGCACGGCCGCCGCTTCGGTCGAACTGCTCAGGGAAACCGGTCTCGATCTCAAGGGCCTCGAGGTCGTCATCGTCGGTCACTCCGAGATCGTCGGCAAGCCGATCGCCTTCCTGCTGATGAGCGAGGGCGCGACGGTGACGGTGTGCCACCACATGACGCGCTCGGTGGCCGCGCATGCGCGGCGTGCCGATGCTCTGTTCGTCGCCGTCGGCAAGCCGCGGCTGATCAAGGCCGACATGGTCAAGCCCGGTGCGGCCGTCATCGACATCGGCATCAATTCCGAGATCGGACCGGACGGGGAGAGCCGCATCGTCGGTGACGTCGACGCCGAGAGCGTCAAGCATGTGGCGTCCTGGATCACGCCGGTGCCGGGCGGCGTCGGCCCGATCACCGTGGCGATTCTTTTGCGCAACACGATGGTGGCGCTCAGCCGGCAGCGCGCGCGCTACCATGCGACCTATGGCGTGGTGGACAAGCTCGCAGCGGAATAAGCCGGCAGCGCCGGTGGATCACTCCGCCGCAACGGCTGCCCTGCTGTCCGGAACGCCCTCCGGCTGCGGCCCGCCATAGGCCCAGTCGAGCAGCTTTATCGTGTGCACCACCGGCAGTTTCGCGGCGGACGCAATCTGGGTGATGCAGCCGATGTTGCCGGTGGCGACGATTTCAGCACCGGTCGCCTCGATATTTCTCACCTTGCGGTCACGCAGTTGAGCCGAAATCTCCGATTGCAAAATGTTGTAAGTGCCGGCCGAGCCACAGCACAAATGCCCCTCGCGCGGCTCGCGCACGACGAAGCCGGCTTTGGCCAGAAGCTCCTTCGGCTGGCGGGTGATTTTCTGGCCGTGCTGCATCGAGCAGGCGGAGTGATAGGCAACGATGGTGCCGGGCTTGCGCACCGGCTCGGGCAGATCGATGCTTGCCAGATATTCGGTGACGTCCCTGGCCAGCGCCGACACCCGCGCTGCCTTGTCGGCATAGGCGGGATCGAGGCGCAGCATGAAACCATAATCCTTGATGGTGGTGCCGCAGCCCGACGCAGTGATGACGATGGCATCCAGCCCGCCTTGGTCGATGGCGCGCGTCCAGGCGTCGACATTGCGCCTGGCCGAGGCAAGGGCTGCCGCCTCGCGGCCCATGTGATGCACCAGCGCGCCGCAGCAGCCCTCGCCCTCGGGAACCACGACCTCGACGCCGAGCCGCGTCAGCAGCGCGATCGTCGTGTCGTTGATGGCGGGATCGAGCACGGACTGCGCGCAGCCGGTAAGGATGGCGACGCGGCCATTTTTGCTCGTGCCCTGCCCGGCATGAATGCCCGGCGAAGCCATTGGCGAGGCCGCAGGAATCGACGCCGGGGCGAGCTTGAGCATCGCACCCAGCGGCTTCAGCGCCGGGAGCTTTTCCAGCAATCCGGCGAATGGCTGGCCGAGCTTTGCCAGCTTGAGCGCAGCGCGAAACCGCGAGGGATAAGGCAGGACCAAGGCCAGCATGGCGCGCGTCAGCCGATCGGGCAGCGGCCGCTTGTAGGTTTCCTCGATATGGACGCGGGCGTGGTCGACCAGATGCATGTAGTTGACGCCCGACGGGCAGGTTGTCATGCAGGCGAGGCAGGACAGGCAACGGTCGATATGGGTGACGATCTGCTTGTCGGCCGGTCGGCCGTTCTCCAGCATGTCTTTGATCAGGTAGATCCGCCCGCGCGGCGAATCCAGTTCGTTGCCAAGCGTCACATAGGTCGGGCAGGTGGCCGTGCAGAAGCCGCAATGCACGCATTTGCGCAGGATCTTTTCCGATTCCGCGACATGCGGATCGGCAAGCTGGGCAGCTGAGAAATTGGTCTGCATCTCGTACCTCCTAAGCCATGCGGCCGGGGTTGAGGATCGCCTTCGGATCGAATTCGGCTTTGAGCCGCGCCGACAATGCTGCCAGGTGCGGCGCCTGCGGCTCGAACACCGGCACAGCGGCGCGATGCGAAGGGGCGGCGCGCACCAGCGTCGCATGGCCGCCGCCATACTGTCTCACCACTGCTCGCAGAAGATCGGCTTCGGGATCGCCATGCTCCATGCGCAGCCAGATCAGTCCGCCCTGCCAGTCATAAAAGGCATCGACGGCCGCCTGCATGCGCAGCGCCAGCACCATCTGGTGGCCTTGCGCCGGCGCCATCGACACGCGCCACACCGGCTTTTCTAGGCCGTCGGCAAACGGCGCACAATCGCGGATATCGCGCCAGACCGAATGCGAAGTCTCGCCCGAGATTTCCTCGAGCGGGCCGGCATTTCCGAGCAGATCTTTCAGCGCTGCGATGCGGTAGGCGACCGACGGGCCGAACCCCTCGACGCGCAGCAATGTCGCGGCGGTGCTGCCGAGACCGCCGCCGGCGACCCGTGCGGCAACGCGTTCGGGAAGATGGGCAGCACTCGACACTTCGGCGCTGGAACCGAGCGCCAGCGCCATAGCGGCCGCGGCATGATCGTCGAGCAGGCCGCGCACAGCCAGCGTGACTTCGGTCTCGGCAGCGGGCAGCACCTTGAAGGTGACGTCGGTAAGAACGGCAAGCGTGCCCCAGCTGTTGGCCATGAGCTTGGACAGGTCATAGCCGGTGACGTTCTTGACCACGCGGCCGCCCGATTTGAACGCCTCGCCACGCCCCGAAACCGCTGCAATGCCAAGAATATGGTCGCGCGCCGCCCCCGCCTTCAGCCGGCGCGGACCGCAAAGGTTCGCGGCCAGTACGCCGCCGATCGTGCCTTTTCCCTTTTCGCCGCCGAGCAGCGGGCCATAATCCAGTGGTTCGAAAGCGAGTTGCTGGCCGTTTTCGGCAAGTAATTTTTCGATCTCGGCGAGCGGCGTGCCGGCCTTTGCTGACAGCACCAGTTCAGCCGGCTCGTAGAGCGTCACGCCTGACAGTTTCGACAGGTCGAGCGTGTGCTCGGTCTGCAGCGGACGGCCGATGCCGCGCTTGGAGCCATGGCCGAGGATTTCGAGCGGCGTTTCTTCCGCCGCCGCCCAGGCGACAGTGGCGAGAGTTTCGGCGGTGGTGGCGGCGGTGAAGGTGGTCATGGCTGTCCTGGGCGCACATCGGCCGCAGACCCCCTCTCCGTGGGGGGGGGTGGGCGGGCCCCCCCAGCCCCCCCGTGGGGGGGGGGGGGCCCCCCCAAAACCCCCCCGCACAAAAAAAACAACGCAAAAAACGAAAAAACCGAGGGCCGCCGAGA